>CANEZP010000003.1 GCA_947444305.1 Pseudobdellovibrionaceae bacterium | reverse complement strand
TTCCTTGAATCGCGCGCGTCGCGTTCTTCGCCATCGCGCCGTCATTGTAAGCCACGCTCATCGTTGACGAGAACGAACCGGTCGTCGTGGGATTAAACGTTGCCACCACGGTACATGAAGCCGATGCGTTCAAGCTTACGCCGCAATTTCCGCCCGTACCGGGAAAGCTTCCGCCTTTGTAAGTGAACGGAGCGGTTAAGCCGCCGCCCGAAAGCGCCGTCGCCTGTAAACTTCCGCTGTTTGTGAGCGTGAAAGTCTTGTCTGCGCTTCCGGTTGAAACGACGGGACCGAAGTCAAACGTCGGGCCATCGCTCAAAGTTAGGATAGCCGGCGTCACGCCCGTGCCGGTCAACGGACGAGTCGCCGTTTGTGCGGTAACTCCGTCGTTGTAAGCCAAATCGATCGTCGCGGTTTGCACACCCGCCGAAGTCGGCGCGAAGGTGACGGTCATCGTACAAGTCGCGGAAGCGTTCAAAGTCGTAGTACAAGTTCCGCCCGTGCCCGGGAAAGTTCCACCCTTAAAGGAGTACGGCGCCGAAAGGCCGCCGCCGCTCAAGGCCGTTCCGGCAACGCCGCCCGAGTTCGTCACGGTGAATGATTTGTCGACCGTTCCGCCGTTGGCGATATTTCCGAAGTTATAAGTCGTCGCGTCGCTGATCGAAAGCGAAGCCGGCGCCGCGCCCGTACCTTGAACCGCGCGCGCGGACGTTTGGTTCGTCACGCCGTCGGCGTAAGCTAAACTGATCGAACTACTTTGCGGACCCGTACCCGTCGGTGCGTAAGTCACGATCACCGTACAAGTTGCGCCGGCCGCGATCGTCGTCGAACACGTGCCGCCCGTACCGGGATAAGTTCCGCCCTTGTACGTGAACGGCGCCGCTAAACCCGTGCCGGCGACCGCGGTCGCGGGAACGCCGCCCGAGTTATTAACGTTGAAAGATTTGTCGGTCGAAGAACCCGTCGCGCGCGTACCGAAATCAAACGTCGGACCGTCGCTGATCGCGAGCACCGCGGGCGGAGCGCTGATGCCCGTCACCGCGCGAGTCGAACTTAAAGTCGTCGCGCCGTTGTTGTAATTGATGCTGATCGAACCGTTGTGCGTATTGCTTACCGTCGGTGCGAAGTTGACGACGATCGTACACGTTACGCTCGAAGCCAATGTGGTCGAACAAGTTCCGCCCGAGCCGGGATACGATCCACCCTTGAAAGAATAAGGCGCCGCTAATCCCGTACCGGTCATGCTCGAAGCGCCGAAGGCTCCGGTGTTCGTTAAAGTAAAGATCTTGTCGTTGTTCGACCCGTTCGCGACGCTGCCGAAGTTAAACGTCGGGCCGTCGCTGATGCTGATCGTAGCCGGCGCAACCGCGGTACCCGAAACTCCGCGCGTGGTCGATTGCGAAGTGACGCCGTCGTTGTACGAAACCGTCATCGTGCCCGAATCGCTGCCGTTGATCGTGGGATTGTAAGTGACGACGATCGAGCAAGTGGCCGATGACGATAAGGTGGCCGTACAATTTCCGCCCGTACCGGGGAACGTTCCGCCTTTGAAGCTAAACGGAGCGCTGAGTCCGCCGCCCGATATAGAGACCGCACTGACGCCGCCCGAATTGGTGAGCGTGAATGATTTGTCGTTGGCCGAACCCGCGGCGACCGTACCGAAGTTGTAAGTCGCACCGTCGCTGATCGTAAGCGTCGCGGGTGCCGCGCCCGTACCTTGAACGGCGCGTGCAGATGTCTGATTGTTCGCGCCATCGTAGTAAGTAATGCTGATCGAACTTGATTGCGAACCGGTCGCGAGCGGCGAGTAAGTCACCACGATGGTACACGAAGCCGAACCGTTCAGCGTAGCGCCGCAATTCCCGCCGGTGCCGGGATAAGTTCCGCCTTTGAACGCGAACGGTGCGGCCAAACCCGTACCCGTCATCGTTGAAGACGCGAACGCGCCGGCGTTGGTCAGCGTAAAAATCTTGTCGGCCGAAGCGCCGGTGGCGAGCGTACCGAAGTCGTAAGTTGCGCCGTCGCTGATCATGATGCTCGCGGGCGCAACCGCGGTGCCGGTGATTGCGCGGGTCGAAGTTTGCGCGCTCAGGGCGTTATTGTACGAGATCGTCATCGTCGCGTTGTGCGTCGCGATCGTCGACGGGTTGTAATTCACGACGACGGTACAGGTCGCGCTCGAAGCGAGCGTCGTTAAGCAAGTCCCGCCGGTCCCGGGATAAGTTCCGCCTTTGAAAGTATAAGGTGCGGTTAAGCCGGTGCCCGACATGCCCGAAGCGGGAACGCCGCCCGCGTTTGTGAGCGTGAAAGTCTTGTCTTGCGTCGAGCCGTTGGCGACGGTGCCGAAGTTGAAAGTCGTCGCGTCACTAATATTGATCAATGCCGGCGTCGCGCCCGTACCTTGTAAAGCGCGGGCGGCGGTTTGCGATTGCGCGCCGTCGTTATAAGTCAAATTTAAAGTGCCCGAGAACGGGCCGGTCGCCGCGGGGCTGAACGTAACGACGACCGTACACGAAGCGGCGGCGTTCAAAGTTCCAGCGCAAGTTCCGCCGGTACCGGGATAAGCGCCGCCCGTGAAAGTAAACGGAGCTGTGAGTCCGGTGCCCACCAACGACGTGGCCGGTAAGCTTCCCGAGTTGGAAACGGTAAAAGTTTTATCTGCCGAGCCGGTCGCAACGACCGGGCCGAAATTGTAAGTCGCGCCGTCGCTCACCGTCAGCATCGCGGGCATCACGCCGTTACCGGTCAATGCGCGCGAAGCGGTTTGACCGGTGACGCCGTCGGTGTAAGTGACATTGACGGTCGCGGTCTGCGTACCGGCCGAAGTCGGCGCGAAAGTGATGATCATCGTACAAGTGGCCGACGCGTTTAGAGTCGTCGTGCAAGTTCCGCCCGTGCCGGGGAACGTTCCGCCTTTGAATGAATAAGGAGCGCTAATGCCGCCGCCGCTAACCGCGGCCGCGGTGACGCCGCCCGAATTCGTAATCGTAAATGATTTGTCGGTCGTTCCGCCGTTAGCGATATCGCCGTAATTATAAGTGGGGCCGTCGCTGACCGCGAGTGAAGCGGGCGCGGCGCCCGTACCTTGAATCGTACGCGTCGAAGTTTGAACCGTAACGCCGTCGTTGAAACCGAGCGACAAGGTCGCCGACTGCGGACCCGTTCCGACCGGCGAGTAGTTAACGACGACCGTGCAAGAAGCCGCGGCCGCGATCGTCGCGCTACATGTACCGCCCGTACCGGGGTAAGTTCCGCCTTTGAACGTAATGGGCGCGGCTAAACCGGTGCCCAAAACGGAAGTCGCGGGAACTCCGCCCGTATTGCTGACGGTGAATGATTTGTCGGTGGTTGATCCCGTCGCGCGCGTTCCGAAATCATACCCGGGACCGTCGCTGATCGCGAGCGCCGCGGGTGCCGCGCTAATCCCGGTCACGCCGCGGGTTGAGCTCAAGACAACCGCGCCGTTGTTGTAATCAATATTGATCGTACCGTTGTAAGTCGCGCTCGCGGTGGGCGAGAAATTGACGACGACCGTACATGTCACCGACGGCGCCAGCGTCGTCGAACAAGTTCCGCCCGAACCGGGATACGTTCCGCCCTTGAAAGTGTAAGGCGCGCTTAATCCATTGCCGGCCATCGCCGACGCGCTGAAAGCACCCGCGTTCGTCAGCGTAAAGGTTTTGTCGTTTGACGAACCGTTCGCGACCGTACCGAAGTTAAAGACCGTGCCGTCGCTAATCGTAATGTTAGCCGGCGCGACCGCGGTACCTTGAACGGTGCGCGAAGTCGATTGGCCGACGACGCCGTCGTTGTAGGTTAAGTTCACCGTGCCGTTATGAACGGCGTTGGTGGTGGGTGCGTACGTAACGACGAAGGTACAAGTGGTCGAAGCGGTCAACGTCGCGGTACAAGTTCCGCCCGTGCCGGGGAACGTTCCACCTTTGAAAGCAAACGGGGCCGATAAGCCGCCGCCCGCGATGCTCAATGCGCTCACGCCGCCCGAATTCGTCACGATGAAGGACTTATCGTTCAAGCTTCCGTTCGCGACCGTGCCGTAATCGTAGCCGGGACCTTCGTTGATCGTAAGCGTCGCCGGAGCGGCACCCGTACCTTGAACCGCGCGCGCTGAAGTTTGGTTGTTCGCGCCGTCGTAGTAAGAGATTTGTACGGTGCTCGATTGCGTTCCCGTTGAAACGGGAGCGTACCGAACGACGATCGTGCAAGTCGCCGAGGGGTTTAAAGTAACGCCGCAATTTCCGCCGGTACCGGGATACGTTCCGCCCTTGTAGGTGAACGGTGCCGCGAGTCCCGCACCGGCCATTGTCGAAGCCGCGTAAGAACCGGCGTTGGTGACGGTAAAGATTTTCTCGGCCACGCCGCCGGTCGCGACCGTACCGAAATCATAAGTCGTAGCGTCGCTGATCGTAAGATTCGCGGGCGGAACGCCCGTACCGGTCACGGCGCGCGTTGAACTTACGCCCGTTAATCCGTTGTTGTAGCCGATGTTCATCGTACCGTTATGAACGGCGATCGTCGTCGGATTGTAGTTAACGACGACGGTACAAGTTGCCGTCGCGTTTAATATCGCGGCGCAAGTTCCGCCGGTACCGGGATAAGTTCCACCTTTGAAAGAAAAGGGAGCGCTCAAACCGGTGCCGGTCATCGATGTCGCGCTTACGCCCCCACCGTTCGACAGCGTGAAGGTGTGATCTAGTGATGCACCTTGCGCCAAGTTGCCGAAGTCGAAGGTCGGGCCGTTGCTGATCGAGATATTCGCCGGCGTTGCGCCCGTTCCTTGAACCGCGCGGGTTGAAGTCTGTGCCGAAGCGCCGTTGTAATAACCCAGCGAAAGACCGCTTGCGAACGGTCCGGTGACCGAAGGCGCGAAGGTCACGACGATCGTACAAGTCGCCGAAGCGTTGATCGTACCGGCGCACGTTCCGCCCGTTCCGGGGTAAGACCCGCCTTTGAAACTAAACGGTGCCGTGAGTCCGGTGCCCACAATCGTAGTCGCCGGTAAGCTTCCCGAGTTATTCACCGTAAAAGTTTTGTCGACCGAACTCGTCGCGACCACGGCGCCGAAATCAAACGTCGGACCGTCGCTCACCGTGAGTAAAGCCGGTGCGACGCCCGTTCCTTGAACCGCGCGCAATGCCGTCAGCGTTGTTACGCCGTTATCGTAAGAAACTTCGATGTCATCCGTTTGCAAACCGTTGGCCGTCGGTGCGAAGACAACGGTCATCGTACAAGTCGCCGAAGCATTTAGCGTCGCGGTACACGTTCCGCCCGTGCCGGGGAAGGTTCCACCCTTGAACGAGAACGGACTAGCTAAGCCGCCGCCGCTCACGGAAGTAGCCGCCACGCCACCGCTGTTGGTCAGCGTAAATGATTTCTCGGTGGAGCCACCGTTCGCGATCGTGCCGTAATCGAAAGTGGGGCCGTCGCTCAACGCGAGCGAAGCCGGCGCCGCGCCCGTCCCCTGAACCGCACGGGTCGAGCTCACGCCAGTGACGCCGTTGTTGTAACCCAGAGAAAGCGTCGCGGATTGTCCACCGGTTGCGACCGGCGAATAATTTACGACGACCGTACACGTTGCACCGCCGGCGATGGAAGTCGCGCAAGTTCCGCCGGTACCGGGATAAGCGCCGCCCTTGAAAGTAAACGGCGCCGCGAGTCCCGACCCGATGACCGAAGTCGCCGCGACTCCGCCGCCGTTCGTAACGGTGAATGATTTGTCCGCGGTCGAACCCGTCGCGCGTGTTCCGAAATCGAAAGTCGGCCCGTCGCTGATCGCGAGGCTTGCGGGTGCGGCGCCGGTACCTTGCAGCGCGCGGCCGGAATTTTGCGCGCCCGCGCCGTCGTTGTACGAGATGACCGCGTTTCCGTTATGTAATCCGGAAACGGTCGGTGCGAAGGTAACGACGATCGTGCACGTGGCCGTAGCGGCGAGTGAGGATCCGCAAGTTCCCGCGGTACCGGGATAAGCTCCACCTTTATAGCTAAACGGCGCGGCTAAACCGGTGCCCGTCATCGCGGTGGCTTGGAATGCGCCGGCGTTCGTCAGCGTTAATGTTTTGTCGGCGGAAGCGCCATTGGCGAGCGTTCCGAAATTGTAGGTCGCACCGTCGCTGATCGTGATGCTCGCGGGTGCCACCGCCGAGCCGGTCAGATCGCGTCCGACCGTCTGGGCCGCGACGCCGTCGCTGTACGTGACGTCGATCGTGTCCGTCTGCGTACCGGTAACGGAAGGATTGTAGGTTACGATCATCGTGCAATTCGCGCCGGCGACAAGCGTAGCCGTACATGTTCCGCCCGTACCCGGAAAGCCGCCGCCCTTGAACGAGAACGGAGCCGCTAAGCCCCCACCCGAAACGGAAACCGCGCTAACCCCGCCCGAGTTTGAAAGCGTGAACGTCTTGTCGGCGCTGCCGCCCGCGGCCAAAGTTCCGTAATCGTAAGTCAAACCGTCGCTGATCGAAAGTTGCGCGGGCGTCGCGCCGGTTCCCTGAACCGCGCGTGTCGAAGTCTGCGGACCGGCGCCGTCTTGGTAAGCGATTTCAATCGCGTCACTTTGCGCACCGGTGGCGACGGGTGCGTAACGAACGACGATGGTGCAAGATGCCGACGCGTTCAATGTCGTAGAACAAGTCCCGCCCGTGCCCGGATAAGAGCCGCCTCTAAACGAGAACGGAATGGCGAGGCCGCTGCCCGAAACGGCCGTCGCGGTAACGTCGCCGGCGTTCGTGATCGTAAAGGTTTTATCGGTAACCGACCCGGTCGCCCAGGTACCGTAATCGTATCCAGGGCCTTCGCTTAATTGCAAGTTCGCGGGATTGACGGAAGTACCGGCAATCG
This sequence comes from Pseudobdellovibrionaceae bacterium, assembly GCA_947444305.1. GTDB lineage: Bacteria > Bdellovibrionota > Bdellovibrionia > Bdellovibrionales > UBA1609 > JALHOQ01. Next base: position 371,688 of record CANEZP010000003.1, on the reverse strand, counting down.
CGCGGGTCGCGTTTTGACTAGATAAACCGTTATTATAGGTTAGCGAGATCGTGCCGGTGGTTGCCCCGAGCGCCGAGGGATTGTAGGTCACTACGACCGTACAAGTTAAGGTCGCACCGAGCGCAGCCGCGCAAGTTCCGCCCGTTCCCGGGTAAGCGCCGCCCTTGAAAGAATAAGGCGTTGTGAGGCCGGTGCCCACCATCGAGGTAGAGTTGACGCCGCCACCGTTAGTCACGGTAAAGGTGTAATCGTTGATCGATCCGTTCGCTACGTTACCGAAATTATAAGTCGGACCGTCGCTGAAGGTAAGCAAAGCGGGCGGAGCGCCCGTACCCTGAACCGGCCGTTGCGATGTTTGGTTCGCGGCGCCGTCGAAGTAAGCGATGCTGATTGAGCTCGAAGTCGAACCGTTAACCGTCGGATTAAAAGTTACGACGATCGTACACGTGATCGAATTCGCGAGACTGGTTCCGCAAGTCCCGCCGGTACCGGGATAAGCGCCGCCCTTGTAAGTGTACGGTGCGCTAAGGCCCGCGCCGGCCATCGCCGTCGCCGTCACGTTGCCTGAGTTACCAAGCGTGAATACTTTGTCGACCGAACTCGTCGTCGGGATCGTGCCGAAGTTGTAAGTCGCGCCGTCACTGATCGTAATGGTCGCCGGCATAACCGCGATGCCCGTGAGATCGCGCGTTGCCGAAGTCGCCGTTACTCCGTTATTGTAAGCGAGGGAGATCGTGCCGGTATGCGTGCCCCCGACGGTCGGTGAGAAGTTGACGACCATCGTACATGTCGCCGAAGCGCCCAACGTCGCGGCGCAAGTGCCGCCGGTGCCCGGGAAGGTTCCGCCTTTGAAAGTGTACGGCGCCGTGATTCCGCCGCCGGCTACGGACGTTGCCGGTACGCCGCCGCTATTCGTAACGGTAAAAGTTTTATCGGCCGTTCCGCCCGAAGCGATAGTGCCGAAATCATAAGTCGCGCCGTCGCTGATGGCCAACGAAGCGGGTGCCGCGCCCGAACCTTGAATCGTGCGCGATGAAGATTGCGTGGTTACGCCGTCGTTGAACGAAAGATCAACGCTGCTCGAATGCGCGCCGGTCGAAACCGGCGAGTAATTAACGACGACCGTACAATTCGCGAGGGCGTTTAGAGTTGCGCCGCAAGTTCCACCCGTACCGGGGAACGAGCCACCCTTGAAGGTAAACGGCGCCGTGGGGCCGGTGCCCACCAACGAAGTCGCCGCGACCCCGCCGCCGTTCGTGATCGTCAGAGTTTTATCCGTCGATGAACCGGTTGCGCGAACGCCGAAAGTATAAAGGGGACCGTCGCTAATAGCTAACGAAGCCGGAGCGGCGCCCGTACCCTGAACCGGGCGAAGCGCGCTGACGACCGATGATCCGTTATTGTAAGAAACGGTGACCGTGCCGGTATGTAATCCACTCGCGGTCGGCGCGTAAGTAACGACGACCGTACACGAGGCGCCGTCGTTCAATGAAGAACTACACGTCCCGCCCGTTCCGGGGTATGCGCCGCCTTTGTAAGAGAAAGGTGCGCTTAAACCGCTGCCCGCCATCGCCGCCGCGGGATATCCGCCGCCGTTGGTTAGCGTAAAAGTTTTGTCGGTCGATGAACCGTTCGCGTGCGTGAGGAAATCAAAAGTGGGTCCGTCGCTTAAAGTTAACGAGGCCGGCGCAACCGCGACGCCCGCGACCGCGCGCGAAGTCGACTGCGCAACGACGCCGTCGTTGTACGATACGTCGATCTGACTGCTCGGCGTTCCGACGACCGTCGGTGCGAATGTCACGACCACTAAACAACTTGATGAGGCGCTAAGCGAAGCGCCGCAATTACCGCCCGTGCCGGGAAACGATCCGCCTTTGAAGCTAAACGGAGCGCTAAGGCCCGCGCCGCTAATGCCTAATGCGGGCACGCCGCCACTGTTGGTCATCGTGAAAGCTTTGTCGGCGCTCGAACCGGTCGGAACCGACGGAAAATTGTAAGTAGGACCGTCGCTCAAAGAGAGCAATGCCGGTGCTGCGCCCGTACCTTGGATCGGGCGCGTAGAAGTTTGCGGCGCAACGCCGTCATTGTACGACATCGTGATCGTGCCGGTTTGCGCACCGGTCGTGATGGGCGCGTAAGTGACGACGATCGTACACGAAGCCGAAACGTTCAGACTGGTCGCGCAAGTTCCGCCGGTACCGGGATAAGCTCCGCCCTTAAACGCGAAAGGTGAAGACAGGCCCGAACCGCCGACCGAAGCGGCCGCGAAGCCACCGGTGTTGGTTACGGTAAAGATTTTTTGGACGGAACCACCGACCGCGATCGTGCCGAAGTCATAGGTCGCGCCGTCGGAAATCGTTAAGGCCGCGGGCGGAACAGAAGTCGCTAACAAATCGCGGGTGGAAACCTGCGCGATCAATCCGTCGTTATAATTTAATTCGATCGTGTCGCTGGCCGTGCCTAAAACGCTCGGCGAATAATCGACGATGATCGTACAGGTGGCCGAGGGATTTAAACTCGCGCCACAAGTCGCGCCCGTTCCGGGGTAAGCTCCACCTTTGAATGAATACGGTGAAGCCAATCCGCTTCCGGTAATCGAAGTTGCCGGAACGCCGCCCGCATTCGTAACGGTAAAGCTTTTCACGCGCAAATCGCCGTTCGGCCAGCTTCCAAAATTGTAGGTGGGTCCGTCGCTGATCGTAAGTTGTCCCGAAGTTGCGCCGACACCCTGGACACCGACCATCGCGTTCGCCGCCGCGGCGCCGTTATTGTAAGCGATGTTTACGTTACCCGAGTAAGTTCCCGTCGCCGTCGGATTGAAAACAACGACCACCGTACAAGAGGCCGCGACCGCGAGCGAAGCGCCGCAATTTCCGCCGGTGCCGGGATAAGCTCCGCCCTTGAATCTGAACGGCGCCGTAAGACCGCTGCCCGCCATTGCCGACGCCGCAAAATTTCCGCCGTTCGTAACGGTAAAAACTTTTTCGCTCGAACCGGTGACCGGGATCGAGCCGTAATCGAAAGTCGGGCCGTCGGATAAAGTTAAGCTTGCGGGAGTAACGCCGGTCCCCTGCAGGCCGCGCGTCGACGAATCGGATGCGGCGCCGTTGAAGTACGCGACGGTAACCGTATTCGTGGCGATTCCGTTTGTGATCGGTGAGAAGGTGATGACGACGGTACAAGTCGCCGACGCGTTGATGGTCGCGCCGCAAGTTCCGCCCGTACCGGGAAAACCGCCGCCTTTAAATGCGAACGGAGTGGTCAATCCGCTTCCGCTTAATCCGCTCGCGGTAACGCCGCCGCTATTCGTGATGGTAAAAGTCTTATCGGCGGCACCGCCGGTTGCCACGTTGCCGTAATTAAAGACGGCGCCGTCGCTGATGGCCAACGAGGCCGGCGCGGCGCCGGTACCTTGCAAAGCACGGTTCGAAGTTTGTGAATTTACGCCGTTGAAATACAGCACGCTCGCGGTTGAAGTTTGTATACCGGTAGCCGAAGGTGCGTAATTAACGACGAGCGTACAAGCGGCGCCCGAGTTGAGCGAGCCGCCGCAAGTCCCGCCCGTGCCGGGATAAGTTCCGCCTTTGTAGGTGAACGGCGGCGTCAGTCCCGTACCCGACATGACCGTCGCGATGAACGAGCCGGTGTTCGTCACGGTCAAAGTTGCGTCGAGATTCCCGCCTACGGCTACGGTTCCGAAATTGAAAGTGGGGCCTTGATCGATCGCGAGCGTTGCGGGAGTTACGCCGGTTCCCGCTAAAGGCCGCGAAACGGATTGGTTATTTACTTTATCGAAGTAAGCGATGGAAAGAGTTCCGGTATGTGCGCCGGCCGCGACCGGGCTATATTCGACGACGACCGAACACGTCGCGTTCGAAGCTAAAGTCGCCGAACAGGTACCGCCGGTACCGGGATACGAACCGCCGACGAACGAGAAAGGCGCGGCGACCCCGCCGCCCATCATGCTCGAAGCGGCAACGCCGCCGGCATTCGTGACCGTGAATGATTTCGAAGTCGAAGCGCCGAACGGTAACGTTCCGAAATTATAAGTCGGTCCGTCGCTAATCACTAACGTCGCGGGCAGCGTGCCGATACCTTGAATCGCGCGCGAAGAAGATTGCGCGCTGACACCGTTATTGTAAGCGATCGTAATGTTGCCGCTTTGCGTGCCGGTCGAAACGGGCGCGAAGCGAACGACGATCGTGCAAGTTCCGCCGCCGGCTAAGTTTGAACCGCAAGTTCCGCCGGTGCCCGGGTAACCGCCGCCTTTAAACGTAAAGGGTGCGGCAAGACCGCTGCCGGCCATCGCGGTCGCGGTAAACGCGCCGGCGTTCGTAATCGTGAAAGACTTTTCGGCGACGTCGCCCGTCGCAACCGGACCGTAATCGTAAGTGGGCCCGTCACTGATCGAAAGCGAAGCCGCGGTAACGCCCGTACCGAGTAAATCACGCACACTCGTCTGAGCCGCGACGCCGTCGTAGAATGAAAGTTCGATCGTATCCGCACTCGCGGTTGCCGCGGTAACTTGGTAAGTGACCACGAACGTACACGTCGCGGCCGAAGCTAAAGTCGCGCCGCAAGTTCCGCCGGTACCGGGAAAGCCGCCGCCTTTAAACGCGAACGGTGCCGCTAAGCCCGAGCCCGCGATCGCCGAAGCGCCGAAGCCGCCGGAGTTGGTCACGGTAAAAATTTTGTCGACGGATTTGCCGATAGGTTGCAGACCAAAATCGTGCGTCGGACCGTCGCTGATCGTAAGCGATGCCGGCGATACGCCGTTACCCGTGACGGGACGGCTCGAAGTTACGGTCGAGAGTCCGTTATTATATGAGAGATCCACCGATGAATTGTGCGCGGCGATCGAAACGGGTGCGTAAGTCGTAATGACCGTACACGTGGCGCCGGCGTTAACCGTCGTACCGCAAGTTCCGCCGGTTCCGGGATACGCGCCGCCTTTGTACGTGAAAGGTGCGGCTAAGCCACCACCGACAACCGTCGCGGCGTTCGTTCCGCCGCTGTTCGTCACGTTAAAGGTATGATCGGTCGATGAACCCGACGGCCGGGTGCCGAAGTTGTAAGAGGGCGCGCCGTTAATCACGAGCGTTGCGGGCGTGACGGCCAAACCTTGCATCGCGCGCGAAACCGTTTGCGAAGTCGCGCCGTTACCGTAGCCGATATCTAATGTGTCGCTGAAAGATCCCGCCGCCGTCGGCGCGTAAGTGACTACGATCGTGCAAGTCCCGCCCGCACCTAAGCTCGCACCGCAAGTTCCGCCCGTACCGGGAAAGGCGCCGCCCTTAAGCGCGAACGGCGTCGCGAGTCCGGTGCCGGTGATGAAGCTAGCGTTGAAGCCACCAATATTACTAAGGGTCAGCGTAAGGTCGGTGCTCGATGAAACGATTTTCGTGCCGAAGTTGTAAGTCGGTCCGTTGTCGAGGGTAAGAATCGCCGGCGTAACGGCCGTACCCTGAACCGCGCGCGAAAGGGCCTGCGCACTTAAGCCGTCGTTGTAACCGATTTCGACCGCGTCACTCGAAGTGCCCGTCGTTGCGGGTGCGTAAGTGACGACCAATGAACATGTTGCGCCCGAGGCCAACGAGGATCCGCAGCTTCCGCCCGTTCCGGGAAAAGCGCCGCCTTTAAACAAGAACGGTGCCGCCAAACCGGAGCCGCTCAACGATTTTGCGCTAACGCCCCCGCTGTTGGTAAGGGTAAATATCTTGTCGCTGGTCGCGCCGGCCGCGAAAGTTCCGTAATCGTACCCGGGCGCATCGCTGATCGCGACGCTTGCGGGAGTCGCGCCCGTACCTTGAATCGGGCGCATGCTTGTCTCGACCGCCGCGCCGCTATCGAAAGACAATTCGATCGCGTCGGTCGCGAGACCCGTCGTCTGCGGATTAAATACGACGACCAATGTACAGCTGGCCGAAGCACCCAACGTCGTTGCGCACGTGCCGCCGGTGCCCGGGTAAGCTCCACCCTTATATTCAAACGGAGCCGCTAAGCCGCCGCCCGAAAATGAGGTCGCCGGAACGTTACCTATATTAGTGACCGTAAATGATTTTTCTACGAAGGCCGTCGCGACGATCGGACCAAAGTCAAAAGTCGGGCCGTCGCTGATGAACAAGTTCGCGGGCGCGGCACCCGTGCCAAGGAAGTTCACCGAAGCCGACTGCGCGGCACTTCCCGAGACCGCACCGTATCCGAAAGTCACACCGTAATTATGCAGACCCGCGATGGTCGGTTTGAACTCCACCACGAAGGCACACGAATCACCGTTCTTCAAACCCGCCGATGCGTTCGTCGTGCAGGTTTCCGAAACCATCGTGAAGTGCGGCGACAGCGCGGCGCTAACGGTTGAGATATAAAGTGTTACGCCCGAGCTATTGTTTACCGTGATTGATTTCGAGAGCGGAGTGGAAGCCGTCGTGAGAAGAGGCCCGAAGTCCCAAGAGTTCGGATCGAAGGAAAGCGTCGCTACGGGATCGTCGTTGGTGCCCGAACCTTCACCAACGAATTTGTCGACAGTACTACTGCCGCCGCTACAACCGACAAGCGATATAAATAAACAACTCAAGATTACGTTAAGTAACCTTGATGTTATTTTCAGAATAAACGTACCGCTTAAATTAATTTTCATTTTGCATTACTTCATCCATCTTATCGGAGACTTAGCGCCCTGCCCCAGTACCATTCTCAAAACGGTACAAAGGCCTACGGACTAGGCGGACCGAAGTATTGAAACTAGGCTCGACGGAGATCGCGTCCAACCCGGCAAGTGTTCGGAATTTATAAACAAAATTTGTGTATTAAAACGATACGGCAGTCCGGTTCGATGAAATCAAGATTTCTTTATTCGGTTGCGACCGATTTTGCTTGGGGTGCCGGCTAGGCCTAAAGGGATTGCCGCCGGTAAGTCCGGCGGCGTGAACAACTACTTCTTCAATGTACCAGCAAATACGCAAACGCCGCGACAGCGCCGCAATTTTTGGACATAAGTCTACACAAAACAATAGTTGTTTATGCTCTCGCGAAGATGAATTGTATCGGGCGAAGCAGTAATGATTTCATAGACGATCCCGCCGGCAGTCCCTGCCGCAGCTTCTCCCGAACGTCGGCAGAAATTTCATTTACGAGTGTTTTGAAATTCGTTCCTTCGCGGCGCAGGATAGAATTTTGCTTCCCGTCAAAAGTCTGCAACACGATCCAAAGTTCAAAGCGTGGTGCGAGCGGGCGCTTGGTCCAACCGATGTCCAAATGAACGGACAAATCAAAATCCCGGCTATTGAGATGGCGGACGAGGGGATCGACGATCTTCAGCTGTACCGAATTCTGCATAGAAGCGGTCCAGGCAAGATCCTGGGAAACGTAACGGATATTCATTTAACTCCTCCTGAGTTATAAAGGCGTGGCCCGGCCATTCTGGCTGAAACCATTAGAAATACTCTTGAAACACCGATTGGCATCTAGTCACCGTTAACGGCTTCGGTAGATACACCGGTGTATTATTAACCCCCTTGAGGATCGAAAAGTAACGATCAAACGACAAGCTCGAAGTAATGACGAAAGGCATACTCGGATAGAGTTGCATGCTATCCAGCCAAACGTCGAAGCCCGTCATTTCCCCCTCCAGAAAAACGTCGGTAATCACTAAACTGTATGGATTTGCGTCGCGTTGACCGCCGCGTCTGCGGATTTTTGCGATCGCTTCTTCACCGGTGGTGACGTAGTCCCATTCGAGGCCGGGTTTCATGTCGTCTAACACCGTATCTATAAACTGAATCATCGAGAGGTCATCCTCGATCACCAATAAGGACTTTGGTTGAGTTTCCAAAATTCTTTGGCCACTGGTACGGGGCTGCATTTCCGTCTGGTCGACAGTTAACGTTTCGGTCATTGTTTCTCCGCTCTAGTCTCTAGTCTTATCAGCGGAGCAATAGCGGTGCCAAATTAGGACTTGATTAAGGTCTCTGCGTGGGTTGAAAATCAGTGCTCCGAGGCATTCGGCCTCAATTTTGTGGCAACATGCCACGGTGTACTTCTGCGGAGGTTAGATGGCGCGACTGGTTATTGTCGACGATGACTTCGCCATTCACGATCTATTGCGGGTTTTCTTCGAAGATCTCGGCCACCAAGTGCGCTGCTTCGAAACTATCGGCGAGGCCTCTTCGCACATTGCCGGCAACGCCGGCGAAATCGATTTAGTTATCTCGGATCTGCGGCTGCCCGACGGCACGGGCCTTAGTCTAATGCCGGTGATGAAACAGCAAAGGCTCGACGCGCCCTTGATCTTGATCACGGCCTACGGTTCAGCGGAAATCGCCGCGAACGCGCTGAAGAAGGGCATCTTCGACTACATCACTAAGCCCCTGAATCTTACCGAGCTTGAAGTGCTTGTGAATCGCGCGATCAAACTTAAGATGCTCGAAAAAAGTTTACTCGATCTGCGTTCGACCGTGACCGACACGCGGCGATTTCACGGTTTAGTGGGTAGCAGCACGGGTATGCGTGAACTGTTCGACGTCATCGAGAAAGTCGCCGACACTTCCTCTAGTATTTTGATCGCCGGTGAAAGTGGGACGGGCAAAGAATTAGTGGCGCAAGCGATTCACGATCGCAGCCGCCGGGCCGCCGGTCGCTTCGTACCCATCAACTGTTCGGCCATTCCTTTTGAACTTTTGGAGTCTGAATTATTTGGTTACAAACGGGGTGCATTTACGGGCGCCGGCGAAGACCGTAAGGGTTTATTCGAGGAAGCCGAAGGCGGCACCCTATTCCTTGACGAGATCGGTGACATGCCCGCCCTTCTGCAAGCTAAACTTTTGCGCGTGCTGCAAGAACGCACCATTCGCAGGATCGGCGAAAACGCCGACCGGCCCGTCGACGTTCGCATCATCGCGGCTACGCACAAAGATCTAAAAACGGCGATTCAGAAAAAAGAATTTCGTGAGGATCTTTATTTTCGATTATGCGTGATCAAAATCGCCATTCCCCCGTTACGTGAACGTAAAGACGACATTCCCCTGCTCGCCAGTCACTTCTTACGCAAATATGCTTCGCTCAACGAAAAAAATATTTCCGGCTTTACGCGCGAAGCGATGACTCAGTTGATTAATGCTCCTTGGCCCGGCAATGTTCGCGAGCTCGAAAACACGGTAGAGCGTGCCATCGCCCTTTGTTCGGCAAGTTGGATCGACGCTTCGGATTTAAGTTTAGATTCACAAACGCCTCCCACCAACCGCTTGGATAAACTTTTTTCGCGCTTCCTCACTTTGAAAGAACTCGAAAAAGAGTATATCAATCACGTCTTAAGCACGACGGGCGGAAAGAAAGAGGAAGTCGCCGCAATTCTCGGGATAGATCGCAAGACGCTCTACCGCAAAGAACGCGAATACGACTTAAACTCGTAAATTTATATATAGAGAGATTATCATTAGGAAAATTGTGTTCGATCGCCTTAAAGAGAAACTGAATAAAAACTACGCTCGCCTGCAGGGTTTTGATTATTCAAACCTAAGCTTCCTTTACATGGCCTGCTTAATCAGCATCGCTTTCGTGTACACGCTTTTCAGAACGAGCCAGTACTTTCTTAATAAACAAGAATCGCGCGCGATCGAAGCCATCGAACAAGTCGCTCACCAACGCGAGCTGGTATCGGAGATGGAACGGCTCGTGGCCTTCGTGCAAAACCGTAATTCTCCCCAGTACAATGTCAGCGCAAAACTGCTGGTCGACACTTACAAAAATTTGGTTGAACAGCATTCGCGCGTCGTGCCCAAGATGAGTTACCTGGGTGAGCGCTGCCGCTCTCGCCCCTGCCAAGCTTTGTTCCAGCCGAAGTTCTTCACCATTAGCACCGCCGGGCTCGAGAGTGATTTGCTTTCGAACAAACTGCCCGCGCGTAAGCAGTCCGAGCTTCTTCAACGGCTGTTCGATCAAAGCGTGCGCTACCACTTCGCGCTTAAAGATACGATGAGCCTATCGTTCGGCGTTATTCAGTCGAAAAACCGTACGAACATGACCTTCGATTTGATCGCCTACTTCTCATTGATCGTTTTGCTTTTAATCCAGGCCGTTTACGTCTTCCGCCCGGCCATTCGCCGTTTAAACGCTTCGCTGTCCACGCGTTCCGATTTCATGAGCCGCATCAGTCACGAAATTCGCAACCCGATGAATTCGATCATCGGCATGGCCGATATTTTAAAAAGCACCAAGCTCAATTCCGAGCAACTTCACTACACCGACAATCTCATTCGCTCAGGGCACGCGCTGCTCGACTTGCTCAATAACCTGATCGATTCGTCGGCGCTCGAACGCGGTAAACTTAGCCTCAAGCCCGAACCGTTCGATCTTCTAAGATCAATTGATCGCAGTTTGAATCTTGTCGCGATACAAGCGCACCACAAGAATCTGAACATTTATCTGCAAGCGGGTACCGACCTTCCCGCCGCCGTGGTCGGCGATTCGGTTCGGCTGGAGCAAGTGCTGGTTAATCTGCTGAATAACGCCGTGAAGTTCACCGAACAGGGTCACGTTAGTATCGATGTCGAAGTGACTAAAGAAGCTGCCGATTCGGTGGACGTAAGCTTCGCCGTTTCCGATTCGGGTATCGGCATCAAGAAAGAAATCATCGGGCAGATTTTCGATAGCTTCGTCCAAGCCGACTCGGGTATCCAGCGCAAGTACGGTGGTTCGGGTCTGGGCCTCTCCATCGCGAGCGAATTGATTCGCATGATGGGCAGCGAGCTTAAAGTCGAAAGTGAATACGGCCAAGGTTCACGTTTTTATTTTACCATCACGCTGCCGCGGCAACGCCAGCGCGCGCTCGATGCGACCGCAACCGTTTCGCCGCTCGCGGCGCTTAAAGAGCGTGAATTTATCTTTATGGTCTCTTACGCCGAGAGTAGCGCGTATAAGAAGTTTTTCGACCGCGTCGGCTCGCGCGTAGCCCTGCTCCACTCTTCACAAGACTTACGGGTCTACCTTACGGGTAAACCGCCGGGCGTGGGCGAGATCCTCATCGATGACTCGATCGGGATCATCTCGATGATCACTTGCCGCAACCTCGCCGAAGAGCACGGCGTGCAGGACAAAGTCGTGGCACTCACCCGCTCGGGCTTCACCAAAGAAAATATGGATCTTTTAAAACGGAACGGCTTTAAACGTTTCCGTATCAAGCCCTTGCGCCCGTGGGATCTTGTTTCACTTCCCTCCCCCATGAATGAGGAAAGCTCCCAACAAAACTTCACGCAGAACATGGACGTCGTTAATAAGCTGAAAGAAAAAAATCTTCGCATCTTGTTGGTCGACGATTCAAACGACAATTTATTCTTGCTGAAGGAAGTCGTTAATCCGCTCGCGAGCACCGTGCATTTCGCCGAGAATGGTTTAGAAGCGCTCGAAAAGTTTAACCGCAACGTGTACGACGTCGTCTTCATGGATATTCAAATGCCCGTCATGGACGGCTACACCGCCATTCGCAAAATGCGCGAAGCCGAAGCGAAGAGCGGGCGCTCGATTCCGATCTACGCGGTGACCGCGCACGCCGGACTGGTCGACGCGCAAAAGTGCCGCGAAGCCGGGTTCACCGACCGCATCGTTAAGCCCGTCGTTCGCCGTGATATCTACCTTTCTCTGTCTAAAGCTTTCGCGCTCGACTTAGGTGAGATGTCGGCCATGGAAGAATCAACCGCGTTGCCCGCGAAATATATGGAGAAGCTTTTGCCCGGCTTCATCAAGACTCGCGTCGAGGATATGGTCAAGCTGCACAATGCGCTCGCCGCTTCGGATTTCGAAACGATCAGCGCGCTCGGTCACAAGATGAAAGGCAGTTCGGCAAGTTACGGGTTCAAAGACGCGAGCGCGTATTGTTTACAACTCGAAACGGCCGCGAAGAAAAACGATCTCGAAACTTGCGCCGAGCTGGCGAAGAATCTCGATCTGACCTTCGCCAAGCTGGGGCAGCCTCGAGGCCATTCGCCCCAGCCAGATCTTCTTTAGTTTAGGCGGATGTGGGAACAGAACTTGCTCTGTTACCCAAGCATGCAGAACTTAGACAAACTCAATATTAAAAATAGAATTGTTTGTGGAATATTAATTCCTGCATCACAGGATTTGATCGACCACGGCTACTCTCATTTATTGATCGATGACGAACGCGGGATTTACCTCGTGCACCGTTGCCGTAAGTCGGCGCGGCTCTCGAAGTTGAATCGTACACGCGTCGAAATCGAAGGAGCCGTTTGGAAGGTGGAGGGAGAACACCCCCGGCTATTCGTTCGCAGGTACTCACTAGCCGATTCACTTCTATCGGCGGTGCTATGAACTTTATTTCTCTAAGCGCAACCGCGGTAGCTCGGTCGCCCCCGGCTCAGACGCGAGATGTTTCTTAGTCGCAGTTTTCTTCGGTTCATCTTTCATGAAGGGAGCAAATTTCTTCTCCACTATCTTCTTGGTGCGGGTCAGGAGTTCATCCAGGCCCGCAACCCCTTCGAGCTCTTCCACCGAACGCTTCGTTTGCGTTTCGTAACGGCGGCTACCCACGATGCCTTGATTAGGGTAGCGCAATTCAAGATCACTTTTTAAAGCTTCGTACGCATCAACGTCGAGATTACGCTGCTTCGACACTTCGTTCATCTCGTGAATAATCTTTTGTTTCGCGGCGGCCGATTTCGTTTCGTTCTTGTGGTGGACCAGCTCGGCAAAATGTTTTTCAGATTCAGAAATCTTGCTGGTTAATGTGTTTAGTTTAGTCGTTTTTTCGACGAACTCTTTTTGGTCTTTCGGTACGGCCGGCGCGGCGGGTGCGCCTTCGGCCTCGCCCCCGGCGGCGGGCGCGCCGTGACCCTCGGCAAGCGCGGCCCATCCCGCAAACGCTTGGCCCACTAAACATAGGCTCAGGTTGAAGCCCAGGCCCACGACAAAACGACGGCCCATCCTCATTCTAAGATTGAGAAATCGCATACTGCTCCCACCGCACTTGCACCGGCATGCCCCGCAGGCGCGTGATTAAGATATAAGCTTTGGTGGGGGCAACGTTGGGTATATTCACGTTGCCATTGCGGATCGATCGTAATATTTGATCCGTATCCCACATTAATTTACGGTCGGTCAGCGCTTCGCGAAAAGACTCACGCACATCCACGGTATCGATGCCTTCGATAAAAAGATTGTAACGGAGCGGGCCTTCCCTGCCGCCCGAAGCTTCCGAATTACCGAAGCTCGCCACGTCACCTAGATCCGAGGACGCCGAAGCGGGCGCCTGATTGTACGCTAAGGGCGCGGGGCCTTGATCTTCACTGCCGTCGAATTCAGGAAACAAATCTTCGGAACCTGCTTCGGGCTCTGCCGCGTCGGACTCTCCCGCTTCGGCATCCCCCGCATCGTCTCCCAAAAATTCCTTCGCCGGCTCGGCCTCTTCGTCGGGTAAAACGGGCGCGTCCTCTTCATTTACGTCCGGCGTGTAGTCGCGGCCCGAACCGAAGACATCGTCTTCGGGCATACCGAACTCATCATCGCCTTCCGCCGGCGGCACAAGGTCTTGCGCGCCCGGGTTGGCCGCGCCGGGTGGCCGCTCCATGGTTCGCATTTGCGTGGCTTCGTTAGCGGCGGCATGATTGATGTCGGGATCTATTGCATCGTCATCGCCGTCGCCGAAATCAAATTCAACTTCGGGCTCGAGGAGCGGAGGCGCGGGCGCAAAGTCACCGATCGGTTCTTTGCCTTGGTGTTCAACCGTCCCGTCCATATGAACGAGCAACTGCGCTCCGCAGCTCGCGCATTCGATCAAACCAAAATCATCGGCCACGGGGGCATCACAAACCGGACAATGAGACATGGTTCTATGTTAGCAACGGATACGGCACAAAAATACCTGTCTTAGGTCGAGATGTTTTCCTGGCCTACGGCCCGGTCGGCGGAGGTGATATTCTGTAAGTCATGATTCAATCCTTCGCTCTGTTCCTCGCCGCCTCCCTGGTTTGCCTTTCCTCGGTTTACGAACCGTCGGCGTTGGCGCAGTCCAATTCGGCCGAGCGCTTCGCCCGCTACTGCGATCAACTCGCCACGCCGGTGCCCTCGAACTCACTCGAAGCGAACGTGAAGGTAGGAAGCCTGATGGCGGTCGTCGACGCCACCAACGGAACCGATAAGCTCATGCGCGAGGCCATCGCCCGCAACCTAGACTACGGCCAATTCAAAACCGAAATGCGTGCTCGTAAGATAAGTTTGAATGATCAATTCCACGAAGCGCATTACGCCACCGCGGCCCGCGCAAAATGCGAAACCACCGAAAGCGGCGCGGGCGACATGAACACGCAAGCCCACAACTCCCCCACCGACGAACAACTCATGCGTAAGGTGAATGATTCGGGCATCGGCGTGGATCAAATGAACGACACCGGCACGGGCGTCCGCCAAGGCCCGGGCACCGGTACGGGCGAAACCGATCAGTAAGACTCGCAAAGAGTTCCGCCGTCCCAAACTCTGCGCGCAATCTTAAGGCGCATTTTTACAAGGCGTCGAAATGAACAAATCGGCACTGCCCGCAGCTACCTTGATTTTCAAATACTGTAAATTGTCGAGGACCCTCAATTTGTTCATTTCGACGCCTTGGTTAGAAACGCCGCAGGCCTATGCCTTTTCTAGAGACGCTACATAGCAGATGTCTTTTCTTAAGCCGTTCCATAGCAGATGCCTTACTAAAGCGGTTATACTGCGGGAACGTGACGCAGCTTTTCCTGTCTGGAAAGGAAACTGTGCGTAAAGATGGAAATGAATTTAGGAGTACGTGCGGTTAAAGAACTGCGCGCCCCCGGCGAGGGATCCGCCCCCGGCGAGGGATCCGCCCCCGGCGAGGGATCCGCCCCCGGCGGGGGACCCGCGCAACGGCGAGCCGATGATCGAACCTGCGCAACTTCGAGTCATTGGTCGGATCCGGAAGCGCAGCCCGAAGATCGGGCTTGCACCGCGGGTCCGTGAATGGGACCCGCTTTTTAAAAACTAAACTTTCAGTTTCTTCTTCTTACCGTCTTTTTTCATGCGGCGGCGTTGTTCGCGGTTCAGGCCGTCTTCGCCGTCGGCGTCGCCCGGGCCGGGCCCGTAGTTCAACACTTGGCGGTTAGATGGTGCGAGAGGTTCGGTACGCGAATCCGCGGGACGGTTCGGCGTGTTGATGTAGCTTTCGGGATTTTCATCCGCTCCGGCGTAGGTCAGGCCCGAGGAATCCAGCTCTTCCCGGTGGCGCAAAACTTCGCGCGCGCGATCTTCCGAGACCAAACGAATCTTCAACAGCTTCTCAACGGTTTCTTCGTAGATGCCGCCGTTCATTTCTTGGAACGCTAAGAAGGCTTCCTTTTTGTACTCGATCAAAGGATCCTTTTGCGCGTGCGCGCGCAAGTGAATGCCTTCTTTCAAACGATCGATGCGCTCGAGATGTTCTTTCCAGCGTTGATCGATCGTTTGCAACAAGAGCATACGAACCATCTGTTCGAAGTAATCGCCGATCTCTTTTTTCTGGGTGTCGTAAATCGTCTTAACACCCGACGAAATGATCTCGGTGATTTCGGCGACGGACTTGCCGCGCAGCTGCTCTTCTTTCAGAACTAAACCGAACTGACGTTGCGCGCCGGTCACTAGGCCGGCCAAATTCCAATCGGCCGATTTTGAATCTTCGGGCACGAACGTATCGAGCAAGCCCGAGGTCACGTCGCTCAACATATCCAGAATCTTGCGTTCGATATCTTCACCGGCCAAGATTTGGCGGCGCAATTTATAGATGTTGGTGCGCTGTTGGTTCATGACGTCGTCGTATTCGATCAAGTGCTTACGAATATCGAAGTTGTGACCCTCAACACGTTTTTGCGCATCACGGATCGCGCGCGAGACCATGCCCGCCACGATCGGCTCATCTTCGTCGACCTTAAGCATCGTCATGATCTTCTGGATGCGCTCGCCGTTGAAAATGCGCATCAGATTATCTTCGAGTGAAAGATAGAAGCGCGACATCCCGGGATCACCCTGACGACCGGCACGGCCGCGCAGCTGATTGTCGATCCGGCGTGATTCGTGCCGCTCGGTCCCCATGATGTAGAGACCACCGGCGCCGATCACTTCGGCCTTTTCTTTTTCGATCTGTGACTTGTACTTACCGATCAGCGATTCGACTTGTTCTTCGCTAGCTTCGTGGCCGGCTTCGGCCTTAGCTAAGAACTCGGCATTCCCGCCGAGCAAAATATCCGTCCCGCGGCCGGCCATGTTGGTGGCGATCGTGACGGAATTTTTGCGGCCCGCCTGGGCGACGATTTCGGCTTCGCGTTCGTGGTGCTTGGCGTTCAGTACGTTGTGCGTGATGCCCTCGTTTTTCAAGGCACGCGAAAGTTTCTCTGATTTTTCGATGGAGACGGTACCGACTAGAATCGGTTGGCCGGTCGAAGCGCGCTCTTTGATGTCTTTGGCCATCGCGCGGTACTTCGCCGCTTCGGTTTTATAAACGACGTCTTCGTGATCTTCACGGCGAACGATCCGGTTCGGCGGGATCACTTGTACGTCGAGGTTATAAATCTTTTTGAACTCAACCGCTTCGGTTTCGGCCGTACCGGTCATGCCCGACATTTTGTTATACATACGGAAGAAGTTCTGGAAGGTGATCGTGGCGAGCGTTTGATTCTCGCTGCGGACTTTCACTTTTTCCTTAGCTTCGATCGCTTGGTGCAAACCATCCGACCAGCGGCGGCCCGGCATCAAGCGGCCGGTGAAATCATCGACGATGATGACTTCGTCGTCTTTGATCATGTAATCGACGTCGCGCTTATATAAATGATGCGCCTTCAAAGCTTGGTAAATGTGGTGAAGAAGATCGATGTACTCGGGGTCGTACAAATTTCCGATACCGAGCAGCTCTTCAACTTTCGCGTTACCTTCTTCGGTCAGCGAAGCCGTTTTCGACTTCTCTTCCATCATGAAGTGAACGTCCATTTTCAAATGCGGAATCACTTTGTCGACTTCAACGTACTTCTCGGTCGAATCGTCTTTCGGACCCGAGATGATCAAAGGTGTACGCGCTTCATCCACCAAAATAGAATCGCACTCATCGATGATGGCGTAATTCAATTCGCGCTGAACGTAATCTTCGAGATCGAATTTCATGTTGTCGCGCAAGTAATCGAAACCGAATTCGTTGTTGGTTCCGTAGGTGATGTCGGCGGCGTAAGAAGCTTTACGTTGCGCATCCGAGAGATCGTGCACGATCACGCCGGTGTCCATGCCCATCCACGAATACAAACGGCCCATCCACTCGCTATCGCGCTTGGCCAGGTAATCGTTCACGGTAACGACGTGAACACCTTTACCCGAAAGCGCATTGAGGTAACACGCGAGCGTTGCGACGAGCGTTTTACCTTCACCGGTTTTCATCTCGGCGATGGTGCCGCGATGGAGCATAACCCCACCGATCATCTGCACATCGTAGTGGCGCATACCAAGCACGCGGGTCGAGGCTTCACGCAAAGCCGCGAACGCTTCGGGCAGAAGATCGTCAAGCGTCTCGCCTTTCGCGATGCGCTCTTTGAACTCGGGCGTCTTGGATTGGAGTTGAGTATCGGTAAGCGCCTTCATGCTGGGTTCGAAGGAATTGATCTTGTCGATCAGCGGGCGCAGCTTCTTCATGTCGCGGTCGTGCTTAGAGCCGAACAGCGATGTCAGTATTCTTTGAATCATAAGCCTAAGAGAATAGGCCCTTTTGCATATAACTGTCTAGCCTCGTTGAGGCGCGGTAGTTTGGCGATGCGCTTCAAATATGCCGATTGCCACGGCGGTCGCAATATTGAGGGAGCGAACCGGACCCGTCATCGGGATGGCCGCGAGCTGGTCGGGGAATCTTTCGAGAACCTCGGGGTCCAGGCCCTTCGTTTCCTTACCGAAAACCAGCCAATCGCCTTTTTCAAACCGGGTTTCGTAAAGCGAAACTTTCGCCTTAGTGCTGAAGAAAAAGACACGCTTAGGATCAGGCACCGTGCGCCACCAGTCCTCCCAAGTGGGATGGTGCTCGAAGTCGAGATGAGGCCAGTAGTCGAGGCCCGCCCGCTTCAACTTACGGTCGGTGATGTCAAAGCCAAGCTTGCCCACGAGGTGGAGCTTAGCCTCTAACCCGACGCAGGTCCGCCCGATGTTCCCGGTGTTCGCACCGATTTCAGGTTCAACAAGTACAATGTGGAAAACAGGCTCTTTTGCGATTTCTTTCACAACGGGATGCTTACCAAAAAATTTTTGACTCCTGAACTTCTTTCGAGAATAAGAAGGGAACCGCCGCACATCTGGAGTCCCGTGAAAAAAATTGAGGCGATCATTAAGCCTTTCAAGTTGGACGATGTTATCGAAGCCCTGACCGAATTGGGCGTTGAAGGTGTCTCCGTCTCCGAAATTCGCGGCTTCGGCCGGCAAAAAGGCCGCACCGAGATCTACAAAGGCGCCGAATACGTCGTCGATTTCCTGCCAAAAGTAAAAGTCGAAACGGTCGTTCCCGACGAATTGGCCGAAAGTGTCCTAACCGCGATCCAAAAAGCGGCGTTCACCGGCAAAATCGGCGACGGCAAAGTTTTTGTTATCCCCGTCGAAGCCGCGCTCAGGATCCGCACCGGTGACCGCAATGAAAACGCAATTTAATCCGATTTTACCCTTTAGCACTTACCAAATCGCACTTTATCAATTCGCACTTAAGGAGCAGCAATGAAACCCGAAGAAGTCGTAGCGTTCGCCAAAGAACGCGGCGTGAAGATGGTCGATCTAAAATTCGTCGATCTGCCCGGCATGTGGCAGCACTTTACGATTCCCCTGGCGGAACTGAAGCCCGCCGTTTGGGAAGAAGGCATGAACTTCGACGGTAGCTCGATCCGCGGCTGGCGCGCGATCAACGAATCCGACATGACCGTGAAGCCCGATCCCAAAACGGCAAAGATCGACCCGTTCATGAGCGTGCCCACGCTTTCTTTGATCTGCGACGTCGTTCACCCCGACACTCACGAACCCTACGAACGTGATCCGCGCCAAATCGCTAAGAAAGCCGTCGCTTACTTACGCTCTACCGGCCTTGCCGATACCGCTTACTTCGGCCCCGAAGCCGAGTTCTTTATTTTCGACGACGTACGCTATGATCAATCGGCCTCGGGCGGCTTTTATAAAGTCGATTCGCACGAAGCGACCTGGAATTCAGGCCGCGACGAAGGCGGGCAAAACTTAGGTTACAAATCGCGCGCGAAAGAGGGCTACTTTCCCGTCTTGCCGTCGGACACGCACCACGATTTACGCACCGAAATCTGTCTCGAAATGGAAAAGGTCGGCTTCGAAGTCGAACGTCAACATCACGAGGTCGCGACCGCCGGCCAAGGTGAAATCAATTTCCGCTTCGACGAAATGCTCGAAACCGCCGACAAACAAATGTGGTTTAAATATATCGTCAAGAACGTTGCGCGCCGCCACGGCAAAACCGCGACTTTCATGCCTAAGCCTGTCTTCGGCGATAACGGTTCGGGCATGCACACGCACATGTCTTTGTGGAAAGGCGGCCAACCGCTTTTCGCCGGCGACCGTTATGCCGGCCTTTCGGATACGGCACTTCACTACATCGGCGGCGTCTTGAAACACGCACCCGCGTTGTGCGCACTCACCAATCCGTCGACCAATTCGTACAAACGTTTGGTTCCCGGCTTCGAAGCGCCGATTAATTTGGCTTACTCGTACCGCAACCGCTCGGCCGCGATTCGTATTCCTAACTCAGGTACGAACCCGAAAGCGAAACGCATCGAGTACCGCACGCCCGACGCGAGCTCGAATCCGTACCTGGCTTTCGCCGCCATGCTCATGGCCGGCATCGACGGTGTGATGAACAAGATCCACCCCGGCGACCCTTTGGACAAAGACATCTACGGTCTACCACCCGAAGAAGCTGCGAAGGTCCCCGCCGCGCCCAAAACTTTGGACGAAGCACTGGTCAACTTACGCAACGACCATGATTTCTTATTACGCGGCGACGTTTTCTCAAGGGACATGATCAACACGTGGCTCGATTACAAATACGAGCGCGAAATCATCCCGATGCAACAACGCCCAACGCCCTACGAATTTTATCTGTACTACGATCTTTAGTTCCCACACGTCGGCCATTCTCCGGAGTGGCCGACATTAAGCACACGAAGCCTTTCCATCCGTGCGAGGCCTCTTCGAACCGGCCTCCAGCCGGTCCGACCTAAAAAATAAAGAGATTTAATCTTTTCGCTCTTTAAAAAGGACAAAACTCCTCCCAAATATTCAATTTACGACGCCGCGGACGGCGTCGTAACGCCACTGCCAGGACGCTAAATCTCTGCACCAAACAGATGAGGCCTTCAGAGCAAACCTTCTGCACCGCCCAATATATAGATTTAATTTACCAAAAAGGAGCGATGGTATATAAACACCAAATGTCGAGACGTAGAGTCCAACAAGAATTCAAAGGAGAGGGCTTCGAGAAAAAGCCCGACGCTTTCGGCGGACAATTACTTAAGGGCAACGCGAAATCTGCACGCCCGCTCCACTCAAAGCTACCGATCCATCTCACGTTAAGAGCATCAAAAAGCGTTCTAAGACTGCCGAAGAAATTTGCGGTGGTAGAGAAGATCATTACTAACGTGGCCAACAAACACGGCGTGAAGATCTTTAAACGCGCGAACGTCGGCAATCACTTGCATCTAGCGTTGAAATTACCGCACGTGAACCGATGGGCGGCGTTTATTCGTGAATTGACGGGGCGGCTTGGACTCGCGCTTAAGGATAGCTTAGACGGAACAAAGCTGTGGTTGCACCGGCCGCATACCCGGATCATCCGTGGGTGGCAAAAGGCTTTTCGGATCCTGTTGGACTACATCGAATTGAATCAGTGGGAAGGCGACGGGATTATTTCGCGTAAAGATATAAGGACATTGAAGGATCTAAGTAAGATCTTCGGACCGGGTTACTAGCCCACCCTATCCCGCACTTGTGAAACGCCAACGACACGATCTAGAATAATCCCCATGAAATACTTCATGAGCCTCACTATCTTAATCGCGGCCGCAGCTTGCGGTCATTCGCCAACCCATAACCCGGCGGTACGCGGGCCCAGCTCGTACACGAAGTCCGCCGATATCCCTTTGGAAGATTTCTTTCGCAATGAGCAGATGTTCGGCCATCGCATCTCGCCCGACGGTAAAACTATCGCCGTCCTCCGTCCGTGGGAGAATCGCATGAACGTTTTCGTTTATCCGATCAACGACGCACAGAAGGCGAAGCAGATCACGTTCAACAAAGACCGGGATATTTCGAAAGTCGCGTGGAAGGGCAATGATTATCTCTTGTACGAACGTGACGACAACGGTGACGAGAACGATCACGTCTATGCCGTAAACGTGAAAACCGGCAACTTGAAAGATCTGACCCCGTTCACCGGCACGAAAGCCGCGGTTCAAGATGACCTTGAGGATGTTTCCGAAACGGACGTACTCATCGTCCATAACCAACGCGATAAGGAAGTTTTCGACGTCTTCCGAGTGAATGTTCAGACGGGCGCTATCCAACCCGTAGCCGAAAACAAAAACAAGATCGAAGAATGGATTATCGATCATACCGGAAAAGTTCGCGGTGGCGTCGCTTCGGACGGCGTTAATAAAACTTTGTACTTCGAGAAAACGGCGGGCAAGGGATTCGAGAAAGTTTTTACGACCGGCTTCCGCAATGAATTTAGCCCGATCGCATTCACAGAAGACAATAAACGATTATACGTAAAAACGAACTTGGGCCGCGATTTGATGTCCGTGCTCGAAATCGATCCTCTCCGGCCGATCAAAGCCGGCGCCGGAAAAGTGATCTACTCGCACCCGCGCTACGACATCACGAGCGCTGGATATTCGAAAATCCGCAAAGGCTTGAGCACCATCACGGTGATCACGGACCGCCGTGAAATCATGTTCTTACATCCCGACGATCAAAAAGATTGGGACTATCTTAAGACCCAATTGAAAAGCATGTTAATCGCCAACGATTCGGAAAACGAACGCCAATGGGTCGTTAAGACCGTTTCTGATATTTCGCGCGGCGCTTATTTCGTATTTGACCGCGACTCACGTAAAATCACGCCGTTGGGCGAAACCATGCCCTGGCTGCAACCCGAACTCATGTCGGAGATGAAAACGATCAGTTACAAAAGCCGCGACGGCTTAACGATCGAGGGCTACCTCACGATTCCGCGGGGGCGCGAAGCTAAAAATTTACCTATCATCATCAATCCCCACGGCGGACCCTGGTCACGTGACGAATGGTCTTTTGACCCCGAGACGCAATTCCTCGCTAGCCGCGGGTACGCGGTTTTCCAGATGAACTTTCGCGGATCAACCGGCTACGGCCGCAAATTTTGGGAAGCCTCGTTCAAGCAATGGGGCCGGAAAATGCAGGACGACATTACCGACGGCGTTCATTGGCTTACTAAAGAAGGCTACGCCGATCCGAAGCGCGTTTGCATCTACGGAGTTTCTTACGGCGGTTACGCCGCTCTCGCGGGCGTGGCCTTCACCCCGGATTTATACGCCTGCGCGGTGGATTACGTCGGCGTATCGAATCTCTTCACGTTTTCGAAGACGATCCCCGCCTACTGGAAGTCGTGGTTAGAAATGCAAAACGAGATGGTCGGCCACCCCGTGAAGGACAAAGCGTTATTGCGGGCGGCCTCACCGGTGTTCTTCGTCGATAAGATCAAAGCTCCGTTGTTCGTCGCGCAAGGTGCGAACGATCCCCGCGTGAACAAAGCCGAAAGCGACCAGATCGTAGAAGCTTTGCGTAAGCGCGGTGTCCAAGTGGAATACATGGTCAAAGACAACGAGGGCCACGGATTCAGTAACCAAGAAAACCGCTTCGATTTTTACCGCGCGATGGAAGCCTTCCTCGCGAAGCACATCAAGTAATATTGGGTCTCAGGGTCGCGGAATTTCTCCGCGGCCTACCCCGGGGGCGTTGACTTTTCACGCCCGCGCCGTAAGACTTCCGGTAAGTCAGCGGAGGTTAACGTGACAGATCTCATTACTTATATGGGCTACGAATGGATTATGATCGAGGACGGCACGATCGTCGTCGGCATTAACGAAGCCGGTCTCGACGAATTCACCGAACTCAATGCCGCCAACCTCCCCGCCGAGGGTGAGGAAGTCATCACCGACGAAGTCTGCGGCGAACTCGACACCGATCAGGGCGCGTTGAATCTCTACAGCCCGATCGAGGGTACGGTTTTGGAAGTGAACGAAGCCGTGGTCGAAAATCCTTCGCTCATCATGGAAGACAATTTTGGTGACGGCTGGTTATTTAAAGTCGAACCGAAAAACGCGTCCGACCTAGATGAATTGTCGTCGGCATCAACGAACGATCGCGACGATTGATTCTTACCGGCGCCTGGCATGTATCACTGCGGTAAACAAAGGTAGTTGTCTTCCCAAGTGTATTCCGTCGGCTCCGATGGTTCGTTAATTTTAAGACATTGCATGCCGGCGATCGGGCCGGCGTTACTCCAGCGAAGCCCGATATCCGAGGCCGCGCAAAGGAAATTATTGTCCCAGGCGGCCAAGCCTGAATCTTCAAACATGCGTGTACAATTCGGGCCGGAATTCGCCGCGCCGGCGTTAAGCCAAGTCAATCTGAAGTCCCGGTCGGTGCAAAGGTAGTTGTCTTCCCATGCGTAGGGATCGTCCGGTTCGTGCATGGCGATGCAAGTTTTGCCCGCGATGATACCGTTGTAGCTCCAATGAAATTCGGAAATAGCGGCGGGCTGAATGAGTTGCGGCTCGGAGAGCGGTGCGGGTTCCCCGACGGCGGAATTTCCCGTTTCGAGATTAGGCAAACCTTCGGCGCAACCGACGAGCGAAACGACTAATGCGAGACTCAACAATCCATGTTTCATATGCATGGCTTTGATAAGTGCAACGGACGCTCCCGCCCGTGAAGCAATAGTGCGTCCGCATCGTAGATCTCCTTAACACCGGCTAGGAGTTCGCCTGTCTCAGACCGAGACGATATATAAATGAGACTACTTGTAGAGCTTGCGGTAAAGGGCGTTGAGCGTGCGCATCGCTTCGCCGCGATAATACGCGACGGCGTGGCTGCCCGGCCCCTCGACGTCCATGAGTGAGAGTTCACAGCGCGTACGCTTTTCCATCGCGGCTTCGAGTCGTTTGATGAACGTGTTGCGCATCATTTCTCCGCTAACCGCTTTACGTTCGAACCAAAGGTACGTCAGGGATTGCAGCAGCTTTTCCATATCCTGTTTGGCTACCGGATCGGCACTCTCTAATTCGCGTAGTCGCGGGAATTCGCGCAACAAAAGACCGCGGATGGCCCGGCGGACTAGCGTTTCGGCATTATCCATCGACTCAAGCGGCTCGCGATCGTCGAGAAGCGCGATGAGTTCGTCCATGACTTCAGTCGCGCCGGGTCGCTTCAGCGTTTCCAAAAGTTCCGTGCGTTCCTGAAGTCGCGGGGACTTGACTATACCCTCCACCAAGCCGCGGCCGAAGGCTTTGCGGCTGGACCGCTCAGACGCAACGGAACTTACTACGGCCTGCGTGCGGTAAAAAGTTTTCCCGAGTGAATCGATCAAGATTCTGCCCGGCACCATGCGCGCGCCTAGCGGCTCGTGGTGATAGAGGTCATCTACTCTTTGCGGGCGCTCGAAATCGTCGTCAACGATCATGTAAGTGACCGAACCCTTCTGAGCCTTGATAGAGAAGATAAAGAAGTTGCTGCCCGTCTCCATTTCGTAACCACGATCAAGCGGCACTACGGCATCGATTTCGCCGGGCCACGGAACAACCGCCGCGTTGAACGGCAAGAGCAAGACAAGTTTGTCGTCCGAGCGCAAACGCACTCCGGCCGCGGTGTTTGCGTTCTTCAGACTGTAGTTGGCGTACCTGATGAGCGTATGTGGTTTCGCCCGGGGACCTTGAGCACGATTGACCTCTGCATCGTGAGGAAGCTGCAGGTAAGTGACCGGCCCGGTAAATAGATTTTTCCAATTGCCGTCTAGACCCATGCGGTGGACTTCATCAAGTACGGCGTGCTTGTCATCAAGCATGATCCGGTAACGCTGTTCGCGGTTCAAGCCGCCTTCGTCGGGAATGGTAAACTCAATCACCGAAACCTGCGCGAAAGCCTGAGCCGAAAGTATAAGTATGCCGAGTAAAAGTACGCGCATGAACATTCCTATTTATTTATAAAGACGGTGAAAGATAGTATTGAACCCGCGCACGACTTCGCCGCGATAGTAAGCGGCAGCATGACCGCCGGGGCCGGAGGTCGACATCAAAGAAAGTTCGCAAGTGGCCGAGCGCCGGGGAATCTCGGCTTCGAGACGGTCGACCATGATGCGATTGATCGTCTTTCCGTCGCGAATTCTTTGGCTTAACCAAAGCTCACCGATGCCGTTAACGACCTTAGTGACGGCACGGTCAATTCGCGGATCGGCCATGGCGTGATTTTCAACCTCGGGGAATTCGCGATACAGCATGGCACGCACTGCTTTGCGCACTTGCGCTTCGGCATTGGGAGCCGAGGCCATCGGTTCACGCTCGTCGAGTTGCTCGATCAATTCGTCCAAGATTTGTTCGGCGGTAGGCGCGACCTTGTATTTGAGGTAAAGCCTCGGCGGCATGTACGTTAACAACTTTTGTGAATCGCGAACGTTCTTAATGAGAACCGGCACGGGAACCGCGACTTCTTTGCGACGTCTGCGCAGTTCCTGCGGATCAATTAACTTATTAATTCTCGGAAGGTGAATTAGGCCGTCATCAAGCTGCGCGTTTAGCGGTTCCGCGTGGTAATTGCCGTCGATCAAGTAGGGCGCGGAGTAATCGTCATTCAAAATAAGGTAAGTAGCCCGGGTGATAAATCCCTTTACGGAGATAATCTCGATGCTTAGGCCCGTGTGATCCACTTCGTTATCGAGCTGGCTCACATCCAAAACTTGACCGGGCCACGGCAACAACGCCGTCCCGAACTGCGTGACGACCCCTAAACGCGCGACCGTTCTAAAGCGCAGCGGAGCCACGTGAGGCTTCGCGATGTTGTAAGAGCCGACCGAGACTAAACCGGGCTGCCGGCCCCTCGCGCCCAACGAACCGATACGCTGAAAACTTGAGCCGACGGGTAATTCTATGGAAGTGACTTCGCCTTGATAGACATCCGACCAATCGCCTTCGGGATTCTTGCGGCGGATGAGATCGTTACGCGAATCTTTTTCATCGACGATGAGCTGATACAAACCCGGACCGGAGTCGGTTTCGAGCACCGGAATTTTAATCTCGATTAGGGATGTCCCGGCCCACGCGAGGCACGGACTTAAAAATACAATCAAATGTAGAATCGAAACCGTAAGCCTTTGCATGGCCGCGCAGAATAGCGGAAACGCTTCTCGATTTCACCTGTTATGAATTCGACGAATTCTGAAATTTTTACCGCGCGGTTGTCGGTTTATCGCCGGCGTCGACCTCGCGCCGCCGAATCTTCGGCCCGGAGGTTTCGCTCTTCACGCAGGCGCCCAGCCCGTTCTCGACCTGCCCGGGGTCCACGACGTAAAATCCTTTACGCCCGTTCTGAAGCCCGGCGTAAATCACGCGGCCGTCCCGGGTAAACCCGGGGTATTGAGGAGACTCCCCCGGTTGCGAAATTTTCACCGTGCGCCCCGTCCCACTATCGAAGATGTAAGCGGCGGTTCGGTCGCCGATGCGGTTTGAGATCGGGACCACAAAGGCCGGTTCCAAGGTTTCGCCGGTAAATACGAGTTTCGGCGCTTTGTCTTTCTCGGGATAAGCGAAACTCGGTTTAGAGGTGGCGAATCCCGCGTCGGAGACCGGTACGCACTTTTCACCGTCTATTCTAAAGATCTGTAAGGTCTGCGAGAATGGACCTTTCAGTTTCGCCGAATGGGCGATGCCTCCGACGTACAAGCCGTCTTTCGAAAGAATCGGCTGCGAAAAATCCTTCGTTTCTTTGCATAAAGATTTGACCGTGGATTTTTCTACCCGCGGCGGCTCGTCGCCGGAGTTTTGAGTGACTACGTAATCACGATACTTAAGTTGCGTGTAAAGCGAAGTACGAAAATGAAGCTTCTCTTTCGTGCTGTCGGGAAACTCCGCGGCCGAGTGATAGTATTCATCATGTTCGGGATCATTGAACTTTGCTTTCACGGCGCGGCCTTCACGCAACGCTTCGTTGAAGCTAAAATACTTCATGCCTTCGACGGGATGATCGGGCGAAGCGATGAGTTCCCAACTTCCTTCGACGGGGTAAGCTTCGCTCTTCATCGGGGTATCGACGGCGGTTGCGGGATTCGTCCGCAGATCAAAAATCTTGATTCGGTCCCCCACGCTGCTCATCACAAAATTCCCGCTTGGATGAACGCGCTGGTACATTCCGAGGTCGCCTTTCACCGCGATGAACTTGCGCTTCTCGATGCATTCTTTTGCCGCTATGGTCCGGCTGAGTAGAATCAGCAGCGTAAGAGCGAGATTAATTCGCATTGCTTAATCTCGCTAAGCTTTCCGCAATCACGCGGGTCAGCTCCGGATTCTGCTTAACACCGAGGATCGGCGACAGGGACAACTTCCCGTCCGCAAAAACGTAGCTCGTCGGGTGATGTTGTATCCCGCGCATGAACAATTCAACGGAGGCCATGAGCTTCGGCGACGCCGGTAGGTTAAATTTCTTAGACGTTTCCTCCAAAGAAGCGTAGTCGCCGTTGAAGTTTGCAACCGGTATGAAATCAAGGCCTAGTTTTTTGCAGAGATCGCGAAATTGCCCGAAGTGTTTTACCGAGTAGATCATCCCGGGATGCCAAACGTAAATAAGCCCGCTTCGTTTCGAACCGATTAACTTTTCAAGATCTTTATCGGTGAAGTCGTGTTCCGAATGTCGAACAGGAAAAAGATCAACCGCCGCGCTTTTCTTCACGCAACTTCGGTCTAAACGAAGCACCTTTGAATCGCCGGCGCGGGTCACGAGAATTTCCGTCAAGCCTTTCGGGCTGATGCGGAGTTCAATCCATTGACCGAAAGTTTTAGTCGGCGAACGAAACGCCCAACCCCCGGGTTCGGGATCGATGTGGCGAACCCACTCGCCGGTCGTGCCGAACGTTTCAAGTTCGGCAATCGAAGCGCTGGGGCAGAGGATGTTGGTCGGCCCTTGCGGCATCGCAATCTTCGCGGCGAAAGCAACCGCCGGCACTAAACAAACAAGGCATTTCAAAAGGTTGTATTTCATACCCCGAGCTTAGCGGGTGATCACTTAGTGGTCGAGGGGCTTTCTGAATTCTGGCCCGCGCGCTCGGCGTCTTCCTTCGTAATACAGACGCCCGAGCCGCCGTCGGCTTGATTAGGATCTACGATAAAGAAACCATTTCTGCCGTCGCTTTGACCGGCGTAAATAATACGGCCGTCGCGGGTAAAGCCGGGCGACGAAGGTGAGTCCCCTATTTCTGAAATCCGGACGGTCTTTTTAGTACCTACGTCGTACATGTGGGCGACGGCCTTCGACTGCATACTCAACGCGATGGTCTTTCTTAGGTCCTTGTCTAACTGATCACCAGGTCTCCGGCGTTGCGCAATCAAATCGCGAAGATCCTTATCGGATTTTAACGCCCGCTTATTTTCTTCGTCGGTTAGAAAACGCGCCGGGGTTTGGCTCAAAGCTTCGGATTCTAATCGTTCACCCGTAAAGGTTAATTTTAACGAAACGTTCTTCTCGGGATACGAGAAGCTGGCCTTCCCCGTCGCATAACCGAGATCGGCCACGCGCGTGCACTTACTTCCTTCTATCTTTAATATCTGGAGTGTTTTTCTTAATTCACCCGGACTTCGGGTGACCGTCCCGATTAGCTCGGCGTCTTTCGACAAGGTCGGCTCCGAGAGATCTTCGTTCGTCGTGTCGACTAAACCGAGCTGTCTTTGTGCATCTATGATTTTACGCTCGTCCTCGTTAAAGCTCACTTTAGCCTTGAGGAGCCGTGTTCGAAGCTCGTTTCTTCTCCTGCTATTAGCCGCGTTGATACTCATGGTTTGGTGCCGCTCAATGATTTTCAGCGAATCTTTCCGCGTTTTTTCGAGCGTACGTAACTGTGAGCGCAAAGCTTCGTCCTTCACCGGGTCCCGCGGGCGCTCGTCGACGATTTGCTCGCACAAAGATTTTATCTCAGATTTTTGTACGGCCGGGCGCCCCAGTGAGGCCGGCGTCATCGTGTAGTCCCGGTATCTGAGCTTAGTGTAGAGCGCCGTACGGAAATGCCGCTTCTCTTTCGTGCTGTCGGGAAACTCGGCGGCGGAGTGATAGTATTCATTGTGTTCAGGGTCGTTGAACTTTGCCTGAGCCTTGCGGCCGTCGCGCAAAACTTCGTCGAAACTGAAGTAGTTCATTCCTTCATCGTCGTGATTAGGCGAAGCCAAAAGGTCCCAACTTCCCTCGACGGGATAGGTTTCATCGTTCATGGAAGTTTTGATGGCTCGCGCGGGATTTGTGGTCAGATCGAAAATTATGACCTGGCCGTTGATGCTGGCCATCGTGTATTTACCGCTGGGGTGCACCCGTTGGTAAAGCCCGATTGCGCCCGGGACCGGAACGAACCGTCGCTTCTCGATGCACTCTTTGGCCATGGCCCCGAAGCCGGCGACGGCCCCCGAAGTCAGCACGGCTAGGCAGAGAAACGAACGAAAAGAGCTCAACCTTCTTTTTTCTCGTTGGTGTCGCCAACGGGAAGGCTCGAAAGATTTTGGAATTTAAATTCACTGCCGTCGTACGAAACGATTTTGGCCTCGCCGTCCATGACGGTGGCCAAGGCGATCGGCCGTGACCACAGCGTGAACAAGTTTTTCATCGTCTCTTGCATGTAGTCGGGTTGCATCTCGACGCCTTCGAACATGTGGGCCATCAGCAATTCACCGCGGTTATTGTGATTCGCGTCGACGACCGAGATGATCGGCTGGCCGAAGTTGGTCAGTTGGAACAAGAACTTACGTTTGATCGCCTTAAAGTCACGCGTGTCGACGTCGTACTTGCCCGTACGTTTATTGAACTTATAAACGAACATCTTGTGCTCGACGCAAAATTCTTCCGTTAGGAATTCATCGATGAAGGTCACGTCGTTGTAGTGCTTGCGCACTTCGAAGATTTTTTCGCGGCCCTTCATCGCCTTGGTGTCCCAGTTTTTCTTCTTGGCCAAGTCGGTGCATTCTTCCCACTCGCGACCGAACTGGCCTTTGTTCC
The DNA here is from genome assembly GCA_947444305.1 of Pseudobdellovibrionaceae bacterium. Taxonomy (GTDB): domain Bacteria; phylum Bdellovibrionota; class Bdellovibrionia; order Bdellovibrionales; family UBA1609; genus JALHOQ01. Next base: position 341,394 of record CANEZP010000003.1, on the reverse strand, counting down.
AACGCTCTTCAATATTGCGGAACAACTCGATGCCGACTTTATACGGATTGAACGAGGTGGGTGACATCGCCATCGTGCCCGAGTGGCGGTCGGCGAAGTCGATGATTTCCGAATCGTTCATGATCTGTTCGGTCAAAATTTTAGAATGCCAGTACGACGCCCAGCCTTCGTTCATGATTTTGGTCATGCCCTGGGGCGCGAAGTAATAGGCTTCGGCGCGGATGATCGAAAGCACATCCTGCTGCCAAGGTTTAAGCGGCGCAAAATGAATCAGGAAGTTCAACACGTCCCGCTCGGGCTTTTCCGGGAAGACGCCGGAGCGCTGGTTCTCTTCCATGATCCGCTTCTTCTGTTCTTTCATGAACTCGGGCGGATTGATGTACGACTCCATGTAGCCGCAGTGCACGCGCAGGCGGCCGTCACCCAATTCACCGTGGTGATCCACTTCGCCGTCTTCCGTACGCACGTCGCGCGGCGGCTCGGGAGATTTCTTGGGCGTGTAAGGACTAAAACGATCGATCAAGTTCTCGATGCTTAAACAAACGTCGATGAAGTTCTCGACCGTCTCAACGCCGTAACGATCCATGTAGCGGCGCACGCGGGTCGCGTGGTTTGCCATATTGTCCATCATCTTGCGGTCGGTAGGCGAAAACCAATAATTGTTCTTAAAAAAATCGCAGTGGCCGAACACGTGGGCCATGACCAACTTTTGGTCCAAGAACTCGTTACCTTCCATCAGGTACGCGTAACAAGGATTGTTGTTGATCACGAGCTCGTAGATCTTCGACAAGCCGTACTCGTAAGATTTCGATAAGGATTCGTATTCCATCCCGAAGCGCCAGTGCGGGTAACGTACCGGGAAGCCGCCGTAAGACGCGATCGTATTCAGCTGATCGTAGGTCACCAATTCAAACACGGTGTCGTAACAATCGAGGCCGACTTTTTCGGCCGCCGCTTTGATCTTGACGCGCTCGCGCTCGAGTTCGGGAGTTAAGTTACCCATGGTCTCTACCTTCCCTTTCCGAGGAAGTCCTTAATGCTCGTGATGATTTTGTCGCGGTTCTCGATCCGCGAAATGATCAAGCGCTCGTCTTCGGGAAAAGATTTTTCCAGATCCTTCAAGAACTGTCCCGAACCGTATTTGCTCTCGACCTGGCCGTAGCCGAACATGTTCATGTTGGGCAGGAAGTATTCTTTCAAGAGCTTTACGCAAAGCCTGGTATCTTCGCCGCTCCAGTTATCGCCGTCGCTGAAGTGAAACGGATAGATGTTCCACTCGTTTAGGGGATAATCTTCGTCGATGATTTTCTTGCACAACTTGTAGGCCGACGAAATCAACGTACCGCCCGATTCGGAAGTCGAAAAGAAGGTCTTCTCGTCGACTTCTTTGGCCGCGGCGTCGTGGATGATGAAACGCGTTTCCATGCCTTTGTAATTGCGGCGCAACCACGTGTTGATCCAAAAACTCTCTAAGCGAACGATCTCTTTTTGCTCGTCGCCCATCGAACCCGAAACGTCCATCATATATATGACGACGGCGTTCGCGTGCGGTTTGACCGAAGTTTTGTAAGAGCGGTAGCGCATATCCCGGCGGATCGGCACAACCATCGGGTCGTCGGGATCGTAAGTTCCCGTGGCGATCGACCGTTTCAAAGCCTCTTTGTAGGATTGCTTGAAATGTCTTAACGAATCCGGTCCGACGTTCGAGCGGCCGGTGAACTTGTTGATCTGGGTATCGACGTTCTTGTTCCCTTTTGGCTGAATACGCGGCAACGCCAGCTCTTCACCCAAAATGTCGGCCAATTCCTCAAGCGAAATGTCGGCTTCGAGAACGTGCTCGCCGGGCGTGTCACCGGCTTGGCCCTGACCGGGTTGCGGATCACCTTCGGCGGCCTCGCCGGGCTGACCTTGCCCCTGCCCCACACCGCCCGACTGTTTCGGACCGTACTTGAAGCGCGGAACGTCGATCGAAGGTATCGGGATCTTCACGTACTCATTCTCACGCTTGCCGATCATCTCGCCTTGCGTGACGTACTTTTTGAAGTTGGCTTTGATCCGGCCCCGCACGATATCGCGGAACCGGCTATGGTCTTCCCTTATCCCCATTATTTTTTATCTTTCACGTCTCCCCGGGCGAAGATGCTGGCCACATAGTGCAAGACATCCGTCGCCGAGATTTCGTCGTAGCCGAATTCTTTAATCAAACGGGTCTTCACGATGTCGATCTTCTCTTGCGTGTCTTTGTCGACGACCGAAGAGACCAAGCTCGTTAGCTTGATGGAATCTTTTTGGTCTTCAAAAAGTTTGAGCTCGAGCGCTTTGTGCAATCGATCGTTCGTTTTGTAATCGAACTTGCGGCCGTCTAACGACAATGCCCCGATGTAATTCATAATCTCGCGGCGGAAATCATCTTTACGTGAATCGGGAATCTCGATTTTCTCTTCGATCGAACGCATCAGGCGCTCATCGGCTTCTTCATCCATACCGGTAAAAGGATTACGGACGCGCTCTTTCTGCGTGTAAGCCTTTACGTTATCGATGTAGTTACCGCACAAACGGTGTAACGCCGATTCGTCGGCCGAGATGGCGCGTTGAACTTCGGCTTTGATCGTTTCTTCGTACTCTTGCTTCACGATGCTTAAGAGTTCGCGGTAATCCTGTTTCAGTTCTTCGTTTTGCAACAAAGAGTGATGCTTGAGGCCGGCGTCGAGTTCGTTCAAGACCATGAACGGGTTTACGGAACCTTTGTTCATCTGCTGGGCCATGACGATCGCGTTCGACAATTTATCTTGGATGTAACGGGGCGAGATCCCTTCGAGACCTTCGCGCTTGGTTTCTTTGCGCAATTCCTTGATGTTGTCTTCGGTGTAGTTGGGCAAAGATTTGCCGTCGTACAACTTCATCTTTTGGATGCGCGTGAGGTTCGCCTTCTTCGGCTTTTCCAAACGAGTAAGAATCGCCCACATCGCGGCCATTTCAATCGTGTGCGGCGCGATGCTAACCCCGCGCATGACACGCGAGTTGAAGTCTTTTTTGTAGATCTTCACTTCGTCACGCAGCTTGGTGATGTAAGGGATGTCGATCTTTACCGTACGATCGCGCAAGGCTTCCATAAACTCGTTGTCTTGGAGCTTACGGTACTCGGGTTCGTTCGTGTGTCCGATGATCACTTCATCGATGTGCGTCTGCGCGAATTTCTTCGGCTTGATTCTGTGTTCTTGGCTGGCGCCCAGCAAATCGTACAAGAACGCGACGTCGAGCTTCAACACCTCGACGAATTCGATCATGCCGCGGTTCGCGACGTTGAATTCACCGTCGAAGTTAAACGCGCGTGGATCCGAATCCGAACCGTATTCGGCGATCTTGCGGTAATTCAAATCGCCCGTCAGCTCGGTCGAATCTTGGTTCTTTTCGTCTTTCGGCTGGAAGGTTCCGATACCGACGCGGTCGGCTTCGGACAACACCAAGCGCTTCACGCGAACGTGATTCAAAACTTTGGTGATGTCGCCGTGGTAGCGCTCCATTAACGACTTAAATATCCAGCGTGAGGGCGGGCACATCTCGCCCGACACGTGCACGCGGAAATCACCTTTAGCACCGCGATTGATTTCGTCGAAGACCGCCTGGCGCATCTCGACCGGGATGACGAGCAGAGGTTCTTCGTGCATCGGGCTGGGGAAGACGCGGCAGCCTTTGCCGAAGATGTCTTCGTGCTGCCCGCTTTCGTCAACCCATTCGAAGGTGTACATCGCGCCTTCGTCGGTCTTCGAATAGCGCTCAACGCCGGCCTTCAATTGGCGGCAGATCGTCGACTTGGCCGAACCCACCGGGCCGTGCAGCAAGATCACGCGTTTCTCGGTGCCGTAACCTAGAGCGGCCGAGCGCAAGACGTTCACCAGTTTCATCAGCGGTATGTCGGCACCGTAGACCGCGTCTTTGCCGTCGTTCACTTCGTCATCGAAGAACTTGTAATGCACGATCTGCTTCTTAACGTCGACGTACTCGGAAGTTCCCGAAGCCATCACCATGTCGTACATGCGTTGAAAGGCGTTGCGGGTTATCTTCGGATTTTCACGAACGAGATTGAGGTAGTCATTGAAGCTTCCGGACCAGCTCAGATCCGCGTAGCGCGTGGCTTTTTGTAGAGAGCCGATAAGGTCGGTGAAGTTGCGGCCTGAATCCGTAGCCATCGAGAAATCTCCTTCGTATTTTCATAGGGATGTCCCCCGTAACTGAGACTCGCCAAAAGGCCGACCCAGTTAAGAGCTGACTAAATTATCCTACGAAAATCATAGATTTCGCAATGGGGGTCCAGGTCGCGGTTACGCTTCCCAAACTGATACACCGGAGGAGTTACCTATTGGTCCTAAACACGGACCGTTTCGGGTTAGCGAACGCGGAGTTTCTGGTACCCGTTCGGGGCTTCTAACACGAATAAGTTTTTTCTATCCTCGACCTTGGGCTGGAAAGCCTGCACGTTGATCTGTACCGAGGCTTTGGCGTGCTCGATCAGCACCGTTTTCTTTTCACCCTGGCGTGCAGACCAACTGACCTTCAAATTGTTCACGCTGTCTTTGCACTCGCTAAGGAATTCACCGTCGCGTGTGCAGGACCAACCTTTGTCGGTCAGCTCCTCATCGAACAAAATATTATGTAACCACCGGGGATTAAACGGGATCGCTAGGATCGGTCGCATCGCATCGGCCGTCGGCGCACCGGCGTAGAATTTCTTTTGATCGAACAGAACGTAACGAACTTCTTGCGGATCGACGACTAAACTCGCCACTCCGGTTCCTAAAGTTGAAACGACATCCATTCGCGCGCGATCGTCACGAACGGCATTCAGATTAAGGTTAACGATGTAAGAGCGGGATTGTTCGAGATCTTTGATTAAGGCCTTGGCTTTCCAGTGGCCCTCTTTCACGTTATCGAGTTTTTTAGGCGCCGATGTGCAGCCCGAGACGAGCAAAATAAAAATGGCCATGAAGAGTGTATGTTTCATGGCCTGCATTTAATCCGGAAATGTGGGTGCGGTCAAACCGCCCCCGGCTATTTAGGAACGCTCGCGGGCATCCGGGTCGGACGCTGGTTTTGCGCTTCGATGTTTGCAATCTTTTGCGAAATTCTCGACTTGCGTGAGCCTTCACCCTCGAGCAAAGCGGCACGCTGATACATGCGCTGCGCTTTTTGCCACATCTGGTAGCGCAAGTAAGCATCGCCTAAGTGTTCGGCTATGATCGCCTCGTCGGTTTTCGCTTTATACGCGGCTTCAAGATATTTGATCGCGGCTTCGATCTCACCTTTTTTAAAGTGAATCCAGCCGACCGTATCTAATATATAGCCGTCTTCGGGCTGCAACACTAAAGCGCGGTGGGCGAGATCCGAAGCCATTTCCAAATTATCACCCAGCTCGGCGTACGTGTAAGCCAAGTAGTTCAACGCTTGGATATGATCTTTATCTAACTCCAGCACCTTGTTCATCTGAGCGATCGTTTCTTTCGGATTACCTAAACGATCTTGCATCGTACCCAAGAAGAAACGTAATTGCGTATTCGACGGAAACTTCTCGCAAGCAACGTTCAACATCGCCGCGGCTTTCTTGAAAGCACGAGTTTCGTCGAGCAAGGTTGCGTAGTAGGCGTAAAGTTCGGGCACATCGTCTTGTTCTTTGATGGCCTTTTCCACAACGTCCACCGCTTTATCCACATTGCCCGATTGTTTCATCAAGTTTGCGATGTGCACGATCGATTCGGCGTAGTAGGTCGAACCGGCCGGGATCTTCTTGTAATTCATGATTGCGAGATCCGGCTTACCGATCTCTTCGTAAACCGCGCCGAGATAGCGCCGTACTTTATCCGATTCGGGCGCCTGTTGAAGCACGTCTTCCAGACGGATGGCGGCTTGCTCGTAACGTTTTTGCTCAATCAGAATCAACGCGATTTGAATTTTGATGTTTAAGTTGTCGCGCTCAAAACCGTCGAGCACTTCCAATTGATCCAGGGCTTTATCGAACTGCTCTCTGTCTAAATAATAGTGGCTCAACGTTCGCGCCATTTCCCGCTCGGGGCCGAACTTCTCTTGGTAGCTCTTTAAAAGCTTTTCCATTTGCGCGCCTTTATCTTGGGCACGCAGCAATGCGGCCAAGGCCGTCGCGGCTTCGGGGTACTCGGGCTTCTCGGCCAAAGCCTTGCCGAAAGCTTTTTCGGCTTCCGCAAAGTAGGGCTGACCTTGTTCGGAGCGAACGCGCCCGATGTAGTAATAGGCGCGCTCGGGTTCACCGAAAGCTTTGTTGTGCGCCAGTGAATCGAAGTACTTGATCGATTCGTCGTAGCGGCGCTCTTCCGCGAGCAATGCACCCAAATAAATGGCGGCTTCGGGGTGACCCGGTTGTTTCGCGAGGACGGCTTCGAACTGCACGCGCGCCGGTTCGAACGTTTTTAGTCCCGAATAGAGACCACCCAGCAACATGCGCGCATCGATATTGTCTTGCGCCATCTCTACCGCGGCTTCGGCATTCTCAACCGCTTCGGTGTTCATACCCATGCGGTGATACTCGGCGGCCAAACGCATACGCACGTGAACCGACTTCGGATCGTGAACTAAAGTGAGCTTAAACTCTTCGATCGCGCGCGGTGATTGACCCTCGTACGAAAGCGTCTCACCCATCGTGAAATGATAGTCGGCTTGGCTGTTCAAGTAAGCGTCGTCCATCTTCGGTGCGATACTGCGCGGTGCCGGATTCATGTTGGAAAGAGCCGAATCTCTCAGTGAACCGCCACTTTGCCCAACCGTTGAGCAGGCACACAGAGTCCCCGTCAGGATCAGAAGTTGGGTGAGAAGAACTAATTTCATTGCGACCTTTCCGGCTTCGGAGCCAGCATTTCTATGTAGTGAAATCGGAGTTTTCGTCTCGGAGCTTGACGAAATCGGCGCGGAAAATGGTCTAGTTAGGTAACTGACGAAACAGCGTGTGTTACGCAGTCCATGAGTGTTTTCGGTAGCTTAGATTAACCATTCACCAACCTTGGTCGTGCAGGTTGAAAGTCCGGATTATTCCGGCCGTTGGTCGTTCACCCAAACTTTTGCTGTACGATGTCAAATGAGTAGAAATTGAGCATGCTACAACGTGTCTTAGTTCTTGAATTTATTGAAAGATGCGGGATGGCACGCTTGACAAGGTGTGACGGGCGGGAATACGGTCAGCCCGAAGTTTATAGCTAACGGAGTCATTTTCCGGACAACTGCCGCACGATATTAGCACGATATTAAAAGTGGTATCCAGCAGCACAGGCAATTAGAGGGAGGCCTTCTTGAACCAAGAGATTATGACCAATCGCCCCAACGCGAAGACTAAAATCATCAAACGTTATCAAAACCGCAAACTTTACGACACGCAGCAAAGCTGCTACGTCACCCTGGATGACATCGCTAAGATGATCCGCTCCAGCGAGGACGTCATGGTCATCGACAATAAGACCAAAAACGACATTACCGCCGCGACCCTCACGCAAATTATCTTCGAATCCGAGAAAAAAGCTTCCCAGTACGCTCCCCTCTTCACCCTTCGCGAAATCATCCAAAACGGCAACGGCAGCATTTCTAGCTACCTCGCTAAGTTGGGCGCCTTCCCGCAAGATTACGCCGAGAAACAAGCGCAAGCTCAACTCGAAGCGGCCCAAAAGATGGACGGCAACGGCAAAGCTTCTTACGACGACATGAAAAAATCGTTGGACGAGCGCGTTGCTTCGGCCGCGAACGCCGCAACCGCCGCGAAAGAACTCGCCGCCGGTTACAGCAACGACCTCCCCGACCTGCCGAACTCGAATCGCAGCCTCGGAAATTAGATTCACAAAAAGCCTGGTGTGAACCGGGCTTTTTTTTGGTTTTAGTAAATGAAGTATTTCGCCAACGTGCTCGAGCCTTCAAAGCCGAGGGTGCGTGAGTACTCGGGAACTTGCATGCTTGGATCCATATAGACTTGGCAATTGTAGACGCCGGCCGCCGGTGATTGTATGCGCACCGAGATTAAATCCCCGGCATCCGTTTTCAAAAAGAAAACCGAAGATCGATTCAGCATGGCATCCGAGAGCGGATTTCCAGGTTCACGTTGAATCGGATCGTTCCACGCCATGCTCGCCAAACCCGCAACGGATTGGGACCAGCCTAATGCACCTAGATCACAAAGCTTCGTGTCGATCCAAGCACCGGAAATAAAATTGACCATGCGCAGATCTACGTCGCCGGGACCTCCCCGCACATAGTAAATTTGTTGATCTATTAAGGCGATATCATCGGCGTTCGCGAGGGTGAATACCGGATCCGTAGGATCCGGGTAGCGCACAAAGACCTGACCGAGCCCCGAGACCGTTCCATTCGGCGCGACCATGTAGGAACTGGGGGCCCCGCCCGACTCCGCGGCCAAAAGATCCACCACTTGGCCTGATTCCGGTCTAAATCCGAAGTACCGGCCTTTGTACGAGGCCAAACCTGTACCGGAGGCGGGGTTGTCGAAGTTGTCACAGTTTTGCAAGCCCACGTTCCACACCCTGAAGTCACCCCACGCACTCGCCGGGCAAAGTGAAAACGGATCGGCCTTTTCAAGTGTCAGACGGCCCGAGCCTTCCAAGTGAACTACGGATTGGGCAACGTCTTGTAAAACAAAATCGTACCGGGCGATCGATCCGTCGGGGCCGGTGAGGGTCAACCTGAATTCGGCGACGTGGCTCCCCGGTAACACGTGCAGCAGAGAAAACTCGAAGCGGTAGCGGCCCAATTCTGAAGTCTGCGAAGGAAGGGCGACGCCCATCTCTAGAAAAACTTGATTGTAGGTGGAACAGTTTGAAGTCCCGGGGCTAATCGTACACCCGGGAGAACCGGCGCGGTAATTGTACGTGGCAGTCCCGGCGAGCGAATCCACGGTGCCCGCCCGCAAGACGGTCACGGTCCGTCCGACGCAGCCGTTACCCATCGCCATCGCCGAAATCAAACCGTTGGCCACACCGCAGCCGCTCATCTGTGTGAAGTAATCGGCTTCGATGGCTTTCCAAGCGAGGAGAAAAGTATCGACGCCGGATTTTGCGAGACTCAAAGTGGTCGTCGTACGCTGACCCATCAGGGTCATTTTGATGCTCTCTTCACGCAAAAAAAGCATGACGGCGCTGCCGATAGAAATCAGCATCACCACCATGAGCACGACGAGAAGGCTCGCACCCTTTTCAGAACTGAACTTCGGTCGACTGGACTTTCCCATTTTCTAGCAACACCTTGAAGCGCATCTTGCGCAATATATCCTGCTTAATTAATGAAAACTGATTGAAGTTAAGCGCATTGAAACCTTCGCCCGCGAGAGTCACTTTCATGTTGGAAGTGGGCACCGGCATGCTTTTGCATTCTCCGGTGACGCAAAATCTCGCGTCTGGATTTGGGTTAAGGGAATACCACATCTGCGGTTCGGCCAAATTGACTACGCGGTACTGTTGATCGACCTCGACGTACTGAACGCCATGAACCGCGAAATCCGGTGAGCCGTCGCAGTTAAACTGCATGTTAGGACCCGTTCCGTTCACTACACAATTGGTCATGCCCCAGTTGTAAGTCGGAAGCTCGGTGGAACCCGGCTCGGGTGAAAGACCGATTGAATAGAGATCCACGTTGGTTATCCGTACCGGAAATTCGGTCACGGCGCTCTGCCGGTTTTCGTTGCAGACGCAAGATCCGCCGGTCGCAAAATTAGCGATCGCAGGCTCCACCGGAATGAAAAAGTAAGGCCCGGGAGGAAGCACTCCGTTATTTTGCCTTCGAATACCGTCTAAACAAGCGACATCTACCGCGGCTATGGAGCCGAATGGTTGGGTAGGTCCGGTCACGATGAACAGACTTCCGTTGGGAGGACTCACCAACGCAATGAGTGGGCCCGCCGGGCGGTTTTCCAGCGTTAGAACTCTGTTCCCACCGATCATGCATAAGGCATAAGGGGCCGTCCGGTTTACCGAAGGCATGCCGATCATGAGGGCGACGCCGTTATCACAAGTAGACGTGAGATCACGGCATTTGTTAGGAAATGGAATCATCAATCGGCCCACTAAACGATCCGAAGCCGAGGTGGAGCAGCCGGTGCAAGTGCCTACGTCGGGCATGGGACCGTTGCCCGTCCAAAAGAATAAACGGAGGTTGCCCCCGCCGACGCCCAGCCCAAGTTTTAATTTAATAAGCGATAAATCTTCCAGGTCGCTCACGCGTTTACGCATTTTGACTTCGGCGCCGATGAATTCATTCGCGCCGACTAGTGCGAACATGACCACGATCGCGGCGATGCCTACCGCGATTAAGCCTTCGATAATGGTAAATCCGCCCTGTTTATTCATCGCAGAACCCGGATCTGGTGATTGGTAACCCGCATGATGTTGTTCACACCGACCCACGCGGTCGTTATGTTCACGGCAATAAGATGACCTTGGGCCATGAGCGAGCACGATTTAACTTCGACGCAATACCGGCCGTCGGGATCCGATTCGCCGGCCGAATTAACCCTAACTTTCAAAGGAATTAAGCCCGGTGCGGGTGCGGCAACCGCGGCGGTGAGCTGCGCGGGTGTGCCGCTAACGCAATTCGAAGCGGTCGAGGGTGCAACCTGAAATACGCCGTCATCTTGGCAACGTTTAACGAGTTCAAGAAAGCCGAGCTCACGCAAGGAATTGGCGATGAAAACCCCGGCGCGAATCCCCTCGCCGAGCCGTTCATCGCTGGCGACTTCTTTGTGAGAAAATTCGGTAAGGGTCATGATCAACGTGATGATGAGTCCTAGAACCGCGACGGATACTAGGACTTCAATAAGGGAAAACCCGGAACGGTTCAAAAGGGGCGGCCACCGTTGACTAAAATAAAGGGCGGAGGCTGTTGATACTTGTCCGCGTAACCAAAGTGCCGGTGCGCGGACGTCGCGATCGAAGCGATAACCGCGCCGCGGTCTTGCGCAACGCTCAAGCTAAATTGCATCTGCGAAACGATGGATAAACATTGCATATCGTGGGTCGGCGAACTGTCGACCGTTCCGGCCAACGTTCCGCCATCACCCGCGATCCAGCAGCTCGACTGACTGCAGCCGACAAGAATATTAAAAGTCTTGCTCGCGTTCGGCCCTAAACCAATATTGATTTTTTTAATTCCGGAGACCGCGGTTGATGGTCCCGTGGTTGCGGGCGCGGGTTGATTCGTCGAATAGTTCGCCTTGATTTGCGACCCCGGCTCCACGCTGATGGTTATGTCCTGCTGAATCGCCGATAAGTTGCGGAAGTTAAACGTGTACCAATGAGTGCCGCTGGCCAGCATACCGGCCGAGCTTGCGAACGAGCTTGCGGGAGTGAATGAACCAACGGGCTGTTGCATATCCGCGGTTACGCAGTAGGAGGCCGCGCCGCCGTTTGAGCCGCCGTGGACCGTGTTCATCTGGATCGGCATGACGGCGGTTGTGCGAACCGCGTGCGCGCTCGGTGCCGTTATAAACGCGAGCGCCAATGTAACGTACAACTTCTTCATATCAGTCACTCCCATTATGAGATCTGTTTACCTAATTATACCCGTCATTTTGGTACGGACAAAAGATATACGGTTGAATCTCTTTTCGACGCGCACTCCGTGTTTACGAAGGCTTCATCTAGAAGGAGCTGCCCGGAGTTTTTAAAAAGGCAATCTCATCCTGGGTAGATTCACGCTTAAGAATCTCATTTCGATGCGGGAAGCGTCCAAACTTTTGGATGATATCGTGATGTTTGATGGCGAAATCTAGACCACTCTGGGCGAAGGCTTTGTATTCGGGCTTGGCCCGCGCCACCCAGTCGTGCGCCAAGCGCACGCATTCCTTCTGGTCCGTGATATCTTCCGAATGCTCAAACGGCAAAATCAAAAACATGGTCTCGTAATCCGTCGCCACATCTTGGTAACCTTTTTCTAGACCTTCGCGGGCGACTTCTAGGGCTTCGCCGTCGAACTCAAAGCTGCGGCGAGTGCCGCGGAAGGCGTTACGCGGAAACTGGTCCAGTAATATGAGGAGCGAAACTAGACCACGCGGAGTTTCACGCCACTCTTCGTAATCAACCGGATCAAAATTTTCTAACCACGGCCCGAATTTCGCGCGGATCTGATCGTCTAGCGCTTTATCTTTCTTAAACCACATCTCGGGTTTAGGATTTTCGCCGATCCAAAAATCGTAGACCTCTTGCCAGTTTTTCATGCTTTAACTCCTATTCGGAACATTCCGGTAACGTCACCGTCGAAACTAATTTGTCGGCATCGGTATAATGAGCCCGGCCGCATTGCGAGGTAAATGACATCGCTACGTCACCCTCGCGCTGCCCCGCTAACTGGGTACTCACCCGCCCGCCGGTCGGGTAACAGCAGTTCGGATTTCCCCACCTTACGGCGTCGAACGAATGTACGGCGCGGTAGAGTGATAAATTATGTATAGAGGTCAACTCGCCGCTCACCGTGCGGTTGCCGGCGGCGCGCGTCCCGCTGACGGTAAGGCCGGTTGAGGTGATGCTTTGGTCGAACCACACGCGCTCCGAAGCATTCATGATCGTTCGCTGAATCCCGTGAATGACGACCGTGCGAACTTTACCGTTACTGGTGACTTGAACACCGTTACCCGAAATAAAACTTCCGTCGTAGGCCGAGTGGGCCGTCGTCTTCGTGACGATTTTCATGTTGGATGGTTGGGTTAAAGTTTCGCCGTTCGAGGTGCGCGTAACGGAAGCACCTTTAATTAGACGGCCCGGCCGCGCGCCGTCGACGCAAAAGCCCGGTGACCATTCTTCATTCCACCCACCCGAGAGCGTCGCTTCACCCACCGAGCAACCGTCCCAGTCTACGGTACTTACGTTGTTCGCGCAGGACGTTCGCGCGGTTTGGAAACTACAAGCGCCGGGTGGCCGGATCGCCTCCGCAAAATCGACGTAGTCTAAGGATTGAAAATCGGCGGCGTAATCGACCGAAGTAAAACCCGGCGCGGCCGCCGCGCCGGCACAAGTCAGTGCGGCGATATTCGTGATGATGGACTTAAAAAAACGGAACTTACCCATGACAGAATCCTCCAGCGAGTAATCTTACTCCTCCCGCCGGTGCCGTCATCCCTAAATTTAAATTGGCTTACGCAGATTTTTTACCGGCGCTACCGCCGCCGTCATTGAGGTAGAAGTCCAGGTCCTGCGGGCGGCCGAAGAAGAATCCTTGGCCATGCGTGCAACCCAATTGAATAAGCGCTTCGGCGATTTCGGCGCTCTCGATGCCTTCGGCGACGCAAGTCATGCCCAAATCACGGCCCAGCGAAATGATCGCCTTGATAATGCTCTTCGACTTCTCGTCGAGTTTCGTCTGGCGTACGAACGACTGGTCGATCTTCAAGACATCGAGATTCATCTGCCGTAAGTACGAGATGCTGGAGTAGCCCGTACCGAAATCATCGAGGCAAATTTTGTAACCGAGGGCGCGACACTCTTCGATCACCGCAAGCGTTACCGAACTGTGCACGAAGACATGCTCGGTAATTTCTAATTTAATTTGCGAAGTCGTGATCCCAAGTGAAACCCGGGTCCGCTCAAGATGCTGAACGAACATCGGATCAAGAAATTGCTTAGGTGAGATATTGATGTTCACCGAAATGCCGGTACCCAATTTTTGTCCCAATCGGCGCGCGCCCAACATCGCCTGTTCAATAATCCAACGGCCGACCGGCAGCATGAGTGACGAATCTTCGATCGTGCTCATAAACTCGCTCGGTGAGACGGCGCCTAACGAAGGCGATTGCCAACGGATCAACGCTTCGAAACCGACCGTTAGCCGGGAGTTTAAATCGACGATCGGTTGATAGTTCATGTAAAATTCAGATTGTGCGAAAGCCGATTTGATTTCCGATTCGAATCGAACGCTCGCCTGAGCAACTTGGCTTAATCGTACCGTTTCGGCGTCGACGCCCGGGCCGGCCGTAAGCGCGAAACTCTCGTTGGCATCGCGTGAACGTTTAACGAGCATGATCATGAGCAAACGCACGACGGGATCGGCCGCGTGCACGCGGCTCATGAGTGAATCATGCGCGATGATGCATAAACGGGTCGGCTCAAGCGCGGTGACGGTCACCGCCCGGGGGGCGCGGTCGATAATGGCCATCTCTCCGAAGATCTGTCCTTCGCCCAAAACATTCACGGCGAAGTCTTCGCCTGACTTGTGGATGCTGATCTGCACGCGGCCATGCTCAATAAGGTAAGCGCAGTCCCCGGCATCGCCTTGACTGAAAATCACCTCGCCGGATTTATATTCTTTAAAGACCGCATCCATCAGAATTCTCTTCGGAATACCGGGACTTAATAATTAGTTGAGTGAGCGCCAATTCAAGAACGCCTTGCGCTTCGCCTCGACCTTGATCGGGGTCCAGTCCATGATCTCACCGGTCGGTGCATCGGAACTATCTAGACCAACGACCCGTACCCGGTATTGTCCCGGCTTCAATCTCACTTTCGCGACTTGGAAAGTGGCCGGCAGCGATATCCACTGACGTAAGTCCGCCTGGTCGGCAATGTTCGAAGCGAGCCATGCCAGTTCACCGAGCAATGGGTTCTTTTGCCGGAGCTGATCGGCGACCACGGCCTTGGTCGCGATACCCGCCGCGCGCATGGCGATCATGCCCGCGTATTGCTCATCTAATTGTTTGATCGCAACGTCGCTGACGTCCACCGAACGCTGCGAAAGTTCGGCGTTCCCATTCTCAACTTCTAAACGGGCGCGCACGGTACGCGCAAAGTTCGGGTAGAGCTTCGGAATTCGCGGAAAACTCGGGTGCGGTTTTTTGCTCGGACCCCAGCCCTGTTGATAAACCAAAACCACTTCGCCGTTAGTTTTTAGGTCGGCCGGCTTGATACCCGGAAATTCTTTGCGCCACTTCGCGACTTCATCTTCGCGCCGGGCGGCGAGACCCGCACGAATCAGATCTTCTTTTAAGTAAGGCATACCGCTGCCGAGCTCGTACGCCTTTTTGAAATCTATGTAGGCGCTATCCCAATTGCGGTTGGCTTCCCAAATCAAAGCCGACAGATAAAACGCGAAGGGATTTTGCTGATAATTCTTTTTACCTTCGAACTTATATTTATAAAGTTTGTCGTTGAGCTTTCGAGTTTCAACCTGCGCTTCGTCGAGCTGACCGAGCATCAGGTAATTGATCGCGAGCATCCCGTTGATAAGAACTTTTTCGAAATCATCGCCCTTGTATTGAACCATACCTTCGTTCAGGAGCAGCGAACCCGTCACGCGCGAGACGGACGTGTAATCTTTCGTTTCGGTAAGATCTTCGGCTTTTAGGAAGGCTTTATTGCTCTCGGTGTAATCGCGTGCGATCTGCTCGGCGGTGGCGTACTCGAGCAGATAAACAACTTGGTCGTCGCCCTCTTTAAAAGCTTTATCTTTAATCTTCGCGGCGGCATCAATCGGGCGGTTATCCCGTAATGCCGAGCGGAAATCGCCCAACTGGTTTTGGTAGGTCGCGCAGGCAAGAAGGGCCGGTAGCACCAGCCCCCAGGAAAGCCATTTCACATTCCGACGCGCTTCTTTTTGAACTGTTTGCGAAGTTGTTTGTAGTCGGTCCACTGAATCAATCCGGTTTTCAAATTGGTCATGTTCATGGTCATTTTGTAATAGATCGTTTTGTCTTTACCGGCTTCCTGCACGATGGAATCGAGACGGCCGTTCAAGATAAAATCGGCGCCGACCTGCCCGCCTTTTCCTTTTTTAGTTTCGCGGCTGACCATACCGGAATCTTGATAATCGTATTCTTCCGAAATGTCTTCGCGTGCGGCTTTGTCGACGAAGGCCACTTTACCCGAACGCATAAGCTCGGCCGTGAACATGTCGGCGATGCTTTGCGTGTCGATGTGCTCGCTGGTTTTATTTTGTAAACGGGTCACCATGACGATCGGTGGGCGCTTGGCACCGGAGATAGCTTGATTCGCGGTGGCGCTGGCCACGAGGTCGCGAACGGCCGTCTGCATGTCGCTCTCGGACCACTTGTCTGTGAGCAGATTTGTGTCTTCGACGTTCTCATCGTATTGACCTTTAACGAATTGTCGCGGACCGCAAGCGGTTAATGCGAACGCGGACATCAGGGCCGTGAACAAAACTAGATTTTTCATTTAATTGCCTCCAGAGGATGGAGACATAGTAGAAGATTGGCCGCCATTAGCAATCATCCGGCAAGCCGCGTCTAGAGATTAGCGGCGCTTTAGAACTTAGCGGCCATCTTATTAAGGATTTGATCGATATTTAATTTTTTAGGTTCGGTAATACGACGTACCCCGACCACGACTAAATTTTCGTTAATCTCGACTTCGAAACCACGGTCGTAGGCCGACTTAATATAATTACGAATAAAGGTGATCCGTTCCCGGCGCTCGTATTCATTCACCCAGCGACGGTTGGCCAATCGCGCGTTGATCTTTTCATCGGGCGTGCTTTCGCTAAAGCTTTTCGCGTTCACGTTGAGATCTTCGAAAACGCGGTCAGTGGTGTCGTCTTGGTCGAACTGCACGCCGAAGGTTTGCTTCGTATCTAGGGCAAAATCATCGGCCTCAAGGTTCTTCGTTTTCGCTTTTGAATTCTCGAGCATTTGCGCCTGCACCATCAATTGGCGGTGCATGTGGGATTCTTGAAGGTGGCGGCTAACCGTATCGTTTTGCCGTTTCGTCACGCTGGCCATTTCCGTTTGTTGCACCTGTTTAGCGGACGCGACTTGGCCGGGTGATTTTGGTGCGTCGAAAAACAAAACTCCCGCGAGCAGCAAACAGCTCGAGGTACCGAGGTAGATAATCCAACGTGGAGCCGCCGGCTTCGTAGCGCTCGGGGACTTCGGAGCTTCCTCTTTCGCCTTCTCGTTCTTGCGCGGCAGAGTGCGGATTTTGATGCTTTCGTCCTGGCTCATTACGGTGGTCCCCTTCACTTGAGTAATAAGCAATCCAAACGCCAATCGCCTTCGCCCCGCAAGCCCTCTCCGCCGTGCCCACGCGCCTTTCTCACTCTGAGACGTAGAGCGATTAAACAGGTGTATGTTTCCTGCGATGAGCTGTGTCATGGGTAAATTTTGTAATCACCGGAGCGGTTTTGACATGGCTTCGTAGGGGGTTGGATAGTTTCGGGAACACATTTCCTTGGGGGGAAAATATGCGTAACTTGCGAACCTTCGCCACGATGGCTCTACTGTTCTCCGTTCAGGCCTATGCTTGCCCGCAACTCACCGGCGCTTACACCTGCGCTTATCAAGACGGCTCGAGCGAGGTCATCACGCTTAGCCAAGAATTAAAAGACGGCGTCACCGTTTACACTCACAACGGTTCGACCATCCCGGCCGATAACGTTGCTTACCCGGTTCCCGACGACGCCAACATCCGCGAAGCCACCTTCCGCGCAACGTGCACCGGTGACGTCACGCTGAGCGCGAACCTTACCGGCAAATATTACCAAGACGGCCAATATTTCGGCGACCTCAACATGACCTCGAACTTCTCGCTCAACGGGAAAGATTTAAAGCAGGTCACCGTAGGTACCCTCAAGAACCAAGGGGGCGAGCACCCGCTCAATAGCGAGCTCACCTGCACCCGTAATCCGTAATTTCTTTTGGGCCCCGGCAACGGGGCTTGTTTGCGTCCGGCTTTTGCATATACAAAGCAGAGTCACCAACGAACGGATGCAATAACCTTGAGAAACCTTACCTGTTTTTCTTTAGTGTTTATTTACCTAAGCCTTTGGCCCGCCTACGCGATCCCAAAGCACGGCGAGATTCCGGTCCCTTCTAAATTCTCGGCCTTGTGCCAAAGAATCCTTACCGATCGCGGCTGGATTCACCCACGAACCCGTGCGCAAATTCATGCGATCGAGGGTCGGGTCAACCCGATGCAGAATGCGCACTCGGGCAGCGTCCGCTTAGTCGGCGTTGCTTTAGGTGGCGACGATAAGTTTACGGCCTACGCGCGAACAAACCGTAGCATCATGGAGTTGATTCGGTACGACATGCATTTCCCGGGCAGGTTCTTTAGCTCGGAAAACTTTTTCGGCAAAAAAGTTCTAGATCTAGCTTGCGGTAACGGCACGGCCGTTGAGCAACTTCGACGCGAGGGCGTAGATATCATCGGCCTCGATATTCATCTGACCCCCTACATGCTGACGAAACCATACTATGTTCAAGCGAGCGCCTTCCAAACCGGTCTGCCTTCGGAAACATTCGACATCATTTATTCGGCGCAAGGCCCGTTCACTTACCTGGAAGATGACCGCGCAAAACTCGAAGCTTTGATGCTCGAAGCAAAACGGATATTAAAACCGGGCGGAGTTTTACGGCTTTCGCCGGTCCTCTCAAGCGGCGATTTTCTGGAACACGGCGCGCGGCCCGATATCGATCTCGCCGGCACGATCTATACGGATTTACCCGAAGGCTTGCGTCTCAAGTCCTGGCCGGATAGAGATTGGTTCTTTCTTTCATATTCCCGCAACGAGAACAAAGGCGCCCGCTACTGGTTAGAAATCGAGAAAATAAAATAGCATGATTAGTTTCAGAGTTTTCACCCTGCACCTTGGAATCGTATTTGCGTTCGCGGCTGTCCCGGCCGCGGCGTCGGGCGGTGCGTGCATTCGGTCAGTGAAAACTCAGCTCGCGGATCAGCGGCCCATGCCCGATGAGATCGCCGCGGATATGCAGATCACCCCCGCGACCCTCGCGACGGTTCCTACGCGCAACGAAGTTTTCATGCGTGAACTTAGCGGGAAGTCCAAACGCCGGGCGACGAACTTGACCTATAATTTCGAAATTGAGTACGGCGGCTTCCTTCTTCAGCAGTCTTACCGAATATCGCCGCCGGAAGGTTACTCCAAAAATTTGCTCGAGGTTGAGATGACCACCGAGCTTTTTACTTTCGAAGGCTTGTTAGTCAGGGAAGTCATATCCCGTTTGGCCGTGAAGGCTGATTGCAGCCTCAAACAACTTTCTAAAACCGTAATCGTCGTGAAGATGCGTCCCGGCCAACTCGTCGAGATGACGCGAACCGAGGATGAACTTACGAAAGCACCCAGCGTTCTCTCAAAAGTCTTTCCGCTCGCGACGGTCGCGCTTGCCGGGCGCGTAGCCGCCGCAAAATCCGTGACGCAAATTCGCGCGCTTGATTTTTTTAACGGTCCCGCGTTCGACTACATCGCCGATGAAGAAGGGCTCCCGGTCGTAAAGACCGTCGTTCGCGAAGCCCCGGTTATTCGCCGCTTCAATCCGCGTTCACGCAAAGTCGAGGACCTACGCGGTACCGAATTCGAAGTTGAAGATGCCGCCTACATCCAACGAAATTATGAGTCCACGGCGACCGGTTACTACGTCGAGCACATCAAAGCCGGCGACAGCGAGACCTATTCCGATTCCGTTAGCCGAAAGGAATGGTTAGGCGCCGGCCTTAACTCCGCCCCCGAAAACAAACCGATAATGTCCGGCTTCGACGAAAACGATTTTTTCTCGGCGCGCTTACGCTACGAAATCAAAGGGCGCGGCAAGCCCGTCCTTTTTAACCCGGATTCTTATTTAAGCTTCGAAAAACGCGAACAGCTATCCGCCGGCTACAAATGGCGCATTAGCGTGGACGCAATCAAGCCGCCGAAGTCGGTCGTTTGGGATGCCGAGGTCGAAGAGGCTGACCAAATATACTTACGGGGCAGCCGCTGGATCGAGCTTAGCGAAGGCGACAAGATCGCGAACGAATTACGACCTAAACTAAAAAAGTTGAATCGCGTACAAGTGGGTAAGATCATTGCCGCACGGGTGAACAAACTGATCAGCTACGATGATGCCGCTCTGGAAGACGACGTCGCCAGCCGGAAAAGCGTTTCTGAAATCTTGCGTAATAAGAAAGGCGTTTGCCAGCACTTCTCGGTTTTGTTCACGGCCATCGCGCGATCATTGGGCATCCCCACACGCATGGTCAGCGGCTGGTCGCTCAATGCTTCGCAGCCGATTGCGCATACTTGGGTCGAGATTAAAATCGACGAAGACACCTGGTGGCCGCTCGACCCGCAGTACGAAGATGATCGGCTCACCCGCCGCGGCTATCTTCCCATTTTGGAAGATAGAACCTACGAAGCCGAGTCCGAAGATCCGGTCAGCCGCTTACAAAACGTTTCGCGTGAAGCTTCGGCATGGCAGCCGTTTAACGGCGCCAACTTCAGCAAAATTAATTAAAGCTATTCATTCAGGAGATTCGCATGAAAAGACTCAAACTTCTCGCCGCCCTCTTCGCCGTTTCAACCGGCTACCATGCCGGCGCTACGGTGAATTCTACCGACGCTTGCTTACGTGACGTAGAAAAAGCGTTGCGCGTAAATCTCGGTCCGACGATGAACGAGATCGACTTCATTCAAGCCGCCACCACTTCGGAGGCACAATCGCTTGCCTTGCAGTTGCCCGAGCCCTACCGCCGCGACGCTATGAATCTGATCGGTTCGGGTGCGATCGCGTATTCCTCACGTGCGGGCTACGCCGATACGTTAAACGAGGGTATCCAATTTCATCTGGTCTTACGCACGAAAGATTGCCGGCCTTTGCGCATCTTGAAGCTCGACGAGAATATTACCCTACGCCGTTAACCGGCAGGATAATTTTGAACTCGGTGCCTTGCCCGGGTTCCGAGGTGACCAAGATGTCGCCGCCGTGTTTTTGCACGACGCCGTAGGAGATACTTAAACCAAGCCCCGTGCCGCTGCCGAGACCTTTGGTGGTAAAGAACGGATCAAAAATCTTTTCGAGCGTCGCCTTGTTCATGCCTTTACCCGTATCGCGGATGCTGACTTCAACCTTTTCATCGGCAACCTTGCGGGTGGAAATGTGAATCTCGCCCGAGTTCTCAATCGCCTGCGCGGCGTTGCTTAACACGTTCATAAAAACTTGGTTCAACTGGCTCGGGTAACATTCGACCTTCGGGATTTTTTCGAAATGTTTGATAACTTTGATGCGGCCTTTGATCTCGCCCGCCAATAACTGCAAAGTATTTTCGAGTCCCTCGTGCAAATCGACTTTTTTGACCTGCGCTTCTTCTAGACGCGAGAAATTGCGCAGCCCCAAAACGATATCGCGGGTGCGGCGCGCGCCGTCCTCGCATGAGGTGATCAGCTTGGGCAAGTCGGTCATGATGTACGGAAGATCCGCCTTCTTCTTTTCTTTTTCGAGCTTTTCGGGTTCATGCTCGGCGACTTCAACCAGGTGCAAAAGTTTTTGCGAATACTCCCGAAGGTGGGTCATGTTGGAATAGATAAAACCGATCGGGTTATTCAGCTCATGCGCGACGCCCGCCACGAGTTGACCTAACGAAGCCATCTTGGCGGTATGCACAAGCTTAGCTTGGGTATCGCGAATCTCGTTGTTGGCGCCTTCTAGTTCCTGAATCTTATCTTTGAGTGCCTTCTGCGATTCGAAGGTGCGTTTCGAAAGCGCGTTGAACCCTTCCGCGAGTAGTCCCAATTCCGTTTCGTTCGCGGTCGGGACTTCGATTAAGCCTTTATCGAAGTCGGCGTCCTCGATCGCATTCAAGACCGCGTAAATCGGCCGCAGTAAAACGCGCGAGGCGATCAAACTCAAGAAAACCAAAAGCACGATGATCGCGCCGACCACGGTGAAGAAGGCCATTTTGACGTTCTTCAATACTTCGCTCGCCGCCGATTTAGATACGCCGAGCCCCATCACGAAACTCGAATCGCCCCACTTCAATTCCCGCAGCATAAGGCGGTAAGGAACTTGGCGAATGTTCATTTCAAAGAAGTCGCCGTCTTTGAGGTAGGGCGAAAAGGTTTCTGTTTTATAAAGCTCAAGATCTTCGTGGGTCGCCACGATCACCGGCTTCCCGTCCTGGAAGAAAAAGATTTCGGCGCTGAGACGGTTGCGGATATTACGAAGCATATTCTCGTCGACCGTCATCGCGGTTTCGACGTAACCCACGAGCTTACCGGAGGCATTGAAGATCTTGTTAAACAACGAAAGCTCGAAGTGGGTCTCGGATGGATTATCGGTGCGCCCCGTTTTCTCCGAGCCGAAATCGATCAAGAACATGCTGTCTTTCGAACCGAGGGCTTTGAGCATGGGTTCGTTCAATTCAACGCCGGCGTTTTCAAGCTTCTCGTCGCGCTCGGCCTCGCCCTTTTCGTTCTTGTGCAAAGCGATCTCTAGGCGGGCGTCGCGGTTAAATACCCAAACCCGGCCCGCCACCTTACCGTTAAGCCAGCGGCGTAGACCGTCGCGGGCCGCATCGCTTTTGTTTGAGTTCATGAAATAGACCAGCGCGCGATCGGTCGCGACCTGGCTACTCTCGTTGATGAGCGAAGCCTGGAATTCATTTAAGATTTGGCTAATCTCGCGCGCATTGCCCATGAGCCGCGTGGACAATTCTTGATCGATCGCTTGTTCATATTTAACGAGGGAATAGCCGGTGATGAACGCGAGCGGCACGATCGAAAATATCAGCAACCACAAAATCAAAATGGTGCGTAAAGATTTACGGGGTCTCTGGCGCGCTTTCATTGGTGTTCGTATCCTTCACGGTAAGGATAATGCGAATCTGTCCTTCTGGCATCACTCGAGGATGCTTCTCCCTATCGAACCGGACTGGACCAAAGGTAGCGAGAAACGATTCGAGCTCGGCATACTTCGTTTCGGGCACCGAGAAGTGGAAATAAGATTGATCGGGCCGCCGCAACCAACCGAGCTCAACGTTACCCGCAACCTTTCCGCCGAGCGAAATGATCTTGTCGCGAATCTGCGGCCAGGTTTTGCTGAACTGCCCGACGCCGATTTCCCCGCGCATGATATAACCGCGGGAAGTTGCCGGCGCGGTCGTCGTCGTTGCGGGATCGTTCGCGTTGACCTCGGCGGATTTCGCCGCGGCCGTAACCGGAGGTTCCGAGACGGGTTCTTTTTTGACGACCGACGGAATCGCGGGCGTCGGCGAAGTTTGCGAAGCGGGCATAACGGGCGCGGGTTGTGGATTCGCGCTGACCACCGGGGCGGCCACTTGCGGTTCGGGCTGCGCAACCGGAATCGGCTGATTACCGGTCGGCGGCGCGACGATATTCGTATCGGTCTTCAATTGTTCCGCTAGCATGACATCGGCCGGTTCGCTCTTTTGCCAAGGTTTCGCCACGAACAGACCCGCGAGCAAAGTCAGCGAGAGCACGATGTAAGGCATAGCCTTCCAGCCTCTTTGCGATGACCATAACGTCCAGCCGCGAAGCTGCTTTTGCCACTGCGGTTCGAAATTAAGCAAAGCTTCGTTGAGTGCGCGTGACATGCGCACTCCGCTCGCGCGCATCGCGAAGGCATGACCCCGCTTCAGACGCTCGAATTCACGCTGCGAATCGCGGCAGCCGGCGATGTATTCGCGCATTTCTTTTTCGCGCTGCGGATTCAGCCCACCGTTCGCGAATTCGTAAAGCAATTCTTGGCAAAGAAACTTGGTCAGCTTTTTTTGGCGAACTTCCTGTTCAGGATTCAAGGTAACCGCCCAAATGCCTAAGCCCGCGCCCGACGCGATAACGAACGGTCCCCGGTGTCACGCCGAGACCTTCGGCGATATCATCGTCCGAAAACCCCAGAATTTTCGAAAGCAGCACGGCCTCGACTTCGGTCGGTTCGCCGTTGCTTAGAAAGCTCATCCAAACGTTGATGTCGAGATCGGGCGGCAGAATAAAGCCGGCTTCCTTGACCGAAGCCACCCACGCTTTGCTTCGTAGCGAGCGCAAACGCGGTTTCCACTTTGATAAAACTTGGATCCAACGGCTTTTGTTTTCGGGGCCGAGCCAACCCTTATGTTTCAGATCGGTCAGCGCTTTGAGCGAAGCCGCGAAACTAGATTGTTCGGATAGTGAGGAGAAATAAAAATACTTGGCCGCCGTCTCAACAACCGCATCCGACGAATCCGGTTCGTGAGCCGAAGCCAAAGTTTAATCCACCGTGAGTTGTTTTAACAGATCGATGTCTTCGAGTACTTTGCCCGAACCCAAGACGACGCAGGAAAGCGGATCTTCGGCGATGGTGACGGGCAAACCCGTACGCTCGCGCAGAAGCACGTCGAGATTTGAGAGCAGTGCGCCCCCACCCGTCAGTACGATACCGTTATCGACGATGTCGCTGGCCAATTCAGGCGGAGTTTTTTCGAGCGCGGTACGGACGGCATCGACGATCTCGCTCAGCGGGTCCATCAAAGCGTCATTCACTTGGCTAGAAGTGATCTCGATGGTTTTAGGAGCACCGGCGACTAAGTCGCGGCCTTTGATTTCCATCGTGCGTTCTTCATCGAAAGGGTAAGCGTTGCCGATTTGAATTTTAATTTGCTCGGCCGAACGTTCACCGATGAGCAAATTGAACTGGCGGCGAACGTAGTTAACGATCGCTTCGTCAAACTTATCGCCGGCGACCTTAATCGATTTACAATAAACGATGCCGCCCAAAGAAATGACGGCGACGCCCGTGGTACCGCCACCCATGTCGACGACCATGCTGCCCGTCGGATCGGTGATCGGCAGGCCCGCGCCGATCGCGGCGGCCATCGGCTCTTCGATCAAATAAACTTCGCGCGCGCCGGCCGAGTGGGCCGACTCTTTGACCGCGCGTTTTTCAACCTGCGTGATCCCGTAAGGGACGCAGATGATAATGCGCGGGCGGATAAAAGTTTTTTTCTGACCGGTGGATTTGCCGATGAAATAACGGAGCATGCTTTGCGTAACTTCGAAGTCGGCGATGACGCCGTCTTTGATGGGCCGGATCGCGACGATTGAGCCGGGCGTGCGCCCCAGCATTTCCTTCGCTTCTTTACCGACCGCCATCACGCGGTTTTGACCGCCGCGGGCGTTTTTTTGTACCGCCACGACGGAGGGTTCATCGAGAATAATACCGCGGCCCTTCGCAAAAACGAGGGTGTTCGCCGTACCTAGATCGATGGCGATATCATTGGAGAAATACTCGGAGATTTTATCTACAAACGACATGTTCCAATAACTGTAGGGCAGTCTAAATTGAGGGTCAACCGCAGATCATGAACGAATAGCCGCGAAATCCGTGGCCAAATTGTTCTGCAGAGCATTAATTTCGTCGCTCACGCGCTCGGGACTCCAGCCCAATTCCCGCCCCATCGTTTGCGCGATGGCCTTCGCGAAGGGCAATCCATGATCGGCGCGGCTCAAAACCAGCGGCGATCTTCGTAAGTAGAAATCCCGGAGATGCAGGCACATCGTGTGTTCCACGGCATGAAGCGCTTCCGCGCACCACATCCATTCTTCACTCGAGCGCGCAATCGTCGATACGATTTCGGCCGAACCGCCGTCGAGAATATCGCGCGCTTCGAGGCCGTGCCGATCCGCTAATTGCGCGGTAAAGCGCGCGGGGACTTGAAGTTGCGCGGCCCAAGTCGTGTGTTCACGCCGTGCGCGCTCCAGCATTATTGGGCTCACTTTAGGATTCAAGGGCCCGAGAGTGTCGGAATGGCTAAAGCGCGCACGGTCCTCGATCGGAAATGCATCGAGCGCTTCGTGCACCGTTTGCTCGGCCATGTTGCGGTACGTAGTGTACTTGCCGCCCGCCACGAAGGTGCAACCGCGCACGTCGGTCCAAATTTCATGCTCACGGCTGGTTTTGCTTTCGGTCTCGGAGCCGTCGTGGATTAACGGCCTTACGCCCGCGTAAGTGCCGATGATATCGCCCTTGGTGACCTTCGCGCCGGGAAAGTATTTTTCAAGCACTTCTAAAATATAATCGACGTCGGCCTTTTCGGTACGTACCGCCGACGGATCACCGGGATAGTCGGTGTCGGTCGTACCGACGATGACCATTTCGTTACGCGGGATCGCGAAAACGATCCGCTTCTCGGCACCCATGACGACCGCATCTTGAAGCGGAAATCTTTCGCGCGAGAAGGTAAGATGCACGCCCTTGGACGGCCGCAATTTCTTTTTCCAACTTTTAAAAAGATCCGTGCCTACTTTGTCGGTCCACGGTCCGACGCTGCTGACGAAGTGGCGCGCCTTGATGTTAAACTTCCAGCCGCCTTCGAGATCTTCGCATTCGAGCGCCGATATCTTACCGTCTTCGAAAACGGCGTTGCCCGCGCGAACGTAGTTAGCGATCTCGGCACCGAAGGTCCGCGCGGATCTTAAGGTCTCAAGCACCAAACGATCGTCGTCCATGTAAGCGTCGTAGTAAGCGAAGCCGCCGTCGAGCTCACGCGTTTGCAGCGCGGGGAATTCTCGCGCTAACTCTTCGCGATCCATGTAAGTGTGCAGCTCGGGCGCTTCGAAGAGGGAAAGTGCATCGTAGAACCACATGCCGAGGCCCATCTTCCACGCCGGCACGCGCCCGCTCTTGTAAACCGGCAAGATGAAACGCAAAGGATGCACGAGGTGCGGGGCCATGTCGAACAAGCGCTGCCGTTCGCTCAAAGCTTCGAAGACCAAACCAAATTCCAGATTTTCTAAGTAACGAATGCCGCCGTGGATAAGTTTGCTCGAACGCGAACTTGTACCCGACGCAAAATCGCTGGCTTCGATCAAAGCGACTTTCATACCGCGGCTGGCGGCATCGCGCGCAACGCCGGCACCCGTAATCCCGCCGCCGATGATCGCGAGGTCGAAAGTCTCTTCGGACATTTTCTTTAGCGCTTTTTTTCGCTCATTCGGTGAAAGAGTTTTACCCATTAGAATTTCGCACTCCGCAGTTCAATCAATCCATCACGAAGCAACATAGCTTTAGGAAACTCTTCCATCACGAAAGAGGTCTCGCTTAAGTTTTCAAGCAGGACGGTTTGCAAATGTTTATCGCGTGCCCATTTGTGTGCGGTATCGATCAGGTGTTTAGCCACCGCGGGACTGGTGTAGGACAAATGCTCAACCCATAAGGTTTGCGTCAGGCCCCGGTGAAAGATGTACGGTTGCCCCAGGAAATAACCGACGAGTTTGGCGTCCTCAAAAACTCCGAACGACCAGCCTTGCGGTAAATAGTGATCCAGCGCTTCGGGCCGCCAGCGGGCATCCCACGCTTTCATCTCGCGCTCCATGGGATCTTGCACGGACTTGTGCAGCCGCTCTTTTTCGAACTCGGTGATCGAATCTTTGTCCTTCTCGAGAAGGATACGTGTGTCCATTGTTCAAACCCTACACCCCCCGGGGGCCTCCGTCTATTTGGAAGAGCCCGCCCCAAGTTTTTGTGATAAACAGGCCGGATGACTTCGTTACTTCATTCACCTTGGGCATTGGCATTCATCGGCGCGGCGGTCACCGCACTGGCGACGAGCTTGGGCGCCGTTCCCGCAATGATTCGGCCTAACCTTCGCCCGCGCACCCAAGATATTTTGGGTGGCTTCAGCGCGGGCATCATGCTCGCCGCGACCGCGTTCTCGCTGATCATCCCGTCGTTAAGTATGTTCCGCGAACAAGCCGGTTCGAATTTATTCGCCGGCTTCCTTGTTTCGATCACCGTTCTGATGGGCGGTGGCTTTTTGCACGCGTGCAATCGCTGGATTCCGCACGAACATTTCATCAAGGGGCGAGAAGGCGGCGAAGCCGGCATACGATTGAAACGCATTTGGCTCTTTGTCTTCGCGATTGGTTTACACAATTTCCCCGAAGGCTTGGCCGTCGGTAGCGGGATGGGAAGTTTAGATCTAAAAATCGCGTTCCCGATTTTGGCGGGCATCGCGCTACAAGATTTGCCCGAAGGTTTCGTCGTCGCGGTCGCCTTACTGAGCGTCAACTATTCACGCCGTGAAGCGATGATGGCCACGGCCGTCACCGGTTTGGTCGAAGCCGCGGCCGCCTTGCTCGGATTTTTCGCGACCGTCGAGATCGCCGGCATTCTACCCTACGCGCTCGCATTTTGCGGCGGGTCGATGTTGTACGTCGTCAGCGACGAAATCATTCCCGAAAGTCACCGGTCCGGCCACGGCGCCGCCGCCACCGCCGGCCTAATGATCGGCTTCACCTTGATGATGTTCTTAGACGTTTCTCTCGGCTTCTAAAGGCGCTCCCCACTGCTGGAGGCGCTCCCCACTCCCAGCGGCCGCCTGTTCCCCCCACTCCCAGGAATTTTTTGAGGTTTCATTAAAGAATGAAAGTTGTTAGCTTCGGGCCCATGACAAATTTTACGCCGATGCCGAAAGAAAAGCTGGATCAACTCTTACGTGATCTCGAGACGAAACGCCCGAAGGGCCGCGCGATAGCCGCCTTCGATGCCGACGGTACGCTGTGGGATACCGATCTCGGCGAACAATTTTTCCAGTACAAGATCGACAACAAACTTGTCCCCTTACCCGAAAATGCGTTCGAGCATTACGAGTGGCTTAAGAAAAACAAGGGTAACCCGGTCGCCTACCTGTGGCTCGCGCAAGTTTGCGAGGGCGTGCCTCTTACAAAAGTACGCGAATGGGCCGAAGCCGCGGTCGCCAAGACCCCGCCACCTATTTACGAAGAGCAAAAAATAATTCTCAAGAAATTGAAAGAGCTCGAGGTAGAAATCTTCGTCGTCACGGCTTCGATCAAATGGGCCGTTGAACCGGGCGCTTTACGTTTGGGGCTAACGCACGACCAAGTCATGGGCATCGAAACCGAAACCGTCGACGGCGTCGTCACCGCTAAACAAAAAGGATTGATCACTTATCGCGAGGGCAAGGCCACCGCCTTACTCGAACGCACGGGCGGCGTCGCGCCGTACTTCGCTTCGGGCAACACCGAGGGCGACAAGTGGCTCCTCGAATGCGCAACCGACCTGCGCTTCGTCATCTCGTCGGGCCCTCCGGGCGGCACCAACTACGACACAGAACATGTCATGCTTGCGCTAGCTAAAGAACGCGGCTGGTACTCCCACCGCTACTTATAGACGGGATTACGCGCCGTCTCTTTTCCGGAATTTAAACACCGAGTCGCGACCTCACCGTACCGTATCACTTTAACAAGACGGTACGGTGAGTGGCCGCAGGCAACCCCTAGCGGAAGTCCGCGCCGACGAGCGCTTCGATCTCTTCGACTTCTTTGGGGACGTCGCGGGTCATGACGTCGCAGCCGTCTTCGGTGACGAGCACGTCGTCTTCGATGCGAATGCCTAGGCCACGGAACTCTTGCGGAATGGAAGTGTCGTTCGCGGGAAAGTACAAGCCCGGTTCGATCGTTAAGACCCAGCCCGGCTCGAGCGCGCGCGATTGACCGCGAACTTGCAGGACGCCGAGATCATGCGTGTCCAAACCTAGCAAGTGACTGACCCCGTGCGGATAATATTTCGAGTGATTGCCGGCCTTCACGTTTTCTTCGACCGAACCTTTTAGGATTTGTTCTTCGATCAACACGTTCGTTAACGCGTTTACCGTGAACTTCTGCAGTTCGATATGCGGCACGCCGGGTTTCACCATGGCGCACAGATCTTTTTGTACCTTCAAGATTTTATTGTAAACG
This sequence comes from Pseudobdellovibrionaceae bacterium, assembly GCA_947444305.1. Classification (GTDB taxonomy): domain Bacteria; phylum Bdellovibrionota; class Bdellovibrionia; order Bdellovibrionales; family UBA1609; genus JALHOQ01. The sequence goes on along the minus strand of CANEZP010000003.1, from coordinate 311,913 downwards.
CGCTTCTGCACGGCCGAGAATTTGCCGTTTACGGGCCAGCAGCGAGTGATGTCACCGCTGTAGTAAAGGTACTCGGCCCCGCAATCGACGAGCAATAGTTGCCCGTCTTCGCAAGTGGCGTCGTTGAATCGATAGTGCAAGGTTGTTGCGTTGTTACCGCTCGCGACGATGCCGCCGTAAGCCTCACCCATCGCGCCGCGCTCCATGACGGCTTTTAAGAATGTGCCGTGCAAAGCGCGCTCGCCGATGCCCACTTTCGTGGCCTTCATCATTTCGATGTGACCTTCGGCGCTGATCACCGAAGCTTTACGCATTTGATCGGCTTCTTCTTCGGTCTTACGGATGCGGAGTTCGGCCAATAAAGAATTAGCGTCTTCGACGGGCGGCAAACCTAAACCGTAACGAGGGCGCCAGCCGTTGAGCGCGATCATCATCTTGCCGAATTTCTCATCGAACTCTTTGTTGCGGAACATGGAATAGTAAATGCGCTCGCTCGAACGCAGAAGTTCGGGCGCGACCTTGTCGAACTCTTCCCAAGCGTAGACTTTGTCGTAACCGTAAACTTCGCGCGCGCCGTCGACGCCGAAGCGGAAGCCGTCCCAAGTTTCGCGCTCGACGTTTTTTTGCCGTACGAACATGACCGTCTCGGGATTTTGGCCGGGCCGGAAAATTAAACACGATTCGGGTTCTTCGAAACCGGTCAGGTAGTAAAGATTAGATTCGGGCCGGTAGTTGTGGTGCGAATCGGCATTGCGAATGTATTCGGGCCACGCGGGCAACACGAGCGCGCAGTTCGGGATCAGTTGCGCCAACTTACGGCGGCGGGCTTTGTAGTAATCGGTATTGATGCGCGCTTTTCTCATAATTCCCTTCAGAATCCGTGTTCTTTAAAATCCGTACTTAGTAATCAACGCGGCGGCGGACTTAGTGCCCGCGGCCTCGCCCGCCGAGATCAAATCTTTTTTGGCGGCAAAATTCGTCATGGGCACCGAGCTCGTATCCACGTTGATGGTATCGATGTTCAATCGCGACGTCTCGTAGATCGAGCGTTTAATTTCCTGCCAAAGAATAACATAGTTCAAATTATCCCGTAAGGCGTCTTGCGCGACCGGCATCGCCGATCCCAACACGTTGACGAGGATGATCACGTTGTATCCTTCTTTGATCAGCATCTCGACCGCTTCGGTCGCTTGCGAAGCCCCCGCGATGAAGGTGCCCTGCGCTTTGAACACCGGCGGGAAACTCAGGCACCGTTTAACCGCGTCTTTGAACGGGCCGCTCTTTTGCCAAGCGATTACGCCGCCGTTGATCGAGCGCGACGGACAAGCGAACGGCAACTTTGCCTTGCTGATCTCCTCGCGGCCGAACACGTCGTTGAAAAAGCCATCCATTACGCTGAGCGAATTTTCTTCGCCCTTGCGCGAGAAGAAACCCTTCGGTTGCAGCAAGTTCTGCTGCTCCATTTTATATAGCTTCCATTCCACATCGTGGGTCGTACCCTTGATCGCGAATAGGCCGCCCATCAAAGCTCCCCATTCTAAACCGACTACTTTTTCGATGGGGATGCGTTGTTGCTGCAAGGCTTTCAATACGCCGACGTGCGCGAAAGATTTGCTTCCGCCTGGCCCGAGAATGACGGCGACTTTGCGCGCGACCTGCGGAGGAGGCGGACGAAAAGTTTCCTCCGGCTGCGCGGGCGGAACGACGGGCGGCGGAATATCCGGTTCGTCATCGATCGTTTGCGAAGAAGGGGGAAGCCCGATGGGCGGACGAGCCCCCAATTTGGGCGGCGGCCGTTTCGCGGGTGGCGGTGTCGTACGACACCCGGCGAATACAAAGAAAGACATCAAGATGAGAAGGACCGAAGCATTTTTCATAAGCTTCGGTTATAGAGGAGAATTCGCCCTTAAAACATTGATGACTAGTAGCGTCTGTAAGCTAGCGGGCGCCGAGGGCGTAGGAGATCGCTTCGATTTGCCGGCGGGTCAAGGCCTGTACAGCGGCGTTGCCCATCATGGCGGGCTTACTCGAGCGGGCGGCGAGAATCGACGAAACCTTCGCCATCGGAACGGTGCTCGTCGCAAGCGCCGTATGGCAGCCGGCACAATTTTGTGCGTAAAGCGTCGCACCGTTATAAGCGATGAGGTTGAAACGCGCGGTCGTTCCGTCGTCGTGATCGTAAACCGTACCGTCGGCGGTCGGATTGTAAGCCTGCGAGATCACGCAATCCACCGTGGCACCCGGCGCGATCGAGTTCCCGTGCGGGCAGGGTTTGCCGTTCGTGTGTAGCTGGTGATTGCCCGAATCCATGTTCTTAAGTTTCAGCTTTTGACCGACGAATGTTTCAACCCGCGTCGCGGCGGTATTCCAAGAAGCATCGCCGGTGCCGTTCGGAATTTCGAAAACGACGTCCATCGGGATTTCGTTCCCGCTCGACGGAGTCTGCAAGATTGTCGAGTACGACAAGCTTTGCGTCACGCCGGCGTCGGTAATCTCAACCGTCACCTTTAAGCTGCCGGGAGCCGAACAATTCAAAATAAAAGTCGACGCGTTTGAGGCCGTTTTCGGCGCGCAGCCGGAAGCGACGTTATCCAACTTGAAAGTCCAATTGAATAGCGCCGAGGTCGAAAGTCGTTCGTCAAACACGCGGAAGTTGATGTCGGTGTTCAAAGATTCAACCGACGAAGTTCGCATGATGTGCGGAACGCCGTGGCTGCTCGAGGAAGCTTCTCCGCCTTTTAGCGAAGAAAGTTTTGCGCAGTTTTGGAAAGGTAGAATGAAGGTCAGACCAAACAATGCAATCGCGCCCGTGCGCCAAACGAAATCCTTCAAGACTTACCCCCCGGTGAGACTTATATAGCTTATCGAACACCCGGCCACTCACCTAGGAATGGCCCGGCTAATCTATTTTTGAGACGTTATTCTTCGTTGCTGACGCTGGCTTTACTCGTTTGAGTCACTTCGGAAATCACGAAGCTCGTTCTCATTTCAACTTCTGAAAACGCGAGCGTCACGTTTTCGGTCAAACGTTCTTCGCCGCCCGAACCACCCATGCTCTGGTGGGTGAAGTAAGCATTTTTTAAAACAAGCGTGATGGTGTTCTCGTTTTCGGCCGTCATGGTGACTTGCTTGATTTTCTGCTGGGTAGAAATCATCTTCATTATATGAGGGCTTTCCACGCCGATATACTTAGTTAGTGAAAGTTCCTGCAGAGCTTTGGGTCCCGCACTACCCCAGCTCCAGGCTAAGATATCGATCGGGAGCTTCAAAGATTTCGGCTCTTGCTCATCAAGGTACTCTAGTAACAAAGTCATCGTGGTGCCGTTGCGTTGCTTCATAAAAACTCCCGCTAAGATTTAGATTACTGACCTTGAATGACGGCCGACGACAATTGATCTTTGCCTTCGACCTTGAATGAAGTTTGGAACTCAATTTCGCTAAATGACAACGTCACGTTCTCGGTCAAACGGTCTTCGCCGCCGGAACCACCCATCGACTGGTGCGTGAACCGAGCGTCTTTCAGGATGATGATCATCTTGTTTGAATTCGTAATCGTCAGCGTGACCCGCTTGATCGTTTTGCGCATCGAGATCAGCTTCATAATGTGCGGTGATTCCGAACCAATGTATTTGGTCAGCGAAAGATCTTGCACGCCACTCGCCGATTCACCTTTCTCGGGCGAACCGCTCGGGGCCGACGTGCCCCAGCTCCAGGCTAAAATTTCGAAGGGGCCGCGGATGGCTTTCTCGTCGTAGGATTCGATGCCGTCTAATTGCAAATGCATATCCGTCGAACCTGCCGACGCTTGAAAACCTACGACCGCTAACAACACCAACAATACGTTTTTCATGAATCCCCCATTTCAATCATTGTGCGACGAAGGGGAGGAATCGCGTACTGACAAATCCGGCGGGTTTAGCGGCCGTTCGAGTAGAGGAAGAACTCGACGTTGCCGTCTTGTCCCGTTATGGGACTCGCGAAGAATTGCGCGCCCGGCAAGGCTTGAAGCGCTTTCGCTTCGAGATCCGTGAATAGAGAATGATCGGCAACGACGCCGGATTTGTTCAAGGCGGCCGCGCCTAATTCGAATTGCGGTTTTACCAGACCAAGAAATTGAGTGCGCGCCGGCAACAGCGCCTTGATCTCATGAACCACGCTCAGTAATGAAATGAAGGAAAGATCGGCCACGCAAAGGTCTACGCCGCCATTCAGCCAATCCATAATCGCGGCGTGCTTACGAACGTCCTTTACGTTCACGCCCTCGAAAAGTTTTACCCGCCCGTCCGACGCAAGTTGCGGATGCAATTGCCCGTGCCCGACGTCGACGCCGCAAACCTCGGCCGCACCGTTTTTCAACAAACAGTCGGCGAAGCCTCCGGTCGAGATGCCGAGATCTAAGCATCGCCGGCCTTCGACGTTCAAGCCCAAGTGGTTAAGCGCCCCTTCGAGCTTCAATCCGCCGCGCGAGACGTATTTTAAAATCTCCGTATTTTCTTTCACCCGTAAAATCCCGGAGGATTTTGCGACGATCAAACTGGCCTGCGAAGTTTGGCGCCATTCACCGCGCGCGAACACTTCGACGTCACCGGCTTCGATCAATTGTTGGGCTTTCGAACGCGTCGGGGCCAGACCCAATTCGACGAGGACCTGATCGAGACGGCCTTGTTGTTGAGTCTTCATACCCGGTCGCGGTTCAATCTCACCATTTCGCGCAAACCGTCGGCGGTCGATGAAAAGTCGGCCAGCGCGTCGAGTGCTTTTTGTGATGTCTCATTCAGTAAGCGTAAGGTCTCGTCGTTCCCGAGAAGTGAAGCGAAGCTCACCTTCTCGGGTTTGGCGGGATCGAAATCCTGAATGTCGTCGGCTAATTGAAACGCTAGGCCGAGCTGCTCACCGTAGGCCCGCAGTGCTTGAACCTGAGTTTTAGGTGCGTCACACAAAACACCCGCCGCTTCGACGGAGACTTGAATGAGCCGTCCCGTTTTGCGTTTATGAATATCTTCGAGCAAAAGTTTACCCGGATTTTGCGCATCGACGTCCATGACTTGGCCGCCGACCATCCCGCGCGGGCCGGCCGCTTCGGAAAGCAAAGCCACCGCCTGCGCCGCGCGTGGTGAAGGCGATTGCGCAAGGATACCGAAGGACATCGTCAACAAAGCGTCACCCGCGAGCAGCGCGCCGGCCTCGCCGAACACGCGGTGATTGGTCGGCTGACCGCGGCGAAAATCGTCGTCGTCCATGCACGGCAAATCGTCGTGGATAAGCGAATAGGTATGAATCAACTCGACGGCGGCCGCGAGCGGCAACACTTGTTCGGGTTCTTTGTTGAGCGCCTTCGCGGTCAGCACCGAGAGGAGCGGCCGGAATCGCTTACCTTCCGAGAACACGCTGTACGCCATGCTTTCATAAAGCCGGTGCAACTCAACCGGTAGATCGGTGCCCGAGTCGGGCGGCGTATTGAACAATGACCGAAGGTGAAGATCGATAAGCTTCAGCTCGGTTTTAAAAATCTCGTTAAACAAAACTTATTCCTTAATCTGGAAGTCTTCGGTTTCGGCCTTACCGTTCGCATCGACGCTCAAAAGCAGTTTCACTTTTTGTTCGGCCTGCGCCAACTGTGTATTGCACTCGCGCGATAGCTTAACGCCTTCTTCAAAAAATTTAAGCGAGTCTTCTAAGGTGAGATCCCCGCCTTCCATCTTCATGACAATCTCTTCGAGGCGGGATAATTTTTTTTCGAAATCCATACGTTCTCCTGCTGCCGGTTTCAAACCCGGTTTGGCTAATGCTAATTCTGAATAACCTTTTCAATTTTTGCTTCGGCTTTGCCTTTGGAAAACTGCAGTTCGACCACGTCCCCGCTTTGTAATTGCGAGGCGGCCTTGATGAGTTTGCCTTCCTTGCGGGCGATCGAAAACCCGCGTTCAACGACCTTAAGCGGCGAAAGCGAATCGAGCATGCCGGCCAAATGCGACAACTGCGCTTTGCGCATTTCGATCACGCGAAGGGCGTGCGCTTCAAACTGCGTGCGCATCATGCTGATCTCTTGCGCGAGCCGTAAGATCACTTCGCGGGGCGAAGGCAACCGCGTAAGCAAAATTTTGACCGCCTGCTCCCGCCGTTCGAAATACCGGAGCGTGTTAGATTCTAATCGTTGGGTCAGCTCATCACACCGGAGCGAAAGATCTTGCAGTCGTCGCTTCGGATCGACCAAGCGTTTACTAAGCTGAAATACCCTTTGCTTCAGAACCTGTTCTTTGTGGGTCCACACCCGCCATAATCTTTTTTTATTGAGCGTGATCGTCTCGCAGATTTCTTGCGCGTTCCGGCTGACCAGCTCGGCCGCCGCGGAAGGTGTCGGTGCGCGAAGATCGGCGACGAAATCGGCGATGGTGAAATCAATCTCGTGCCCGACGGCCGAGATCACGGGCACCCGGGCCGCGGCGATCGCGCGCGCGACACGCTCGTCATTGAAGCACCACATATCTTCGGTTGAACCGCCGCCGCGCCCGCAGATGATCACGTCGACGTCTTTTAATTTTTGCGCGAGCTCTAAAGCTTTTACGATTTGCGGCGCCGCCGCCTCACCCTGCACGACGGTCGGAACGACGGTGACGTGCAAACCTTTAAAACGCCGGTTTAGAATATGAATGATATCGCGAATCGCTGCGCCCGTCGCCGACGTGACCACGGCCACGTGCTTCGGCAAAAGGGGAATGGGACGCTTGCGTGAGGAAGCAAACAAACCCTCGGCTTCTAACTTTTTCTTGAGCTGCTCAAACGCCATTTGCAAAGCGCCGGCGCCGACGGGCTCCATCATCTCGCAAAAGATTTGGTAATTGCCGCGCGGTTCGTACACCGTAATTTTGCCGCGCACGATCACTTCCATGCCGTCGCGCGGTTTGAATTTAATGCCTTGGTTGAAGCCTTTAAACATAACGGCGCTGATTTGCGCTTTCGAATCTTTTAAAGAAAAATACCAGTGACCGGAAGAATGCGGTTTGAAGTTGGAAAGTTCACCCTTCATCCACAAAACTTTGAAGCCACCTTCGAGCGTGGTCTTCACGGCTCGGTTGACGTCCGAAACCGAGAGAATTTTAGGCTGGGTCGGCTCCGGCCGGTCGACGGCATCGAAGTCCATTGAGGTTTGCTCCATAAGGGGCAAAACCTAGCCCATTAGCCTCTTAAAGCCAAAGATTTTGCGTCGACCAGATCGAGCCGACCGCCAGGCAGACCAGGGCTAGCCCACGGTGACTTCGTATCTGAGTAACTACCGTTCCCGGAAGGCGCTGTTCGCTCAGCTGCACGAAAAACGGGTGATGCAACACGAGGGTCATCGTGGCGCCGTACATGAAAACAAAGAAGGGGAAAATCAAGTCTAACTTTTCGGGGGTCATGCGAGGGCTCCGAAGCTTCGGTAAGGGCTCCGCCCGCTTTCGCGAGCTTCGTAATTTATACTACGCAACTCTTTTCGGAAGGTTTTCTCATCACGCGACAGGACGAAGTTCCAATTCTTCGAATAAATGTACCGGCACGTGAAATGATGCCTGTGGATTTGCGAAAAAAACCTGATATCCTGTGATCAGTTCTGTGGGCTGATGACAAAAGTAAACCCTACAAGAATATATTTAGGGGGATGTCCCTGGCGATGGTGTGCAAGCTCACCTTAACTGAGTGAGAAGCCTAAAGTTGCTATCACGTTCACCCGCATTAGTTCCACGGGTTTACTTGGATCACTCAGACCCACAGCTTTTTTTTAAAAGCGCTCCCCACTGCTGGAGGCGCTCCCCACTCCCAGAAGTACCCCCCACTCCCAGGATTCTCGAGCGAACGCCGCTGGCCTAATTTTAAGTTTCCCTGTGCCTTCGCCTAGCTCGCATCTCTCACGACTACCGCTCGCCTAAAAACTGTCTCAAAATGAGATGATACCTAGGAACAAAAATTGGCACCCGAGTTGCTGATTTGTAATGCTATCCGCGTCCCCTCAAGGAGGGTTGGTTTATGATGTCTAAGATTGAGACGGTTGTTTTCAAAGTGGCCGTAGCGTTCGCCGCGTTCGGCGCCTTAACCTCTCCTGCTTATGCGCAAGCACCAGCCACGCCTGCGGCATTAGCACTTGGAAATGCTCGCGAGACCGATTGCGACGGCGAAACGGCTAGCAAACTCTCCACCACGGAAGCATTAAAGCACGCAACTGATTCTAATCGAACGGCGCTTAAAAAATCTTACGATCAAGCTTATAACAACTGGGTCAAATGCCGTCGCGATATGAAGGGCGGAGGTACCGCTTCGGGGGAAACTTGCCGAGATGCGAAAGGTGAATTCACCAAAGCAAAAGGGAAGTTCGGGGGAGCGTGTAGCAATGCAGGCCTGGACAGCGACAATCCGACAGACTCGGGTAAAGAGGGTTCCATAGCTTGTTCGTGGAGCAAAAATCGCTGCCAGTGTTTGAACAAAGGAGTTTCTGAAGACGCAAGCGCCAAATATCGTTGCAGCGAAGGCGGTCGTTCCGATCGTCTTTCCGCCACCACGCAAAGTGCAGGCATGATTGACATCGGCCAGGCCAAAAAACGCTTGGAGCTTTGCCCACACGAGGATCCGGACGATACCGAACGTTATGAAAAACAACTTGAGAAAGCGCAAGAACGGGTTAAGGACGCAAAGAAGAAGATGCCCGAACTGATGAATAAAGGGACCGAGGCACAAGACAAAGCGGCCGAGAAACAAAACGAAGCACAAAGAAAATCGGCCGAGTTGCAGAAAGAATTTGCAAAAGAAGTATTAGAAATAAAAAAGAAAAAATCCGGTGAAGAGCAACAAGCGGTTGCTAAGATGGCGCAGGCACGCGGCGAAATGGATAAGGTTGACGCGCAAATTAGGCAGTATGAACTAAATAAGGTAGATGCCGAGGTAAAATTATCCGAAGCGAAAACTGGGATTGAGCTCAACTGTCACGCTTCGGCATCTCAGCAGGTGGCCGCACGTCAGACTGCTAAAATGGCATCCATCGCGAAGGGCAAACCTTCCGGCGATTTCAATAAAATGATGAACAGCGTGGGTGTGAGTAGTCGAGCGGCTTGGGAAAAAGTTGCGGACGTTTATTATACCCGTTGCCTGAAAAGTCGACCTACCAGAGAGGCTAAAACCAACGCTCGAAATATCTACGAATCTACCGTCCGTGGGATTGACTCAGCGATCCAGGTCGCTCGGCAGGACCGGCGACGCCTAGAAGATAGTATTAATCAAGTTATGAGTAAAAGCGGCTGTGCCGCTCCCGCGACCCAGGCCGGAGTGCCGTCGGGCGAAACTGAAATGTGTCGAAGTGCACGCGAAGCAAACGAGGAAATGATTCAAGCACAACAGAACGCGGCCACTCAGCATCAGCAACTTCAGGCCGAAGTAGCAACTGCTCAGAAGCAACTGGCAACAAAAAACCAGGCTCTAGCTACAGAGTACGCGGATTCTCAACAAGAACTTAACGATGAGCAAAAACGTATTGAGAATTTAAGAGCATATCTGAATCTGAAGCGGGAAAAATCGAACGGCGTTGGTGGCAAAGAAGCCGCCAAAACTTTAGGCGAGACCTACGGCGGATTAGTTACTGCAGCCGAAAACATTGTTCAATGCTATGAATCGCAAGGCGGGAGCAATGACCCTATCAATCCAGAATTAAATAAGACTGCGGTTGAGTTCCTGCACTCCATCGGACAGCTAACAGAATCGGATCGCGAGAAGTTTCTTGCCGATCCTATTGCTCCGGAAACCCGTGCGTTGGCAAATCCAGTTCCTGGAGGCACTACGACCAATGGTGGCGAGGGCGTTCGAGAAACCACTACCCCACGCTAACTCAGGGCCCACGGCGGTCACCCGGCCGCCGTTATGTTACCCCCGCTCCCCGCGGTGCATTCTTGTAGCCTGATCACACCCCGAACCGTATGATAAACTCTTTGGTTCACAGGGGAATATCCATGAAATTTTCGTTGAAGTATGTGCTGGTCGCGCTCGTCGTCGTTATGCTGACCGGGCTGGCGGCCGTCGGTGCGGTGGTGATGAAGCTCAACTCGGAATTGCCGGACGTCATCGGCATGGCGGATTACAAACCGCTGCTTGTGACCGAAGTCTACGACCGGAACAATAAAAAGATCGGCGAATTCTTCCGGGAAAAGCGGATCCTAGTTCCTTACGACCAAATCCCAAAAACGGTGGTGCAAGCTTTCGTCGCGGCGGAAGATGACACCTTTTTTAAACACACCGGGATCAATTACTTCGCGATCATGCGCGCCGTTTTCGCCAACGTAAAATCGGGCAAGAAATCGCAGGGTGGTTCGACGATCACGCAACAGGTGGCGCGTGCGATCATCCTGCAAAACAACGAGAAGACGTACACCCGGAAGGTCAAAGAGATCCTGCTCACCTGGCGGATGGAAGAGGTTCTCAAAAAGGAAGAAATTCTGTTCCTTTACCTCAATCAAATTTATTTAGGCCAGGGCGCGCACGGGGTCGGTGCCGCCGCGCAAGTTTACTACCGCAAAGATTTGAAAGACCTGACCGTCCCCGAAGCCGCGATTCTCGCGGGCCTGCCGCAAGCGCCTAGCCGTTACTCACCGATTCACAATCCGAGCAGCGCTAAAGAGCGGCAACGCTACGTGCTTCGTCGCATGGCCGACGTCGGTTACATCACGAAAGACGACGCCGAAAAGTTCATCCAAGATCCCGTTAAACTTTTCGTGCTGCAAAACTTCCAGGAGCTCGCTCCGTCCTACCTCGAGACCGTGCGCCAACTTCTCGTGAGCGAAATCGGCGAAAGCCTCGTGCTCGACAAGGGCGTGAAAGTTTACACCGGTCTCGATCTGAAAAAACAAGTCGCCGGCCAGGAGCAAGTGCAAGCCGGTTTGCGCACGCTGGATAAACGCCAAGGTTACCGCGGCCCCGCGAAGAACATCACCGAGCCGCAACAGGTGGCCGAGTTCCTCCTAGAGTCGCGCAATAAAATCATGGACGAAGCGAGCCCCGAACGGATCCTTAAACCCGACGGCACCTTCAACCCACGCGGCCCATTGAACTTGACCGGCAAAGATGAGCAAGGCGCGACCCTTCCCGTACTCCCCGCTTACCTACCGCTCAACAAAATCGTCGACGGCGTAGTGACGAAAGTCGACGATACCTCAGGCCTCGTGTTCGTGCGCTTCGGTGAAAACAAAGGTTTGATCGATCTTGAAACCATGGCGTGGGCGCGCAAGCCCGACGCGAACGTACGCTCGGAAGACGCGCTTCTTAAGAAACCGTCGGTTGCCCTCAAGGTGGGCGACGTAATTCTCGTCAAAGTCGTTTCGAACGAATTTAAATCCGAACGCATCACCAAATTGTTAACCGAAGAAAGCAAAGGCAAGAAACCGAAGGGCAAGCCCGCCCCGAAGATCGAACTGCCTGATTTCAAAACGCACGCCGAACTTCAACTTGAGCAAGAACCGATCGTCGAAGGCGCGCTGCTCGCGATCGACGAAAGAACCCAAGACGTCATCACGCTCGTCGGTGGTTACGATTTCGTGCGCTCTAAATTCAATCGCGCTTGGCAGGCGGCCCGTCAAACCGGATCGAGTTTCAAAGCCTTCGTTTACTTAAGCGCCCTCGACAAAGACTACACGCCGGCCACCCCGATCATCGACGCGCCGGTCGTCTACGATGAAGAAATCGAAGAAGGTCAAGACACCGACGAAAAAGGCAACGCGAAGAAGAGCAGCAAGACGGCCGCTAAGGGCAAAGACAAAGAGCCACAAACCAAAACCTGGCGCCCGAAAAATATCTCCAACAAATTCGGCGGAGATATTTTATTCCGCAACGCTTTGATCCGCTCGCTCAACGTACCGACCGTAAAAGTGATCGAGCACGTGGGCGTCGATTGGGCCGCGCAGTACGCACGCCGCATGGGAATCTTTTCGCCGCTGAATATGGATTTCACTCTCGCGCTGGGTTCAAGCTCGGTCACGCTTTACGAAATGACCCGCGCGTTCGGCGTGATCGGTCGCCTTGGCCGCTCGCTTAGCCCCGTGATCATCCGCAAAGTTTTGGATTCCGAAAATAAAGAGATCGCGAAGAACATCGGCCTCGATACACGTTTCAAAACCGAACTCGGCCGCATCGAAGAGGAATTCGAACAGCGCCGCCAAGACGCGCTCAAATCCGCCGAGCCGAATAAAAAAACTCCACCGCTTTATTTCAGCGACAAAGATCAGTTGCTCAAACCCGCCACCGCCTACGTTTTGACCACGATCCTTCAGGGCGTCGTCGATGAACCGAACGGCACGGCGGGCGCGGCACGGGCACTGGGCCGCCCGGTCGCCGGCAAAACCGGTTCGACTACGGCGTTTTACGACGCATGGTTCATGGGGTATACCCCCGACATTGTGGCCGGCGTGTGGGTCGGCTTCGACGAGGAGCGCTCCCTTGGACGTAGCGAAACTGGTGGAAAAGCGGCGTTGCCCATTTGGTTGGAATATATGAAAGTAGCTCACGAAGGATTGCCTCCACGAGGCTTTCCCGTGCCCGACGGCGTCGTGTTCGCGAACATCGACAACGAAACGGGACAATTGGTGGGAGGGGGCTCGAAGGCCGTCGTTCGCCAAGCCTTTATCGACGGGACTGAGCCGGGGTCAGCCGCAAACCCAACGAACGTCGATCAAGATAAAAACTTTTATAAAGAGGATATGTCTGAATGAAGTCGATTCACGCCTGGGGTATTAAGCAAAACAACCTTAAAGGCGTGGAAGTAGACATACCGATCGGATCCTTCACCGTGATTTGCGGTCCGAGCGGTTCCGGCAAAAGTTCTCTAGCGTTTGAAACTTTGTACGCCGAAGGCCAACGCCGTTACATCGAAAGTTTATCATCTTACGCGCGCCAGTTTTTGAACAAGGCGCCGAAGCCCGATCTCGAAGGCATCGAGAACATCCCGCCCGCGATTTCGATCGAACAAAAAAATTCCGTTAAAGGCTCACGCTCGACCGTTGGAACGACCACCGAGTTGGTCGATTACATGCGCTTGCTGTTCGAGAAGATCGGTAAAGCGTTTTGCCCCGTGCACGACATTCCCCTTTGCGTCGACTCACCGACTTCGGCCACCGACCGCGCGGTCGAACAGTTCAAAGGCGAACGCGGATACATTTTGGTTCGCGTGCCCGCCGAAGACCGCATCGCGAACGAGAAAAAACTTTTCGCGTTAATGAAGGCCGAAGGCTACCGCCGCATTTACGTAGCGAAGAAGAACTCGGGCAAGATTGACTGGACGCCCGGGCAAATGTTCGCGCGCGTTTCGGTCGGCGAAGTGATGGACTTAGATGATCCTGTCTTCGTCAAAAAAGGCGTGCCGAAGTCCGAGTTTTTTTTGGTCATTGATCGCTTGGCCTTCAACGACGAAGACAAATCACGCATCATCGATTCGATGGCGCAGGCTTTTACCGCCTCGATGAAATTCACCAAGGTATTCTTGGCCCCTCAGGCCGAGGCGCTCCTTCTCGACGGCCGTCGCATGTTGTTTTCCGAGGACAATTCGTGTTCGGTTTGCGCTTACAAATTCCCGCCGATCACCTCGGCGATGTTCTCATTTAACTCGCCCGTTGGCGCGTGCCCCGATTGCAACGGCTTCGGCAATATTCTTACGCTTGATCCGGGCAAGATCGTGCCTAATCCCGGTTTGACTTTGAATCAAGGCGCCGTCGCACCCTTCGCGATGCCGTCGGCGGCCGAAGATCGCCGCATGCTCAAAGCCTTCGCTAAAAAACAAAAGATCCCGATGGACGTCGCGTGGGATGAACTTACCGAAAAGCAGAAGCAGCTCGTGTGGAAGGGTAACGACGACTTCTACGGCATCAACGGGTTGTTCGAATACCTCGACACCAAAAAATATAAGATGCACGTGCGCGTGTTTATCTCACGCTTCAAAAGTCCTTTCATCTGCCCGACCTGCAAAGGTGCGCGCCTGAAACCCGAAGCGCTTAAAGTTTTAATTCGCGGCAAGAACGTGGGCGATCTCGGCGCAATGACGATCGAAGATCTTTATTCCTTCATCAAAGACATTGAATTAACCGAGTACGAAGCCGAAGTGTGCGAAGAGCCGCTGCGCCAGTTGCGCGAACGCTTGCGCTACCTCAATGACGTCGGCGTCGGCTACTTAACGACCGAGCGCCCGACCAAAACTTTGAGCGGCGGCGAATTCCAGCGATTGCAATTGGCCAACCAGCTCGGCATGGGCTTGTCGCAAACTCTGTACGTGCTGGATGAACCGACCGTAGGCTTGCATCCGCGCGATACCGAACGTTTGATCGGCATCCTCAAATCCTTGCGCGAACTCGGCAACACGTTGGTCGTCGTTGAACATGATCCCGACGTGATTCGCAACGCCACGCACGTGATCGAAATGGGCCCGGGCAGTGGACATCTCGGTGGAGAAGTCATCTTCACCGGCGAGAGCGAACCCTTTTTGGCCGCGCCCCAATCGTTAACCGCCGGTTACATGCGCGCGGGCGAGCCTTCGGAAAAAGACCGCGAAGCCCGCCCCGTCGAGATCGAAGAATTCAAATACGTTTTGTCCTTCAAGGGCTGTAAAGGCCATAACCTGAAAGACGTCGACATCGACATCCCGCTCAATCGCCTGATTACCGTGACCGGCGTAAGCGGCTCGGGCAAATCGACCTTAGTAACAAAAACAATTTACCCCGCGGTCGCGCGCCACCTCGGCGTCGAATACTTGCCCGGCATGCCGTACAAATCCGTTAAGGGCATGGAGCAGATCAAAGGCGTCGTGATGATCGATCAAAGCGCGATCGGTAAAACGGCGCGTTCGAATCCGCTCACTTACTTAAAAATGTTCGACTCGATCCGCACGATCATGGCTTCGTCACCGGAAGCGAAAGCGCGCGGTTACAACGCGGGTACGTTCTCGTTGAACGTTGACGGCGGCCGCTGCAACGTTTGCAAAGGTTTGGGGTACGAGTCCATCGACATGTTGTTCATGGACGACATCGAAATCAAATGCGACGCGTGCGACGGTAAGCGCTACCGCCCCGAAATTTTGGAAGTGAAGTACAAGCATAAAAACATGGCGGAGATCCTAGCCATGACGGTCACCGAAGCGATGGAATTTTTCGTCGCTTACCCGAACGTGCGCAGGCCTTTATCCGTTTTGAAAGAGGTCGGGCTCGATTACCTTCAGCTGGGCCAGAGCGCGAACACTCTTAGCGGCGGCGAATCGCAGCGCATGAAGTTGGCGCGCGAACTTTCGGGCGCGACCCAACAGCGGACCCTCTACATCTTGGATGAACCGACGACCGGCCTGCATTTCCGCGAAGTACATCTGTTGCTCAAAGTCTTGAATCGCTTGGTCGAAGCCGGCAGCACGGTTTTGTTGGTCGAGCACAACTTGGAAGTCATCAAGCACTCGGATTACGTCATCGATATTGGACCCGAAGCGGGTGAGAAGGGCGGGCAAATCCTTGCTCGCGGAACGCCTGCGGATCTGATGAAGCAGGCCATGACGTCGCATACGGGCAAATATTTGAAAGCTTACATCGACGAACTGACGCCGGCTAAGCGCAGCGTTTAGCCTTGAAATCATTGGGCATTCGGATTAATCCATAAGGCTCTTAAGGAGCGTATGGCGCTAATCTGGAAAATGTTATGGCCCGAGATGAAGCTGCACCGCAAGCGGCTACTCTTGGTTTTGTTCTTCGGTATTCTGATCAGCGCCACCAAGGCGCTGACCCCGGAATTGCTGGGTCGTTTACCCGAAGTTTGGAAATCCGGCGACACCGTTAAGGCGTACCAAATTCCCATCGCGATCGCGTGCGTTTGGATCGGGGCCGCGGCTCTTCGTTACTTTCACCTTTATTGGATGCTCGTCGTTGCCGAACTTGTCGGCTTGAACATGCGGCGTAAGCTCATGAATAAATACCTGACTTTGAATCTAGGCTTCTTTCAAAATTTCGGCGGCGGCACGGGCGGCTTGATCTCACGCATGTTGAATGACGTGGGCGTGATCCAAAGCGGCTTCGTCAAAATTGCCGACGCGGTTCGTGAACCGTTCATGGCCGTCTTTATGTTCGGCTACTTGATGTACCTCGATTGGCGCCTGACTTTGTTCGTCATGGCGGGTACGCCGCTGATCACTTTGATCTTACGTTCGTTCGCGCGAAGCGTTCGCAAATACTCGAAATACAATCTCGAGACGATGGAAGACCTGACGCAGATTTTGAAAGAATCTTTGGACGGTACGCGCGTCGTTCAATCTTTCAATTTGCAGCGTGAGATGCGCGAGCGATTCGAAAACAAAGCGCAAGACTTTTTAAAGTCGCGCGCCAAAGCCATCTCGCGTGAAGAAGCCTCGGGTCCCGTCTCGGAAACTGTTAGCGCGGTCTTCGTCGCCTTACTGCTCATCTACATCGGTCAACAGGCGATCAAGAATCACCTCGGCGTCGGTGATTTCTTAAGCTTTATCGTCTCCGTAGGTTTGCTTTCGGATTCGGTCCGTAAAGTTCAGGGTGCGTTCATCAAGATCCAACAATCGGCCGTGGCGATCGAGCGTTTGAAATCCATACTCGACGAAACCCGCATCGTGCCCGAGATTGAAAATGCCAAACCTTTTCCCGAACACTGGAACGAGATTGAGTTCCGCAACGTCACCTTCCGCTACGAAGATACGGAAGTGCTGCGTTCGTTGAATTTAAAAATCCGCCGCGGGGAACAAGTGGCGCTCGTCGGATCGAGCGGCGCGGGCAAATCGACGTTAATCAATTTACTGCCCCGCTTCTTCGACCCCACAAAGGGCGAGATCTTGATCGGCGGCGTGCCGATCGACGAAATGAAGCTGGCGGACCTACGTTCGAAAGTGGCGCTGGTCACGCAAGACGTCTTCTTGTTTTCCGACACGGTTGAGAAAAACATCTGGTCCGGCGATTTCAACAAAACGGTAGCCGAGGTCGAATCCGCTTCGAAGCTCGCGAACGCCGATCAGTTCATCCGGCAGAACCCCGACGGCTACCAAGCCAAGGTCGGCGAACGCGGCGCCCGTTTTTCGGGCGGCGAAAAACAAAGGATCAGCATCGCGCGCGCAATTTTTAAAAACGCGCCTATCCTGATTCTGGACGAAGCGACCAGCGCCCTCGATTCCGAAAGCGAACTTGAAGTGCAAAAAGGTTTAGATTCATTGATGCGCGGGCGTACCGCACTCGTAATTGCGCACCGTCTGTCGACCATCTCTAAATGCGACCGCATCTTGGTCATGGACAAAGGTGTTATCATCGAAGAAGGCACGCACAACGAACTCATGGTGCAAAAAGGCGCCTACCATAAATTCTTCCAGCTGCAGTCGCGTTTATGAGCGGTCAACCTCGCTCCGACATTCCGTTAACCGAGACGGTTCAAAAGGGCGGCTGCGCCGCCAAAGTCTCGGCGAGCGAACTTCGGAAAATTTTAGCGCAGGTGCAATTCCCCACGCCGCACGAAGCTTTGCTGGTCGACGGCCGCCACTTTGACGACGCGGGCGTTTACCGCGTTACGCCCGAAGTCGCGATGGTTCAGACGTTAGATTTTTTCACGCCGATTCTTGATACCCCTTCGCTGTTCGGGCAAGTGGCGGCGGCCAACGCGCTCAGTGACGTGTACGCAATGGGCGGGCGCCCGGTCACGGCCATGGGTATCCTGGCATTCCCTTTAGCGACGATGTCACCCGACGTGATCGTGCAGGTCATGCAAGGTGCGAGCGACAAAGTAGCCGAGGCTAAGGCCAACTTCGTCGGTGGACATTCGATCGATGACGACACTTTGAAGTTCGGCCTCTCGGTCACCGGTTTCGTACACCCCGAGAAAATTTGGACAAACGCGGGCGCGAAGGCCGGCGATCACCTTATCCTGACGAAGGGTCTCGGTACCGGCACCCTTACGGCGGCGCTAAAGCGGCGCGAACTCAGCGAAGAAGCGATCGGCGAAGCCGTGGCCAGCATGGCGACGATTAACAACGTGATCGATCACCTTAGCCAAGAAGAGGCCGGCGCCGTTCACGCGGCCACCGACATTACGGGTTTTGGACTTTCCGGGCACGCCATGCAATTGGCAATGGCCAGCGACGTTTCGCTGCGTTTTCAATTCACAAAATTGCCGATTCTCGAGAACGCTTTAAAGATGCTCGGCGCGGGCTTCCTAACCAAAGCGCATCGAAGCAATCGCGAATATACCGCCGCCGCGCTCGAGACTTCGGGCCTCGATCATTTTCAAGAACTGTTGTTGCACGATCCTCAAACGAGCGGCGGGCTTTTGCTTAGCGTTGATCCGGCGATGAGTTCAATCATTTGCTCGCGTCTGCAAACGGCATTTCCACGTACGTCCGTCATCGGCGAGGTCACGGCCGCCGGCACTAAACGCCTTTATTTCGAAGCTTGATGTTCCCGTCGGACGTCGGGCCTTCCGGTTATAACGAACTCTTCCTTAAACAAACTCCACTGATCGACGTTCGGGCCCCGGTTGAATTCGCGGCCGGTCACCTGCCCGGCGCCGTTAATCTGCCGTTATTAAACGACGAGGAACGCGCGGCCGTGGGTACGGAATATAAGACACGCGGGCAAGCGGCCGCGATCGAACTTGGGCACCGGCTCGTTCACGAAGAACGCAAAACCGCGCGCGTCGCCGCGTGGCGTGCCCACCTTAACGACAATCCCGAGGCCGTTATCTACTGTTTTCGCGGCGGCCTGCGTTCGCAAATCTCTAGAGAATGGATTAAGGAGAGCGGCGTGGGGCGGCCATTGATCGAAGGCGGTTTCAAGGCCGCGCGTACATTTTTTATCGAACGCTTAAAAAGTCTCAGCGCCGCGAATTCCTATTACGTAGTTAGCGGACCAACCGGTAGCGGCAAAACCGAGTTGCTGCTTGAAACGGCGGCTTATACTCCGACCTTGAATCTTGAAGCGCTGGCGAATCATCGCGGCTCGGCCTTCGGCGCCTTCCGTACGCCGCAACCATCGCAGGTGACTTTCGAGAATCATTTGGCTTTTGAGCTGATGAAAATCGCCGTACAGTATCCGTCGCGCCCCGTCGTCATCGAAGATGAAAGCCGCATGATCGGCAAACTCGCGCTGCAAGATGAATTATTTGAAACGCTTCGTACGCAACCCGTGATCATGATCGAAGAGAACCTCGAGTCACGCGTAGAAAATATTTATCAAGAGTACATCGTGAAAGCCGGTGACCCCGCGCAAACGCTTCCGCGCTACGCGAAGGCCGTCACCGCAATTTCGAAAAAGCTCGGCGGGGTAAATACGAAGATCGTTTTGGATTTAATCGCGAACAACGAACACCATGCGTGGATTAAAAAACTATTAGAATCATATTACGATCCTCTTTATCGGGAGACGCTGCGGCGTCGTGATCCGCATTTCGCCTTCCGCGGCAGCCGCGCCGAGTGCCGCGAATTTATTCGAACTGGACTCGCCTCTAAATTTTAGGCAATGTACTTTCAATTTATGAAAATACACATCGCGCTTTTAGCACTCTTTGTTATGACCACCGGCTGCATGGAAAACTTGCCCGAAGCGGCGAAGGGAGAAGGCGACGGGGGTAACGGTAAACTCTGCGGCTCGGGAGTTTATCAATCCACGATCGCCATTCAATATTCGGCCGGCGCAATTCCCGCCAAACTCTCGGCTTCGGTCAACGGCATGCCGGTCGTCAACGAATGTACTTCGGGCACCGACAATAGTTCGTACCTTACCGTTCGCACCGCGAATGCAGTCACCGTTCTTTTGCGGGTCGACGGCAACCCGGCGATGAACGAAATGTTCTTCAACCCCGACGGCACGCCCAACTCTACCCGCTTACAATTCATAATGAAGGGCCGCGCCAACTGCACGGACACCCCGGCCCAAGTGTACGCAACAACCCAAACGCTCAATTGGAAACCCGTCTACAACAACGCCGACAAATCCTGCGCGACGGGCTACTCGGCTACCGTTTCTAACTAAGGGCAAAAACAAAAGGCGTCGAAATGAACAAATTGGCCTCGCCGTCGAATGTACGCAACTTCATCTGCAGTAAATTTTCTTACGAGCCTGATTTGTTCATTTCGACGCCTCTCCAAGATGCGCCCTAATCCTGCGCGATTTTTTCGCAGGTGACGCTGAATTCTTGTTCGCCTTTGCGGGCCGAGATCATCAAAGAATTTTTAAACACCGCCAGGCGCGGAGCGAAGAATGGATCCAGCGCGAAACTTGAGAAGTGGACCGCTTCCATTGAGTATTCCATCTCGGCACCTTTTTCTAACGGCGCTAAACGGCCGACGTTAAACTGTTTGCCGTCGGCAACGCCTTTTACGTTCATCTCAGGGGTGATCCAAATACGCGGGAACGTAGCGTCGGGTAAACCGAAGCCGTCACATTTATAAACTCCCGGCATTTGCGAGTACGGCAAAGGATTATTGGTGTACATCGAATAGGCCAGTACAATCCCGGTCGCAACGATCGCGAACAGGACAAACAGGACCGGACCTTTTGCAATTCCACGCATAATATCTCCGTTGTTTAGGCACTGGACGTTAGCCCTGTGCGAAGTTTGGGCAGCAATTTCGCGCCCAAGATCTAGACTTAACGATCCGACAAAATGATTCATTTCGCAACTCGTACACACGCGTAGACTATATATAACTGCCCCGCCAATCGGAATTTCTTAGCTCGCCTCAAGTTGTCCAAAACTTTGACGATAAGAAAGTAGGCAGTTTTCAGAGGAGTCGAAAAAAATGATCAATTGGGATGAGTTCGAACACATACATGTTATCAAGAAGCTTAAGCAGATCTTAAATTCGTGGTGGAACATCGATGTGATCTTCACCGACGAACGCGGACAACTGCGCGGCAATGACATGAAATCCGGCATGGCTTTCTGTAATCCCGCCGTCAGCACCTTCTTGAGCAAAGACACTTCGATTACATCGCTGAGTGACACCGTCGCGAAAACTCTCGAGGAAATTCGCACCAGCGGCAACCGCTACTCGATCAAAAAATGGGATACCGCCGGTTTCGACATGGCGATCATTCCGATCACGATCGAAAACGACTTCATGGGTTGCGTCGTCGCGATGGGCTTCATGAAAGACCGCGCCGCCGTTAACCGCATCTCGGAAGTTCGCGAGCGCATGGCCATCTTCGGCGCCAGCGGCGATACGATCGATAAAGCGATCGGCAAGATCTCGTTCATCGACGATCAAGACCGCGAACATTTCCTCGAGCTAGTAGAACTCGTCGCGCAAGAAGTTGTGACCCTTCACTTGGAGATCACCTCACGCGAAAATCGCATCAAAGAACTGAACAAAGAATTGGGTTCACGCTACAAGTACGACAACATGATCGGTAAATCGAAGCCGATGCAGTCGCTCTACAGCATGCTCGATAAGATTAAAGGCGCCGATTCGACCGTACTCATCGGTGGCGAAAACGGTACCGGTAAAGAATTGATCGCGAAAGCGATCCACTACAATTCTTTGCGCAAAGACAAACCGTTCATCATTCAGAACTGCTCGGCCTTCAACGACAACTTGTTGGAATCGGAATTGTTCGGACACGTGAAGGGCTCTTTCACAGGCGCCATTCGTGATAAAAAAGGTTTGTTCGAAATGGCCGACAAAGGCACGTTCTTCCTGGATGAGATCGGTGATACCTCGCCGACCATGCAGGTAAAACTCCTTCGCGTCTTGCAAGAAGGTACCTTCATCCCTGTGGGAGCCGTCGAAGGCAAACGCGTCGATGTTCGTATCGTCGCGGCAACCAACCGTAACCTCAAAGAAATGGTTGAAGCCGGCACGTTCCGTGAAGATTTGTACTATCGTTTGAACGTCATCAACATTCAGGTCCCGGCTTTGCGTGATCGTAAGGAAGATATCCCCTTCTTGGCGGAGTTCTTCCTGAACAAATCGCAAAACAATAACTCCCCCGGCACCGCGAAGAAGATCCTCACTAAGCGCGCGCTAGAAAAGCTCTACGACTACGCTTGGCCGGGTAACGTTCGTGAATTGCAAAACGAGATGGAACGCTTGATCGTATTGGCAGGCGCAGAGACCAAAATCACGGCCGACATGTTGTCGCCCAAGATCTTGGAACTCGGCGATAAGACCAAGGTTCAAGGCGCTCGCCTCCACGGCAAACTGAAAGATGCTTTGGAAGATCTCGAACGCGAGATGATTCGCGAGGGCTTACGCCGCACGGGTTGGAACAAATCCAAGTTGGCGAAAGAGCTCGGAATCAGCCGTGCCGGCCTCATCATGAAGGTCGAAAAGTACGGTCTTGATAAACGCAAAATGTTAAAATAATTACAGCTTTGATTATGCATCACGAGGCCCTGGTATCCCCAGGGCCTTTTAGTTTCTCCCCCTCCTAGGCACATCCTTTGTAATAGCCACCACCCGGTTGGTTATAAATGAAAAATAATAATGAAGAACAAGGCCGTCTCTTGCGTTCTGCGGAAGAGCTTAAGGCTTATTTTGAAGAGAAACTGAAGTCCACGCCCTTACCCAAGGAGCGGACCGCCTCCGTGCGAGAAGCCTTAGAAGGTTTGCTCGCCTCGGCCCGTGAGCTGGAGTCGGATCGCGATTCGCTTCGCTTGTTGGAGACCCAAGTCTCCACCATGCAGGAGGAAGTGCCTTCGAACGTCATCCCCATGCGCAGGCCACCGCAGGTACGCCGGCCGAACGCCTTTGCCGACGTCAATGATAAGCGCTGGATCTTGCGTCTGGATTGCCTGATCGAATCAAAGTACATCTCCGAAATTCATAAAATGGCGATGGAGCTGCATTCGCAGAGCCGGCGTTACGCATTCATGGAGCTTCGGGATATCGATAAAAAGAGCCGTACTTCGCTACCTGATTTACTCGCGATGGGTGCGATCAGCCTTTTCGTGCCGTGCATTTTAGATCTCACCGCGGCCGAGCAAGATACCTTACGCCAGCTCATGGATATCGAGTCGTTACAGCGCCCGCTGTTGATGGTCGGATCGACGGTTCCTTTCTCGCAATTGCGTACCGAAGCGGGGATTAATTTAGAATTTTTAAATCTACTCTCGCGTGCGTATATTAAATTGACCAAGCCTTTCACCGAGTACAAAGAGCAAGGCTTGATCCACTATTTTCTCGACAGTCTTTCCGAATCCCCGACATAATGATGGGTACGGCCGCACGAGCGGCCTTAGCTATCCGGAGGATTCGTGTCGACAGCTTTGCCCGACGATATCAATGCATTCATCGCTAAGAACACCGGAACAAAAGATTTCGAAAGTATCCAGTTGGCCGGCGACGCTTCTTCGCGCAAATATTTTCGCATCGTCTTCAACGACCAAGTGCGCGTGCTTATGTATTGGGAGCCGTTCACCGATCCCGACAATTATCCGTTCTTGAACGTGCTCAATCATTTCGCGAAGAGCGAAGTCCGCGTGCCGAAAGTTGAAGCTTTCGCGCCGGAACTCGGTGTCGTGTTGCTCGAAGACTTGGGCGATCTTACGTTAGAGCGCAAATTCTGGGAAAACCAAAATCAAGAAGCGGCGATGCCCGACTACGGCCAAGCCATCGACGAGATCATAAAAATTCACTTCAACGCTTCGAGACCCGTCGAACCGCCGTCGGTTTGCCAGCAGATCATGTTCGATACGGCGAAATTCATGTGGGAGATGAACTACGCTCGCGAACACTTCCTCGAGAAAGTCGGCGGCGTTAATCTTAACGAAAAAGAGGCCGCGGCTCTGCAAAAGGAGTTTCATACGCTCTGCGAAACCCTGCACCAACAGCCGAAATTCGTTTGTCACCGCGATTACCACTCACGCAACCTCATGCTCAAACACGGCAAAATGTGCGTGATCGATTTTCAAGACGCGCGACTTGGCCCCGTTCAGTACGATCTCGTCAGCTTGGTGCATGACTCTTACGTCAACATGTCACCCGCTTCGATCCAAACGGTAAAAGACGATTACATCGCGAAGGCGCGCGAGGTCGGCCCCAAAGGCTGCATCCGTCCCGACTTCGAAGATATCTTCCAGCTACAAGTGATCCAGCGTTGTTTTAAAGCGTGCGGTAGTTTCGCGAGCTTCCTGAACATGCGTAACGACACACGCTACCTTAAATACATCGGGAATACGGTCAACCTCGTCGGTCGCATTTTGCAAGAGAACGGCAAGTTTCCGCTCTTCACGCGGATCGTGAACGACGGTGATTTGATGTCGAGAAATTACGAGCAGGTATGCGCGGTCTAATTCTATCGGCCGGCCTCGGCGAACGACTACGACCACTGACTTTAAAGAAGGCGAAACCCGCGGTTGAGTTTCTCAACATCCCGATGCTGGGTTATCCTTATTATTGGCTGAATACGCTGGGCTTAAGCCAGCTTGTCTTCAACACGCACTATCTTCCCGACACCATCCGCCACGCCGCCATGCACGTGATCGACCCGGCCATGCCTTTGCATTTTTCGCACGAGGCGCAGATCTTAGGCGCGGGCGGCGGAATCTGGAACGCGCGGCCGCTGCTCGAAGGCGACCGCAACTTCGTGGTGGCTAACGGCGACGGAGTTATTCTTTGCGAGTATCCCGACGTGCTTGAACAAATGCTGATCTTTCACGAGAAGAAAGATTCGCTCTGCACGATGCTCGTTTGCCCGCTCGAGGGTGTCGGCACCCGCCTGCCCGGCGTATGGATGGATAACGCCGGCGAGATCGTGAATTTCGGCAAAGCGCCTAAGCGCGATCACGCGGAATGTTTGCATTACGCTTCTTACATGATTTTATCCAAGCGCATTTGGGACTACCTACCCGAAGGCAATAGCAACATCTTATACGACGTCGTCGAACCGGCAATCACTTCGGGCAAGGAAAAAGCCTACGGGTTCCGCGTCGACAACATGAAGTGGTACGAGACAGGCAACGCCGCCGAATACCTTGCCGCTACGAAAGAATGTTTAGAATTTACGCGAACACCGTCGGCCTACGGCCGCTGCGTGCGCGATATCTTAAGCAAGCTTGCCCCCGCGAGTGAGCTCAACGGAATGCAGCTCATCGCCGACAACGCACGCATCGAAGGAACGCTCTCGGGTTTCCAAGTGATCGGGGACGATTGCGTAGTGGGCGCGGGCGCAACGCTCGAGAACAGCGTGCTGCTTCCCGGAACGATCATCGCTCCGGAGACTCAAGTTCTAAATCAGGTTTTGATTTAATATCGCGCCGGCTATTTACGGGAAGGCTTTACGCTCGCGGGCATACGGGTAGAGACGTCGACTTCACCTTCGATGAAATGTTTGCCGTCGCGTTTCTTTTGGTAAGCCGTGTGAACCATATCGAAAATATTTTGCCCACGAACGCCGATCGGCTCGCCGTCGAACATAACGGTCTTACCGGCGACCATCGAACGCTTTTGATCGGCGCCCAATCCGAAAGGATTGCTGTTGCCCGAATCTGAAGCCGACGAACCGTTGCTATCACCCTCGGTTAACCCGCCGCCGCCGCCTGAATTCACGCCCACGGAGGATACGCGCGCGCCGTTCATCGCCCCGCCTTGCGCATCGGCCAACGCGGCTTGCACGGCCGCGATTGAAGAAGGTGACATGCCCGACGCTGCCATCGACGACGGTGAATCGAATGCTTTTGCCGGCGTGAACGTTCCATCCGGAGCGGTCAAACCTTTCGACGTCATTTTGTAACCGGCCTCGGCTAACTTCGCCTGGCCTTCTTTGATTTTTGCGTCCGCGAATGCGCTGCTGCCCGTGGGATCGGTCGGCGTGCCTAGTTTTCCGTCGTTCACGTTGGATGCCATTCCCGTCGCGGCCGACTCGTTCGCGGCTCCGCTATCTTCTTTCGATTGCATCATCGCGAGCATACCCATCGCCATGAGCGCCACGCCCGGCGGAATCGTCGGCGGACTCGCCATCATCGCCGCGCCCGCGGCCATCAATGCCGCACCGATCGCCGCGTTCGCACCCGAACCGCCTTTTTGCGAATCTTTGCCCTCTTTCGCGCCCGGGTTGATCGAGCCGGTCATGACCGGCACGCCGGCGGCTTTGGTTCCCGTCGTTCCGGGAGAGACGATTTCTCTGGTAGCGGTTGTTCCGCTATTGGTCGCGGGCACGTTGAAAATATTAGGATTCAAATCCGCTTCCGCGAACGCGGCCGAGGCGTAAAGAAACGCCATCGTGAGTGCGAAAATGTTTTTCATAAATACCCTTCGTTTACCGGCAACCCAAAAGGATCCCGAGTTTGCACTTTTCATCCATTTTACTCGAAATAATGCGCCAGATGTCTTCTTCTTTTGCGTTGATCTCGGATCGCCGGCCCACGCCCGCGATTCGACGTTGCGGATCTCGACTTCCGCCCGGGAGAAACTGTCTTAAGTCCGTACCGAGCATGCCGTCGCGACCCGTGCCGCCTCCGCTTCCAGCACGTGCGTTCTGCGGAAGGTACCCGCTCCCCGCTTGCTGCCCGTCGTGCGAGTTGTTCGGTTGGTAAGGTGCCGAGTAACCGCCCTCGCCCTGATTGCCTTGAAGGATGTCGGTCGTGTAACCGGGCGCCCCGGCCGAAGGTGCAGGTCGTGAATTGCTACCGAGCTTTGCCGACGTCTCGCCGCCGCCACCCGGTATGCCGCCGCCGGAATTATTCGCGATCGTCCCGGTCTTCACCGCCGCGGGTTCGACCGCTTGGCTGAAGAAAGATTTTTCGGTCAGGCTATTGTCATCGGGTAAGTTGAACTTCGATTTGCTTTTCTTATCCGACGGCGGATCGCCGGTACCGAACGCGGCCGAGCCCAGCTGCGCCCCTTGCGCATTGATCGCACGGCACGCGGGCGATGTGGGATCCGCAGTACAACTCTGCGCGAAGCGATCATCGCCCACGCCTTGGTTCGGGACCGGACCGGTGGCCGAGGCCGGCGTAGCCCCCGCGCCTCCTTGGGATTGTGGCGCAGACGAAGCGACGCTACTGCAAAGGTCGCCGTAGCCCGCCGAAGAAGCCGAGCCGATCGCTTGGTTCGAAATCTGCGTCACGCGACTCGCGAGCGCATTGCAGCTCGAGATCCGTCCCGAAATTTGTTGGTAAGCATTTTGGTAAATGTTTTGGCTGTCGCAGCCGTTGCAGTTCGACAGCAGCGTTTGGTATTTATCCGAAAGCTGCGAACAAACGAGCGAGCATGACATCTGCTTGCTATTGCAAAGACCGGCGAGACTCGAGTTCACTTCCCCACCCGAACCACCGAGACCCTGCATCTGCTGGCAATAATTATTGAGACCTTGCGAATCCGTCGGCGGCGCCTGATTGGTCATCGCGTTGAGCTGCGCGAACTGCTGCTGCTCTTGCCGACTAAGTTCATTCACGCAAGCCTTAGGGTTCCCGCAACACTTGTTCGCCGAACTAAACGAATTCTCACAAAGCTGAACGTCGGAATTCGCCTCACCACTCGCATTCGACGAAGGCTGCGGCGTAGTCCTCTGCGCCGAATCCACGGCCTGCCGATTGTTTTTATCGGCTTGTGTCGGTGGAGTGTTCTTCTTGGCGGCAGGCTTGTTTGCTTGCGCAGGCTCTTGCTTTTTTTGCGGCTCGGGTGATGGTGATGGTGATGGTGATGGCCGTGGCGGATTTTGCTTAGGGGTAGTTGGCCTAGCTAAATCTCTCGGACGTGATACCGGCAATGGTACAGTTTTTTTCGGACAAACTTTGTTAGGGCCAGGTATGCAGGCGGTGTTTGCGATAGTGTTCGTATCTACCGGTTCTGCAGCCGGGTCTGCCGCAGGCTCCGTTCGTCTTAGATTTTCTTCCTGTTGTCGCCGCGCGAGATCCGTACATTTTCTTTGAGCAGACTTTTCAACCCGCTCTTTGTTTGTTCTCATGCACTCTAGGACACTTCCCTGACTAGTTTCTTCATCTGAACCTGATCCGGGATTACTCGAAGCATTTGCTTCACGATTTGCCAATGCAACGCAAATATTTTTAAGCGATTCCAATTCTTTGTTTAGACACTCCGTGAAAACAGCGCTGGTGTCCGCGCCGAAGGTTTTTGAACAAAGGATTAATAAGGCGATTAAGCCAAACCGCCGAATTGATTTATTAAGCATCAATGTCTTATCGTCGCTTTTTGAGAAACTCTTTAGACTAAAGTATAGTGATGTCTTAAAAAATTAATTCGAGAGATGTCTCGAATTGATACGGATCTACTTCCCGCTTGAGGCTGGACGAAGATTAGATGCATCGATTCTCGATGGAGCTGTGTCCGGCTGTTTACCGGGGTTAGCCGCCATCCTTACAAAATCGGCATTTGTTCCTACCGCAATCGTGTAGTTCTTCTTGGATTCGTCGTAAGCTTGACCATTCAGTTCCATTGCACCGATGCGGATAAACATTCCAGCAAGCGACAGTCGATTGTCCTTCTTACGTACAAGTGCAAACCCGCCAGACCCGCCTGGATTCACATCGCAATCACTATAGAAAATCCCGGCACTTCCTTCTTTTGCAGCGAAGGAGCGGGTGACATTGCAGGCGTAAGCTTGCGGTTCAGATCCGTCGACGGTGCCGGCTTGATCTTCTTGGGTGTTCGTCAAAGCGATGACCTCGGTCGTCCGCTCAGGCACATCACTGGCATCAGCGATATCATAGGGATCACACCCGGGAATCGGTTTTTTAAGATGAATCACGATCTTATCTGAGCGCATGTTTTTATGCGGATTCTTTGAATCAACTGTTGGATCTATCGATTTTAAATCTTTGATCTCCAATTTAGAGACGTGTCCTCGATAGTTTCTGAATTCACAGGTTTCTAATTTAGGAATAAAGCGGTTGGTCTTTCGATCAACAAATAAGTGAGCAACCGTTGCGATCCGGTCCGCACTGCAATGGCCCCCTGATGA
Source organism: Pseudobdellovibrionaceae bacterium (assembly GCA_947444305.1). Lineage (GTDB taxonomy): Bacteria > Bdellovibrionota > Bdellovibrionia > Bdellovibrionales > UBA1609 > JALHOQ01. Next base: position 283,018 of record CANEZP010000003.1, on the reverse strand, counting down.
TCGGGCTCCTACCGGACAAATCGACCCGCCGGATTGTTGCGAACCCAACCCGTCGTTCCCACCAGGACAGAAAATTTCTCCCGAGCAACGCAACGCTTGTTCTTGCTCCGCAGCTGAAAACTTAACAACTTCTAAGTTTTTTGAAAGAACCTTACGATCATCTTTGCCCATGAAACTCGTGTGATGAATAAGATCGCGATAGGAGTCTTGATAATCCCGTGAACATTCACCGGACTGGGTGTCCTCTACCGGAGGCGTAATATTCGTCACCGGTAGTGCAAAAGTGCAGGTGGCACTCAACATCACCGCGATTTGAATAAATATCTGAACCTTCATACGCTTTAAGCCCCAGTACACGAAATCATTATCAAGAACCCATCACTAACAGTAGCAGTTCTTATGCCCAGTTCTACTCTCTTTTAGAGAAGCTAAGCCAGCCTGACTGTCAAATTTTTAGACAGGAAGTGGCGTATCCTGCGGTTATTTGAAGATTTAGCCGGTGTTACTTTTCGAGTTTATTAACGCTCGACGGTTCCCCAGGATGCCTTGCCATGCGCAAGAAAGCCCCGTCCGTGCTTATCGATAAGGTGAAATGCTTCGTACCATCGGTTGCCTCGCTATAAGGCCATCCGTTCTTATGAACTCCACCCGCTCTCAAAAACATTCCCGATACGGCCAATCTATTATCTCTATTGCGTGTAAGGTTAAATCCTCCAGACGCCAAGCCCGTTGCATCGCAATTGCTATAGAACAACGCAGGGTTACCGTCCAAGCTCGTGAATACACGGGTAACCTGGCAGGGGTAAGCTAAGGGTTCTTTTCCGTCGTAAATTCCTTCATGGTCTTCTTGGACATGGGTGAGAGCAATGAGATCCGAGTTCTCCGAAGGCGGTGCTGTAATGTCAGGAAGATCGTACGGATCACAACCCGGGATCGGTTTTAGGAGTCGAACGACCACTTTGTCCGCGCGGCCCGCCTTGTGTGGATTATTGTTTTCAATCGAAGGTACATCGACGGTGATGTCGCCGGTGACAAGCGTCGAAACATGTCCACGGTAGTTCTGAAACTCACACTTCTCAAGTTTAGGAATAAACCTGTGTGTTTTTTCATCGACAAATAAGTGTCGTACGGTTGCTAAACGGTCCGCCGCGCAGATTCCTTGGGCTGATCGGTCACCCGGGGCACAAATTGCCCCAGCGGATTGCATCTTTGCTGAACCTCTCCCACCAGGGCAATATACGTGTCCCGTGCAGCGCATCGCTTGCTCGTGTTCGGTAAGACTTAATCCCACGGTGCTTTTAGAAAGTAGCTTCCGGTCGTCCTCGCCGATTACACCGGCAAATGCCAGTCCCGACACAAGCAGCAACGTCAGAGATAAAAAATTTGTTGATTTCATTTTGCATCTTCCATTTTCATTGAAGGGGCTGCTGCACTCGTTGGCCTGGGAAATATCTGAGCTCTACTCGAATTCCCGGGGCTGCGGCTAGCTCAAGAAAATCCGCATCGACACCTGTGGAAACTGTCCTATTTTTTGTTTCTTCGTTATATGGAAGACCATTTTGTATTTCATCTCCCGATCCGCCAATTATGCTCGTCACAACGAGTGATTGAGAGCTTGATCTCGCGAGCAAGAAGCCGCCCGAACCGACGCCGTTCACATCACAATCGCTGTAATACGCCGATGGGCCGCCACCGTTAGGAGTGAAAGATTTCATTATTTTACATGGGAACGCTAACGGCTCGCTGCCGGTGAATCTCCTCCTGTTCTGATCGCGCTGGGCATGAGTAAGCGCGATGACTTCGGTACCGGCGGGAAGAGGTCCGATCAAATCGGCGAGATCATAAGGGTTACAGTTTATAATCGGCTTCTCTAGTCGCACGACTAATTTATCCGCTCGTAAATTAATCCGAGGATTATACGCAGGCTCGGAACTTAGCACTTTTATATCATCGATAATTAGTTTCGAAACGTGTCCGCGATAGCTCCTAAACTCACAAAGTTCTAATGCCGGAATCATTTGGTTAGTTTTTTCATTTACAAACATGTGACCAGCCGTAGCTAATCGATCCGCATCGCACGAAAGTTTAGAATCCCGGTAACCCAGTGGACAAATTGCACCGGCTGATTGCATCGCTGGCCCTTCGGTACCCTGAGGACAATAGATGAACCCGGTGCATCTCATCGCTTGTTCCCTTTCGGCCAGGGAGAATTTCACAACTTGGAGATTCTTAGATAGAATTTGCCGATCATCTTTACCAATTACACTTGCCTGCGCCCAGGCCGAAACCGCGAAACTGGCAACTAATAAAAACTTGGTAAAATAATGTTCGACTGGCATACCCAACCTATTAGCAGAATCCGAGCCTGCTTCTACTCCCTTCTGGGCGGGAACAGCAACACGTTCTGTTTAATCTTTGGACAGTAATGAACCCACACCGGGCACCCGCCGGAAACCAAAGCTAAGGGGTGACCGAATGGCTTCTATTAAGGATAATCAGATTAATGAAATCTAAAGTAGCTTTGGTGACCGGTGGGAATCGTGGGATTGGATTTGAAGTTTGCCGCCAGCTTGGCGCGCTTGGGTACACCGTTTTGGTTGGGGCCCGTGATATCGATCTTGGGAAAAAAGCCGCGGCCGAGCTAACCGCGCAGGGCATGACGGCGGAAGCCGCCGAATTGGATGTTTCCGACCAGGAACAAATCGATAAATTAGCCACGTCCCTTCACTCCCGTTTCGGGCAGATCGATGTGCTCGTGAATAACGCCGCTATTTTTCTTGATCCGATGCCGGCGGCTGATGGTCTCGGCGACCGATCGGTTTTCAAGGCTAAAGCTTCGAACATCGTGAAAACTTTTGCGACAAATACCTTAGGGCCGCTCCAGCTTTGCCAAGCCTTTGTGCCCGCGATGATCAAAAATAATTATGGCCGCGTGGTTAACGTGTCGAGCGGCGATGGCCAACTTTCGGATATGAACGGCGGCCGGCCCGCGTACCGCTTATCGAAGGTTTCACTCAATGCGCTCACGAGAATTTTTGCCGATGAATTAAAAGGCAAGAACGTGTTGATCAATTCGGTGTGCCCCGGTTGGGTCAAAACTCGCATGGGCGGAACCGCGGCGAAGAGAGAAGTTTCCAAAGGTGCGGAGACCATCGTATGGGCCGCCACCCTCCCCAATCTTTCGAGAACGAACATCTCGAAAGGCTTTTTGGGTCGTCTATCACACTGTCTTTTTTGTACTGGCAGCATCTCGCCGCCGTGGAAAGACTCGGCACGCTTCCGGATTGGCTTCGCACATATGGTCCCGCCTTCGACTCCTTCAAAGCCAACGAAAAACTTTGTGGGTTAGCCACGACTCATCTTGCACAACCCTCGGGCGCGGGGATTAAGGCGAGCGCCGCCGATGGTGGATTTTACCTCAATGGAAAAGCCGCCTGGGTTTGTGGGTTCGAGGTGTTCGATACTCTCCTGGTCGGCTTTGACACCGGTACCGAAATCGTTTTTGCACTCGTTGATTTTCCGCTTCCATCAAGCGCGACGTCGATCGATGCGTTAGACCTGGTTTGTCTCTTAGGATCGTCACCGGTCGCTATTACATTTAAAAATTTCTTCGTTGCGGATACACAAATTGTAGATCGCGGGCTCAAGAAGCGGACGCCGGTGCCCCGCTCAACCGAGTATCTCGCACCCGAAATTGGTGTCGCAAAGTCCTCGCTCGCGCGAATAGAAGCTTTGGTGACCGGCTCTCAACATCCGAGACATAAATTTATTTCGGACCACCTCTGCAAGCTGCGAGAGCGCCTTGAAGAATTTGACCGGCGCCGTGCCGCGGACCTCGCCATCGAAGCTCTGGCTCCAATGCGTGATGAAGTAAACCGGGATGCTGTTCGGCTCTACGCGATAGCGCTTGGTGCGAACGCCTTACGTAGCGACAGCCCGATCGCACGTTTACAAAATGAGCTGCTTCTAATGGACGCTGTTATCCAGTCCCCTGCTACGTTCGAGGCGAAGATTCGCTCGATCTGCGCTGACACACTGAAATAATAAAAGCTACTTACTCAACCGCAGAATCGCCGTGAGGAGGTCGTCGCGGTAGGCGGTGTGGAAGGAGTGGCTTTCCGTAGATTCGCTGTAAGGGGCGCCGTCCATTGAGGTGGGGCCGCTGCCGCTGACCACGCTGAAGGCGTTTAGGCGTCCGTTGATCGAAACCAGACCGACCGAGCCGGAGGCGCCGGGGCTGACGTCACAGTCGCTGTAAAAAACCGTTTTATGTTCCAAAGAGGCCGGGAAGATCTTGCGTACGCCGCAGGTCTGGACGACCGGTTCTTCCATCGGGAAGGGCGCCCACACGCGGCGGGGTTTGGCCGAGACCATGATGAACGAGCGGCCTTCGGTCAAATCCGATGCGGGCGCGATCGGGAAGGCGCGACCGTACATCAAAGGTTGTTTCAAGCGAACGACGGCCCAGTCGTTCACGTATTTATTCGCCCACCATTTTTCGGGATGCACGAAGCCGGCGTTAAAATCGAAATAGCGGATTTCGGGAACGACACCTTGGCTTACGAAATAACATTGATCCAAAGGTTCGCGCGGGCGGCCCGATTCGTCGATGAAGCTGTGGGCGTTGGTCACGACAACACGGTTGTCGTTAATGACGGCACCCGAAGTGCGGGCCGGATTTTGGTGAACGGTACCGGGACAATAAACAAAGCCTGTAGATTGGCGGATACGGAGCATATCTACCGTGTCCATTCCCATGTTGGTGTACGCGGCGGTTATCAGCACGCGGTCATCCGCGCCGATCACATTGGCCAACACCGCGGGTCCCACCGGGATACCGAGAATTGTCACCGCCAAGAAAACAATACAAGCTTTGCGCATACAGAAGCATTAAGCACCTTCCGTGCTAGGCATCACGATTGCGTAAACAGCTCGTATTCGATGCAGGATGCATTGAAGTTTAAGCCGGGACGCATATGACAAATTTCGGTAGACAGACATCATTAAAGTTACGGAGCTTCTCGCAACTCCTTATTCTTTCGTTGACGCTGGGAACGCTGCAACCGGCTTCGGCCCGCAGCGCCCCGTCCGGAAATTCGGGCCAGACTTACGAATACCATTACGTTCAAGCCCCGGCGATGAGCTCACACCAGTCTTTTACTTACCAAACCGTCATCACTCCCGGCCAGATTCCCGACGGCCAATTGGATCAGGTCGGACACCTTTGGCCGCGTTCGATTTCGTATTCCATGCAAACAAACTCTGTAGAAGCCTACTTGCAATCGGATCTGAAGATCGGAATGCAGTACAATTATTCGTTTAACTTTGATCTTAACGCACGAACCGCGCAAGGCCGCGGGATGGGCGTGCCCGAGGGTTGGTACCAATTACAGATTGCGGTAATCAAAACGGCCGGCTCGGGCAAATCGAGAAAGCAGAATCAACTCGAACGTTACGTCACTTCAACTTCGATGTTCTTAAAAGTTTCGAATGCTTCGTTCGGCAAAAAGATTTCGCTGCGGTTCAATGATATCGAGGCGACTTCGGTTAAAAATCACTTGTTCGTCGAGTTCATTCCCTTGAAAGAAGATGGCTGCGTACACAACGGACGGCCCGTACGCTGTATTAACTTGGATCAGCGTGGCGAACCGGACAGCCAAAACTCTATTCTCGAACCGCGTCCCGGCTACAAAACTTACCTCGTCGAAATGCCGTTTCTGCCCTACCAACCTAGCGGCGGCAAGTCGGGCGATGCCGACGACCTTAGCGACGAAGAACAAGCGTTCCTCGGTGGCTCACTGGCAAAATACATCGCGAAAGCACAGCTCTTAAAAAATCGTCAGGCTCTTCAACCCCGAGTTATCAACACGCCGGAAATGCACGCGCAAAAAAATCGGCTTACGTCCTTTCAAATTGACGATCCAGAGGTCACGGCCTTGGTTCCGTTTATTCGCAAGACCCTTGAATCCCGAGAGCTTGGAATGATCCATTTCGAAGATGGACAACGAAATGTATTAAAAAGTCTTTGCACGCAGTTATCCGCTTACCAATCCAGCTTTCAGCGTCCGAATTACATTCGCTGGTGCATGTTCAATCCTGAAAAATACATGCGCCTTTCAAGAGTGGTGCATGTTGGTCAAGCCATAACCGGTAAGGTAGAGCGCATCGCACAAAAGCCGCTCGCCTACACTCTTATGTCTAATTTCATGGCCAATCGTAGCGTTTCACGCGATACGTTCAGCTCGGTAAACATCAAACCGCCGGATTTTGTTAGTAAGGTTTTGGACTTGGTCGGTATCGCGTTCAGCCACAGCATTTCCGTAGGCAACAGTCGATCGCGTTCCGAAACCGGCGTTGCGAGCATGGCCGATTCTTTGGATTTCAACTACGTCATCTTTAAAATTCCGACCACCGGTTCGCAACAATGCCTTGAGGTTCGCGCGCTAGATGATGAGCCTTCCTTCTTGAGTGACACACCGAAGGACGGCAACAAAGGTTTCTACGTATGCGATAGGAAAGATAACGGCATAATCGAAATTCCAGAAATCTACGCTCACGTTTTCGAGCGCTGCAAAGACACGACGATGATGGAGTGCGACGGCCTGACCCAATCGCTGAACAAGGTTATGCGCGGCGAAGGTGAAGTCTCGGCGCTGTTTTACGGAATCCGTAAAGGTATCCGCGCCGAACACAACAACCGCGTTATGCCCTTCGGTGATTATAAAAACGCGGATTCGTACTTCAATGGTTTGCCGATGACCGGCAATATGGAATTGATTACGCCGGTAGAATTTCCGCGCGAAAGCGTACCGTCATTCATCGAGTTGGCGACCGGACAAAGACGCATCGTCATGGATTGATCGCCGACATGAGCTAAGACCAAAAAAAAAGACCGCCGATGCGGTCTTTTTTCATTTCAAATGAATGAATAATTTAGCGAATACGACGGAAGCCGTAGATCACTTGCGCCGGGCGCTCGGGCGGCATCCAACCGGGTACGTACGTCGCCGGCGGCATCATGTACGTCTGGTCGGCGTAGCGGTAACATTCCTGCTCCGACGGCTGGGCGATGGACTTCAACAAGCCACCTTTCACGTCGTAAAGACTGCATAGACCTTTACCGAGTAATTTCGCTGTTCCGAAGGTCAGGCTAACCGCGAGCTCGGGCGGCATCGAGTTGCCCGCCATCGAACCGTTATTTAAACAATCCAAAACATTCGGCTCAGGATACTGACCGATCAAGCGAACGGCGCCGTTCGTTCCGAGCACCGAGCAATTCAGCATCGCGTACGGCGGAATCGATTGGCCGGCGTAACGAACGTCATAATTTACGCGACCGGTGGGCAAAAGCTCGCCGTGGCGTAAGAAGAACGGTGACAAAGAACGTGCGTAAGCGCGGCACGCTTCGATGCTTGCCTGATTCGATGTAAGGACATTACGTGACGTCATGCTCGCGACTTCGCATCGTTTTGCGGGATCGAAAGCACTCGCCGATGACGGAGTCGAAAGGGAGTAACTGCCGCCGGGAGCGATGAGGCGCCACGACCAGAACTTGGCGTCGTCACACGAAAGGCTGCCCTGGCCGGCCAAGCTCGACAGTGCAATGCTCAGTGAAGCCTTCGCGTGCGCGCGGCTCGAGAGTTTAAAGCCGTTGGGCGGCGGAGGAAGCTGGTGAATACGGCCGACCATGCCTTGGAACATGATGGGCATGCGTGAAACACCGATTGCGTTCACGATCCGCGCCTGCGGACCTGCGGGGTCTAAGTCGATGCGGATGGTGGCGGGGCCACGCTGATAGGGCGAATTGTCGATCACGACGAGACCGATTTCGCCCGATCCCAAAACTTTTAGTACGAAGGGCTTCAAAGGTTCCATGCTAGGAACCGCGGGGGGCGTCTCGGACGTAATGTCCATTACGTAATAGGAAAGCGTCGTCGTATTCGAACGGATCGTATTGATGACGGCGAGTTTCGATTCCGCGTCGTTGAGTAACGTGTAGACGGCCTTCACGGGAGGCGGGGCCATCGGCATCGACAAAGCCGAAGCTAATATCTTGGCGCGCGCATCGAGGTTATCCGATTCGGCTTCGAGACGATCGATCATGCAAGATTGCGGATTATTGCGCACCGGAATGAGACGGTCTTCTAAGGTCACCATCGAGGCGTACAAATTCGGATCGGCCATCCGTAGGCTTTCAAACTCGGTAACGTTCGTTACCCGGCTGAAGTTCTGAAAAAGAACCATCGCGGCTACGGGCACGGTCAACGCCGCCGTACCGATTGCTATCTTGCTCCAACGTCCCACTTGTCCAAACATCAATTGCTCCGTGTTCATGCCGGATAAACCCGACGTCAAATGTTCGGCAGTATTTCCGGGATTAATGAGCGCTTTCGAAAATATATGTTTTAGACCGGCGTTTCAGGATCGTGCCAAGCGGCCGATAACTAATCATGTACGCGGCCCTACTCGTGATTCTCATTTTAACTCTTGATTTCATTACGAAGTACGTCGCGGTCATTACGTTGTTCGATCCGCAACCGTTAGCGTTCGGCCCGTTTCAACTCACGCTTGTTAAGAATTTAGGGATGGTTCTTAACATTGGTAGAGAACTACCGTTCGGGGCACTTTCGATCACCAGCAGCATCTTCGCTTCGGTGTTCCTCATCTCGGCCATCTCAACCCAAATATTTTTGCCGAAGATGTTCAAGCTACTGCCGTTCGGTTTCTTGATGCTCGCGGCGGGCTTCATGGCAAACGCGACCGATCGTGCCCTCAACGGCTTTGTCCATGACTTCATCGGGATAAAAATGTTCGGGATCCAAACTCCGTTCTTCAACCTGGCGGACGTTGCGCAAGTCGTGGGCTACATGATCGTGGTCTACAGCATCGTTTTTATTTGGAAGTCGGTCAGCAAGCGTGAGCGACGAGCGCACTTACTCGTGAATCGCAAATATCAATTACGCTTTTGCCTTTATCTGCAAACCGCCATGACGATCGGATTTATCCCGATGTTCTTGAGCGGTCTCATCACCTACGGGCCGAGCGGGCACGCTTGGAACTTCGGCGGGAACGGAGTCAATCCTCTGCTGATTCTTTTCGCGGTCACGTCGCTGGGCGCCTATCTTAGCTTGAGCGTCGTCTGTTGGTTATGCGGCATCGCGATTTCACACCGCACCGCCGGCGCCCTTCTTAAATTTTCGGCTTCGCTTCAGGCCGTGTTAGATGAGCCCGCTAAAGACCATCCCGCTCTGAAACTCCGCAAAGGTGACGACTTCGTCGGTGAGCTTGAGAGCCTGCACGAGAATATCCGTCGTAAAATTAAATCGTAGTGATTACCAGCCGTCGTTGGTCTTCGGTGGATTGAGGATCGAGCTTGGCGCGGCCCCGCCGCCGATCTTGTGCTGCGCCGACAGCAGAGCGTCGCGACTAACCATCTTCACCGAATAGCCCGTACGCCCGCCGCCCGCCACGCACGAACCGGGATTTTTAAATTTCAGCGCGTCGTCGGGCATGGCGCACCGGCCGAAGTTCTTCATCGATTCATCAACTTCGTAATTGTAAGCGCCTACCCCCGGCAACCAGGCCGTGAGCAAATGTGTTTTGTCGCGCACAAAATAATACGCTTCGTTTTTCTGTATCCCGCGCGACTTCGCGAGCGCCATTTGTTGCTGCACGCTGTAGTCCGGGATGGTTGAGCCGTTATGGCCAAGATCGGGACGCACCGGCGTGTCGAACGGAATCCCGAGCGCGGTTTTGTTGGCTTTTAATTTCTCGAAATAGTTCTTCGAAAAATTCGGCTCGATCGAATAGTACGTGATGTCGAATAAATCCGGCGCCAACGCCGCGATTTCGAAATTGCGAACTTCGGGTCCCGTACCGCTGCCGCCGTCCCACGCGAGAATATCGTTGGGCGAACCGGTCGTGATGTCCTCTTTGATATTTTTGTAGCTATCGTAACTAATTCCGAGCGAGGCTAAGCCCGCAAGCGAGTTGATCGCGAGGTTCGAAGCGAGTCCGAGCGTATCGCCCGGGTAGCGCGAGTAGTTCGGTAAACGACGTGTATCGTCGGCGCTGTTCGTGCCCGATACGCGCGGGGCCATCAAGCCGTCGACTAAATCCCCGGTCGATGTCTTTGAGCCGCGGTCCCAACGGGATTGGTACCACGGGCCTATTCGGCCACCGAAAGGTTTAGCGAAGCTACGTGCGCTCATCTCTAGCCCCGAACCGAACGGAAAAAAAATTTCACGCGGAGTCGTCTTCACGCGGATTCCCATATAGGGCATGTACCAGGGATTTTTCTCAACGCCGATAGAGAATTGATAGTCCGAATCGGCGAGCACGTTCACGTCTTTCCAAACGAACAAGTTCGAAGCCTGCAGACCTTGCGGGAAGGGTTGGTTAAGGACATCGCGCGCCCCAGGCCGCTGCGGCAAATTCGAGATCGGCTGCGAATCGGCGTTGCAGCCCGGCTCGTTATTTACGTCGGTGTAAATCAAAGTCGGCGTAATCGGAATCTCGGGCAGCCATTCTTTCGCGTCGATGCCTTCTAATGAATTCATCATCTTGAATTCACCGCCGCCCGTCTCGAAGGACTGCCGGTTGGCGAAGGTTAGGTTTTTCAGAAAAGTCTGTCGCGCGCCCGCGGCCACCGAGCTGCCGTCGAGGTCGAGAAAGTCGCCGTCTTTGCCGCCCGATAGATTCTTCGCGATGCCGTAAATGACTTGCTTACGGTTACGCTGGTCCAGCCGGTATGCGTGTAAGATGCTCATCGCGAACCACCAGTTGTACGCGCCCAAGCGTTGGCACTGAATATCGAATTGCAAACGCAATTGACGTGAGAGCGCGGCGATCCCGTGATTGATGCCCAAGAATCCGGCGATGACCTTAACTTCGGGCAGCGGCGGAATGCGAAGGTTCGGTCGGTTACACAAGTTCTCGTTGTCGGGAACTTCCTGCCAAGTCGGTTTGTACGTTACGCACAGGGAAGGCCTTCGCCCTTGCGAGTATTCCGTATCACTTACGTTCCCCGTCCAAACCGGGCTGGGTTCTTGTTGGTAAAGTCCCATCGTGCCCAGCACGTGGTAGCGCCACGCGAGAAGTTTATAACTCTGGCGTATTTGGTAATTCTGATGCGCGATCACGTTCAGCATCTCGGCTTGTTTTGCGGCCGCGTAGTAGGCGGCGAGGTCAGCCGAGTTTTGCAGATTAATCTTATCGTGCACCACCAAAGCGATGTTGATCGCCATCGCGAAGAACACGAACAATACGTTGAAAATCAAAGCGATGAAGATCGCGGCTTGGCCACGGTTATTAAGGAGCGTTTTCCACCGGCGTGGACTTCTATCGGCAAGAGTCATTATAAAAAATTTTGACACTGTTTTCGTTAGCTTGGAAACTAATCTCATGGCAAATCTACTTTTGGTAAGTCTCGTCCTATTCTTTAGTCCAGTAGCCGCTTTCGCGGCCGAGACCATGTTCGAGGGTTACTACAAGGTTGAGTTGTCCGACCAACATATCGGCTACGCAATTCAGCGTTACGCCTTCGAGCCTAAAGATAAAACCTTCGAAGCCACATCGTTCATGCGATTAAAAATCGGCGATAAGATTTCGCAAGAAAGTTTGAAGGCGAAATCAAACGATAAGTTCCAACCCATAAGTTATCAGTACACGTCGGCATCCGGTGCGGAAATCAAAACGATCGACGGCAGCTTCAAGGGCGAGACCATGACGCTAAAAATCGCCGACGGAAAAAAATTGAAAACCGAAACGCACAAAATTCCGAAGGGCACGTTCTTCAGCAGTTTCCTTACCTACCTGATGTTGCAAAAAAAGTTAGAATTGAATCAAGCCTTTCAATACAGCGCGGTCGCCGAAGAAGACGGCGCTTCGTATAACGGCAAGGCCCTGATCGAATCAAAAGAGCCGAAGGGTACCTACGAAGCTTACCGAATTCTAAATTCGTTTAAGGGTGAAAAGTTTGTGTCGGTCGTCGGCGTGGTTAAGGATGCAAAAGATCCGGAGAAGAACGTTCGCGGCGACGTATTAGGAAATACATCGCCCGCTAAAAACGTAAAGACCACGCTCGTTACGTCAGCTTCAATCGCCACCGAAGGCCACATTGTGCCGAATAAAACTTTGATCGCTTTGTTCGGCGGCATGCCCGCGGGAACCGCAAATATTTTAGCGAAAGAAAAATGATTGCTGCGCTACACGCTTCGCCGATTCGCAATCACGCTACCCTCTCTCCTCGGCGTCGCTACGCTCGCTTTTTTACTGATTCATCTTGTTCCAGGAGATCCAGTCGATTTGATGTTGGGTGAGCAAGAGGCTCAGGCGGACCGCGATAGCCTGCGCCGGGAATTAGGTTTGGATAAACCTCTGCCCGAGCAATACGTAAAATACCTCGGGCAGCTAACGCGCTTCGAATTTGGACGCTCACTCGTGACCCGCGAACCCGTCGGCGCCGAGATTCGCAATCATTTCCCGGCCACTTTGCAACTCTCAATCGTGGCGCTAATCTTCGCTCTTCTCTGGGGCATGCCGCTCGGGGTGATGGCGGCCGTGCGCCCGCGTTCGGGGTGGGGTTGGTCGGCCGAAATCATGGGCCTACTGGGAATGAGCGTGCCCGCCGTTTTTCTAGGCCCCGTTTTGGTCTACGTCTTCGCCATCCAAATGGATTTGCTTCCCGTAAGTGAACGTGACGGCTTTCTTTCGGTCATCTTGCCCGGATTAAGTTTAGCGCTACCCCTCGGCGCGGTGATTACGCGCATGACCCGCGCGTCGGTGCGCGAAGTCCTTAACGAAGACTACATCCGCACCGCGCGTTCGAAAGGTCTGGGCGAGCGAGGAATTTATTTTAAACATGCCTTGAGAAATGCGCTAATCCCGATCGTGACGATCGTGAGTTTGCAGCTAGGCGCGCTGCTTACCGGAACGGTGATTACCGAAACTATTTTCGATTGGCCCGGCATCGGCACGCTGCTTTTTAGCGCTATCCAACGCCGCGACTATCCGGTCGTGCAAGCCTGCATCTTAATGGTCGCGTGCATCTACGTGTTGGTGAATGTGTTAGGCGACGTCATGTACGGCGTCGTCAATCCGCGTGTGCGAATGGACTCGAGATGAAAAAGATTAGCTTCGGCCTAGTGATCGTCATCGGCATGGCATTGATCGCCCTCACCGCGCCGTGGATCGCGCCGGCCGATCCGCACGGCATGTCCTTAGCCGATCGCTTACAAGGCCCGGGCCTCCAACACTGGTTCGGCCTCGACGAGAACGGTTCGGATGTTTTAAGCAAGGTCATCTTTGGCGCGCGGGTGAGCCTCGGCGTTTCTTTTAGCGTCGTCGGCATTAGCGTCATCATCGGACTGTTGATCGGATCATGGGCGGGTTACGCCGGCGGGTGGACCGACCACGTGATCATGCGTTTCGTGGATATGTTTTACGCTTTCCCGGGCTTTTTAATCGCCCTCGCTTTCGTGGCGATGCTCGGTCCTTCGCTCGGCAATCTTATCTTTGCTTTGTCGTTCACTTCTTGGACCGGCTTCGCTCGATTAGTACGCGGTGAAGTTTTGCATCTTAAAGAGCGTGAACATGTTCAAGCCGCGCGCGCGGTGGGCGCCGGTGCGTGGCGGATCACCGCCCTGCACATTTGGCCCAACTTACTGGGCTTGCTCATCGTGCAAGCCACGTTCGCGATGGCCGCGACCATCATCGCGGAGAGCGGATTGAGTTTCCTTGGTCTAGGTGTTCCGCCTTCTTTGCCGACTTGGGGCAGCCTCTTAAGTTCGGGCCGCCGTGTTTTGTCGGAGGCGCCGCACGTGAGCTTTGCGCCGGGCTTCGCCATCATGTTGCTGGTCTTAGGATTTAATCTGCTCGGTGACGGTTTACGTGACGTACTCGACCCACGTCGGGGATTGATTTCATCTTAAGTGAATGATGCAATTAGGGAAATGATCGACAAAATCGGGCAGCTCCTCATCATAGGCATACGCGGCAAGACTCTTACCCAGGACGAAGCCGAGTTCATCATTACGAACAACATCGGCGGCGTCGTTCTGTTCGCGCGCAACATCGAATCGCCCGAGCAAGTTCACGCGCTATGCACGCAGATTCAAGCGACCCGGCACAAGACTCGCGACAAACTTCCTCTATTTATCGGCATCGATCAGGAAGGTGGCCGCGTCGCCCGTCTTAAAAATGGCTTCACGAAATGGCCGCCCATGGCCACGGTGGGAAAGCTTGACTCGACTTCGGTCGCGTTTAAGCTCGCGATGTGCATGGGCGCCGAGATGCGCGCCGTCGGCATCAATCTCGATTTCGCGCCCTGCGTGGATGTCTTCACCAATCCGAAAAACGAAGTGATCGGCGATCGCGCGTTAAGCAGCGATCCCGAACAGGTAGCGAAAATCGCATCGGCTCTAGTTCGCGGTCTGATCAAGAGCGGTGTCATCCCGTGCGCCAAACATTTCCCCGGCCACGGCAACACATTGACCGACTCTCACGAAGCATTACCCATCGAAGATACCGACATTGAACGGCTGCGTTCGGTCGAGCTCGTCCCATTTAAGAAAGTTTTTCGCGCGCGCCTCGACATGGTAATGACCGCGCATATTCAATTTTCTAAAATCGATCCTAAGTACCCGGTTACGTTATCGGAGATCTTCATTAAGAAGATGTTACGCGAAGAGATGCGTTACAAACAGCTCGTCGTAACCGACGACTTGGATATGGGCGCCCTTGCCTCGAACTTCAGCGTCGAAGAAATTCCGGTACGCGCGCTCGAAGCCGGCAACGACATTCTTCTTTACTGTAATAAATTTGATCATCCGCAAATTGCGTTGGATGCCATCGCGAAAGCCGTGAAAGATCATCGTCTCTCGGCTAAACAAATCGATGAGAGCTACAATCGTGTGGTCACGCTTAAAAAAGACGTTCTTAAAGAGCCGGACCCGGTCGACCTCGCAAAAGCAAAGGCCGTGATCGGTAACCCGGATCACGAACGCCTGAGCGCGGCGATCACGGCCGGTGCCGTCCCCGCCGACTTGCTCACTACAGCCTAGCGAGATTCAAAAATTTAAACACTTTGTCGCGCAGGAAATCCGTTTCGAGATTGTCGGTCTTGCATTTAGGGCAAGTTTTTTGCTCAGGAATCGAGACCCGCGAAGGCTGGCCGGCCGAAGGGTATTCATAATCCGTACCTCGCTTAGCAAGGTAGCTGTCTTCGAACTTACAATTCTCGCAAGCGTAAGGCAGCCACAACGATTCCATCGTCATGTTCTTCGTCATGAACCCAACCACCATGCTCGCCTGCGACGAAAATACGAAAGGACAATTCACCATCTTCACCGCGCAATCCGGCGGGATTTTAAGCGTCCACAAGATCCATTGCCGCACGCCGATCGAATTGATGTAGGTCACTTTGCCTAAATCCAGGGTTAACTCTTGGGTGTTTTCCATGGGGAGGGTGAACATGGGGGTGTTCTCACCGATCGCTCCTTCGAGCGAAACGTGGAGGTGGGCCCCGGTACGATTCATTTTCATCCTTCTATTCTCGAATCCACCGGTCCTTTTGGCAAGACCAGGAGCAGGTGCCGCTTTTGGGCTTCGGTCTGAATGTCTTTCAGGCGGCAGCTAAGCTGGCGCAGGGCCGCTGCGGCATTCGGATTGTATAAGGTTAACGGGCTGCCTGACTCGTTTGAAAATTCAGGTTTGGGAAAGGAATCCTAAATGCGTTCAAGTTTCTTTTTAATTCTTTCGGTGTTCGTGCACGCTCTTGCCATCGCCGCGATCGCCATTTCGCCTTCGCAGATTTCGAAGCCGGAAGGTCAAGAGATCGAAGTGCAAATCGGCAACGCCGCCGAAACCCCCGGGATTGAGTCGGCGCCCGCCGGCGCGCCCGCACCGGTTGCGGAAGTTCAAGCCCCCTTGCCCGCGCCCGTTGCGCCGGCGCCGGTGCCTGAGCCTAAACCTTTGAAGTTGGCAAAGTCTTCGATGCGCAAAACGCGCGTTGAAAAAGCGCCGATGCAAAAAGTCACCGAGCTCCCTAAAAAAGAATCGGTTCCGCAAGCGAGCACCGAACAGCTTGATCCGCAAATCGAAGAAAGCGTAACGACGATGCCCGCCCCCAGCGCAGTGGCCGCTTCCGATTCGGATGAAAGTACCGAAGCGACCAGCGAAGACGCTAAAGCCGAAGACCCCACGCCCGCGCAAGAGCCCGCCGGCAAAGGCGAAGATTCAAATAGCGAATCGGAAACGGCCTCGGCAGGAACGCCCGCTAACGGCGCGGCCGCCGCTCAGGGCGGAGCTACCCAAGCCGGTGCGGTTTCGTACTTGGACTTGAAACAAAATCCGGGCAACAAATCGCCCGCGTACCCGCTCACGGCACGTCGTGAAGCACGCCAAGGCCAAGTCGAATTGCTTTACCGAGTTACTAAAGATGGAAAAGTTGCTGATTTGCAGATTACGAAAAGTTCCGGCCATAAGGATTTGGACCAGGAAGCGGCTCGCGCGGTGGCGCAATTTAAATTCGTGCCCGGCCAGGAGGGCTGGGCGCGCCACCCGGTGGCTTTCAGCTTGAAGGGCATGGCCTCACAAGCCCCCTCCAAACTACGTAACGCCCAATCGGACAACTAATACCCAACGAGAGTAGAAACTAAGAAAGCCGGCAACTGCCGGCTTTTTCATTTCAGGAGCCGGCAACTGCCGGCTTTTTCATTTCAGGAGACAGAGCGCGCCAAACCTGGCGCGCGCAACATCAGAAGACCTACGCGTCGCCGAAGAGTTCTTTTTGCGAAAGCGTGGTGCCGGTGTTGCGGTTTTCGGCTTTACGTTTTTTACCGGAAGCCCCTTTTTTACGGCGGCGGCGGAATTCAGTTTTTTTGGTTTTTGAAGCCATGGTGTCAGTCTCCAGGTATAAAGTGCTAAAAAATATAAGTGCTTAAGAAGTGGGCGAAGCTATCAAAAGGGTATCCTCAAGTCAACGCTATGCAGCGCGCCAGAAGTGCCTTCCAGGTTCTTTTCGATCGCGTAATCCACTTTTAAGCGAGGTCCGTTGAATCCTAAGCCCGCGGTAGCGACGCGCTGCTGGCGAAGATCGTCCAAGCGGTAGCCTAGGCGAAACATGAACCAATCCGACGTTTTGGTTTCCACCCCGGCCATGTAAGTCAGGCGCCCGTCGGGATTAAACTCCATTTCGCGGGTCAGATCGGCGCGAAAGGACATGAGATCGCCGACCCGGCCGAAGAATCCGAGCGAGTGCTTTGGATCTTCGCGCAAAGCCACCGGCGTCGCGGATCCGGGCCGCGCGACGTTGTCGTAGACGTAAGCGACCGAAATCAAATCATTCACTAAGGCAACGACGCCCAAAGATCCGTTCCATTGCGTGTACGCCCGGTCACCTTTGGATTTGTACTGCACACGGTAGGCGGAGGCGCCGAACGAAAGGATATCTTTATAAAGAAACGCGCCCGCCACGTGCCAGATTTCGCCGTTAATACCGGCCGGTGAACGCCCGGTATCGCGGATGCGCCCGTAGTGAGCCGCGCCGGGGAAGAAAACATCTTCGCTGTTGTCGACCACCCCGAGTGCCCAACCTTGCCGGTGCTGCCCTTGCCCGATGTCACCGTCGCGGAAAAAACCGATGAACTCGTAATTCTTAATGAGCGGAATGACCGCCGGGTTGAGAAAGGCGCCCTCGGAAGAATTTATCCCCGCACGCCCGGTACCGCCCATGGCGGAGGACATCGGTCCTTTAAAAAATTCGGCGTGCGTGATGGATGAAAGAAAAAGGATTGCGAAAAGTAATGTAGCTCTCATGCCCCGAGAAGGTATGGGAGCTTAACGGCGAATGCAAACGCTGACGACGTGCGGGCACATTCGGGTGCCGTCGTTAATGCAGGATGTTTGCCCGTACATGATCGCTCGGCCTTGCACATTGCCGTAGCAGTAGTCGCCGGTGCGCTTGGGCATTATGCAGCGATTGGCAACGTCAACGAACCAGTCTTCAACGCGCAAGACGCGGCGAACGGCGTTGAGCGCCGCTTGCTCGGTGGCGTTATTGAAGACGTCGGCGACCGCGTTACAGACGACGCGGCCCGCGGCCTTATCCTCGGGACGGACGACCATAAACTGATAATTGTAGTTACAATCCCAGCTGGCGCCCGTCGGTTGATTGTTCGTTAGATTAATTTCTTCAACGCCCGCAGAAGTGCCGAGCGCACGTTGCTCACCCGCGGTCATGCGGACGCCGGATGGTCCGGTCGGCAATTCGAATTGCAGATTAAAACCGGTGCCGTAAGCGCGGTTGGTGGGCAATTGCGTACCCGTTGCGGGCTGATCCGGTGAACGTAAGCCGACTTCGAGCGGATCGGCGGCGGTCGAGAAGCCGACGACCATCAACGCTTCTTTTTGGTTGAGCGTGTCGCGCGTGAGTTTCGCGGTATTTTCGAAATTGTAGTAACGAAGACTGCCTTCCATAAGGCGCTGCGTGCCCGAGCCGGGGAAGTAATTCATCATCTGGCCTTCGCTCGAAAAACCGAGCGGTCCCGCGATGGCGGTCGAATCCAAGGCCGGCAACATAGCGTCGAGTTCTTCGCCGGCCGCGAGGTTGCCCTCTTTCCAAGGCAATTGGTAATTGCCCGCCGACCGAATGGATAAACTTAAAAACGTATTCGCGTTCTTATCGCTCATCGAGAACAAATGAGCCTTTTGTTTTTTATCGTAAAACTTGGTCGCGTTACGGAATTCCGTCGACATCGAGAGTCCGGCGACCGGATTTGAAAAAGGCGAGCAATTGACGTCGGCCGGATTACACACGCCGTAAGCACCGGCGCGAAGCGTGAAGTAACCACGTTTGTCGGGCGGATTTTCGCTCATGCCCGAGCAGGACATGTAAGCGATCGTGTCAATTCTTGCGGAGTAAGCAAAAGGCAAAGTGGATTCGTAGGAGGATTCTTCATTCTCGCCCTCACCGTCGAACGCGGCTTGCGAGCAGTTTTGGAAGGTGAGGATGAGTCCAACGCACGACACGATAAGCACGTGTCTCATTTTGAGACTTTGGGACATGATAGGACACCTCCAAGGACGAATGCCGGACAACTGTCTTAAAACGTATCGGAAACCTGCACTAAAGTATGAAGGATCGGTGCAACTATTTGTTTGCGAAAAGTGTCTCAAATGTGGAATCTTGAGGGCGATGAAGATCCGTAAAGCCGTTATACCCGCAGCCGGCCTCGGCACCCGATTTCTCCCCGCGACGAAGACCGTTCCCAAAGAACTTTTGCCCATCGTCGATAAGCCCACGTTGCTCTATAACGTCGAAGAGCTCGTTTCGGCCGGTATAGAAGAACTGATTCTGATCGCCGGCCGCGGCAAAACCGCGATTGAAGATTTTTTCGATGTTTCCTACGAGGTCGAAGAACTCATCGAAAAAACCGGCAAGGCCGACTTGCTTAAACAGGTGCGCGAGCTGCGTAAAGGTTTGACGGTCATTAGTATCCGCCAGCAGCAGGCGCTGGGTTTAGGCCACGCGGTCATGTGCGCCATGCCCGTCGCGGGCAGCGAACCTTTCGCGGTTCTCCTCGGCGACGAAATCATGATTACCCCTAAGGGCAAACCCTCGGGCATCGCGCAATTAAACAAAATCGCCGAATCCACAGACTTATCCACCGTCGCCGTGATCGAAGTCGCGAAAAGCGAAGTTTCGAAGTACGGCATCGTCGACGTCGAAGCGGTCAAAAAGAATCTGTGGAAGGTCAAAGCCGTGGTTGAAAAACCTTCGGTCAAGAGTGCACCCAGCACCTTAGCGTTACCCGGCCGCTACGTTTTCACCCCGGCCATTTTTAAAATTTTGCAAAAAACCAAACCCGGCAAAAACGGCGAGATTCAACTCACCGACGCCATGACGGCCTTGGCTAAACAAGAAGGTATGATGGCCACCGTGATCGATGCGCAACGCTTCGACGCCGGTGACAAATTAGGATTTTTAAAAGCCAACGTCGAACTTGCACTACAACATCCCGAGCTGAGCGGACCGTTCCGCGCCTACCTCGAAGATAAATTCTCAAAAGGCCGGTAAATGAAAAACTTCACGAGATTTGCAGCGCGAAACTTCTTAGCGCGTTTGATTCTATCGGGTTTTACGTTCTCATCAGTGAGCTTCGCTTACATTCCCGAATATTCGCTCATCACATCGCGCGCCGCGGACCAACACGGCAAAGGCGGTTACCAAATTGAGCAAGAGGTCACTTTCCGCCGTGATGCCGAATCCTACACGGTTAAAGAAACTTGGACCGTGCTGAACGAAAACAACATGCGCGTGACGATCGAGGGCCGCGGCCCGCTGCGCGGTTTGGTTCAAGGCACCATTATTTTTGAAGGCGCGCAAAAATCTTTTATTAGCGGCACCGCGCTTAAAAACCAGCGCTTAGGTGAAGACTGGCTTGAGCCACTTTTGCATTTTCGCAGCAGCAAATATCTGCGCTCGCGCTTAGTGAACTTGAAAGTCGCCCCTTCGGAATCTCTACGTGATCGCGGGCCCATCGAAACCGACGGCGCGGCAAAGTACGAGCCGGTCAGCTTCGTGCGCTTGTCCCGTTCGGGCGGTGCGGTTAATTACGCGATCGGGATTTCGCCCACGGTAGGCATCGGTCCCACAATTTGGATCGAGCAAGATCAGTTCGTCGTGCGCAAATTCCGCGGCGCTTCGCAAGCCGTGATGAAAGCGGATAACTACGCCAAGTTCGACGACAAGATGTGGTACCCACGCGCGCTAACGTACAACTTCGGCACCTTCAATGTAAGCGTTAACGTCACCTCGGTAAAGTCACTCGGTAAATTGACCGCCGCCGACAACCGTTTCAAAACCGGTTCGCTCGGGCCCGCGAACGCCTTGAAACTGCCCGACTCGGACGCTTTGCGCGAATTCTATTCGAGATTCCGGTGAACCTTGATGAGGCCACGAACCGGCCCTACCTGATCGCGGTCGATGCGCCTTTAGGTGCGCTCACTTACCTACCGCCCGAATCGGGCATGATCTTAAAGCGAGGCCAAGCGGTCAAAGTTCCGCTCGGCCGCCGCTCGGTCAACGGCGTCGTTTTAAAAAATACCGATCGCCCCGCCGACGTGGAAATTAAATTGAAGCCGGTGATCGGCCCCGACGAAGAACGCCCGGCCATCCCGCAAGGCTACATGGATTGGCTCGAGTGGATGGCGCAATATTATCTGCACCCGCTGGGCCTGGTGGTCGAAACGGTGTTCCCGCCGCTCTCGCGCAAGACTAAACGGAAATCGACAAAGTCGGCCGCGGTCAAAGATTACACGGAACGAGCCGGGCCGCCCACGCTCACGTTTGAACAAATGGCGGTTTTAAAAAGCATAACCGAAAAACCTGAGTTCAGCGTGCACTTGCTCCACGGCGTAACCGGTTCGGGTAAGACCGAAGTGTACCTAAGCCTCCTCGAAAAAGTTTTGGCCGAGGGTAAACAAGGCCTCGTGCTCGTTCCTGAAATATCGCTGACGCCGCAATTGCTCGACCGCTTTTCACGCCGCTTCCCGGGGATGATCGCGGTCTTGCATTCGCACCTCACCCCGCGCGAAAAAACCAATCAGTGGTGGAGCGTCGTCAGTGGCGAGCGCCGTATCTTGATCGGCGCACGCTCGGCGCTGTTCTGTCCGGTCCCGAATCTCGGCGTGATCGTTTTGGACGAAGAGCATGAGCCCAGCTATAAACAAGACGAACAATTAAAATACCACGCGCGCGATGCCGCCATCGTTCTCGCGCGCACGTTGAATATTCCGATCGTGCTCGGCTCGGCCACGCCTTCGCTCGAAAGCTGGAACAACGCACTGACCGGCCGCTATCACTTGCACACGATGAAGTCGCGCGTACTCGATCGCGAGATGCCTTCGATCGAGGTCGTCGACCTCCGCGAAGTCACAAAAGAACGTAAGGACACACCTTCGGGTTTACCGTTCTGGCTATCGGACCAACTTTACGCCGAACTTCAGCACGTGTTTGAGAAAAAGGAGCAAGCGGCATTGTTCCTGAACCGGCGCGGAGTCGCGCAAACAGCGCAGTGCCACGGCTGCGGCTACACCGCCGAATGTCCGAACTGTTCCGTAACGCTAACCGTGCACGGGCGTACGCATTTAGTTTGTCACTTTTGCGAATTCACCGATCAACTCACCGAGATGTGCCCGTCGTGCAAAGAGTTTCCCATGCAGCCGCTGGGTTTAGGCACCGAGCGCATCGAACAAGATATGCTCGGCTTGTTCCCGGCCATCCGCATCGCGCGTGCCGACCGCGACGAAGTGCAATCGCGCGAACAACTTGAAAAAGTGATCGAAGACGTCGAACAGCACAACGTCGATCTACTGATCGGCACGCAAATGATCGCGAAGGGTCTCGACTTTCAAAAATTAAATTTGGTCGGCCTCGTGCTGGCCGACGTCGGCTTTCACTGGCCCGACTTTCGCGCGAGCGAACGCAGCTTCCAATTGCTTACGCAAATGAGCGGACGCAGCGGGAGGCAAAGCGCCGGGCGGGTGGTGATTCAAACTTACAATCCCGAACACATTAGCATCCAGTACACGGTGAAGGGCGACTTTCGCGGCTTCGCCGAATTTGAATTGCAAGAGCGCGCCGATCTTCTTTACCCACCCATTTGGCGTATGGCGATGTTCCGTATTCAAAGTGCGAGCGCCGACGTAGGCAAGCAAACCGCCGACCGTCTAGTCCAGCGCTCGAAGGCCATGCAAAAACAATTCGAAGCCTATTCGCAAAACATGATGATTTTAGGTCCGGCACCGGCACCGCTGTTTAAGCTGCGCAATAAATACCGCTATCACGTCATGGTCAAATGCGACTCGGCCCAGAAGCTAAATCACTTCTGCCGGCAATTGCTGGGCGATGAATCTTGGGTGCCCTCGGGGACCAAGGTCCAGGTCGACATCGACCCGTTCGCAATGCTTTAATATAGAATATGTCGTCGGTTACAGAGGCAGGTCCTTGCCCTAAATGCGGGGTCCTCAACGATAATTTTATTAAGATCGACGCGGGCATGCGTCTGTCGTTGAACAACGCGGGCGAAGCGGGTGAAGTTCCCGAAAAAGTTTGCGCTAGTTGCTTCGATAAAATGGCCGGGCACGTATCCCAGGGCTTGAAGCTCCGCATGGAACGCGAGCTGCGCGAAAAAAACAAAATGATGATGTGGAAGAACCGCGTGCACCTGATCAAAAACGCGCGCGGGCTGATGTCCCAGAAGGCTTATTCGGAAGCCGCCGTTCAATACGAAAAATATTTGCGCGTTCTCGAAGTTGTGCACAACAAAAAAAAAGGCGAACTATCCCCCGCGATCTTCAACAACTCCAACCGGTCTAAGGAATTGACGGTCGTCGCTTCCGTCTATTGGGATTTGATGAGGATTTACGACACGAGCCCGCGCTACGGTGAGCGCATGGGCTCAGCGGCCCGCAAGTGTTCCGAATTTTTACCGTTCAGCACGATTTATCCCGACATCGTAAAGAAGGCCGAACTATTTCAGCGCACTTCTAAAAATCCCGCGATCATGCGCCAATTCTTGCGCTTGGTGAAATCACGGCGCGGACCGTGCTTCGTCGCGGATGCCGCGTTCAACGGCCAGCCTTACGCGGTCGAACTTACGGTGTTGCGCGCGTTTCGCGATGAGAAACTGCGCCGTTCCCACCTCGGCCGCCGGATGATCTATGGTTACTACCGAATCTCGCCGCCGGTCGCGCGCTGGATCGGGCAGAGTCAACTCAAATCCCGGGCCGCGCGTTGGCTGCTCACGCGGATCAGCCACGTGGTTAAGAGCCTGTGACGGTATTTAAAGCTTGA
Organism: Pseudobdellovibrionaceae bacterium; assembly: GCA_947444305.1. Classification (GTDB taxonomy): domain Bacteria; phylum Bdellovibrionota; class Bdellovibrionia; order Bdellovibrionales; family UBA1609; genus JALHOQ01. The sequence goes on along the minus strand of CANEZP010000003.1, from coordinate 259,161 downwards.
ATTCGCAAGCTAAAATTGGTGTTTTAAATCCATGAATTCAATCGACACCTTGATTATCGGTAGCGGCCTTACCGGCCTTTTCCTTGCGCACAGATTGCATCACGCCGGCCAGCGCGTCGCACTTTTAGAAGCGCGGCCCGAACTCGGCGGGCGCTCGCGCCGTACCGGTTCAAACACTTACGCGTCGACCGGCCTCGATTTCATTCCGGCTACGACCGAAAACGTGGCCCTGCTCGAATGGGTCAAAAGTGTTTCTCCCCTACCGATCAATTTTGAAGTGCGCGATCACCGCCCGCAGCTTTACGACGAGGGCCGCTGGCGTCCCTTCACCGGCTTCGGTGACGTCAATTTCCAATCGATCAGTGAACTCGCTCAGTACAGTCACGCCCATGACATCGTGATTGAACCCGGTCTTGAACATGTCGTTCGCGTTTTGGTCGAACAACTTCCGTTCGAAGCGCAAACCATGGCCGAGGTCACCAACATCAAAGTCGAAGACGGCAAGGTGTCCGAAGTCATTTACAACGGTGATAAATCTATCAAAGCCGAGCGCGTGGTGTTCACGCCTCACCCATCCTTCCTGAATAATTTCATCGAAGGTGAAGGGCTCAACGCGAAGAACCGCACCCGCTTAGCGAAAATGCAGGTGTGGACGGCCGTGCTGCTTGAATTGCAACACGAAACCCCTTTAACCGACGATTCTTCAATTCGCGTGTTCACCCACTCCGCCAAAGAATTTGAGCCGGTCGTCGGCCGCGTCTTCGGCAACGTTTCACGCTGGATGACGTTAGTGCCCGGCGAACGTGAAGCCGAACACGAATTCATCGGCCAATGCATCCGCCACATCAAACGCCAACTTAAACGCGCTTGGCCCACGGCTTTCGATACGCCCGTTCCCGAAAAGATTTTTATGCAACCGAACGCAATGGGGCAGCAGACTTTAAAAACTAAAGACAATTTCCGTTTCCCCGAAATTTCGAATTTATTTTTGGGTTCGCACATCCTCGGCAACCAGGGTGGTGAGGTCGGTTCGCTCGAGCTCGTGCGTGATTTGCAATCGATCGTTCTCGGCGGAACACCGGCTCCCAAATCTACGCGTGAATCGGGCGCGGCCGAAGAGTTCTAATTTGATTTGCAGAACCGCTTTCTTCACATTAGCTCTGCTGGCGGCGTGCGAATCCAGTCCCCCGATTGAACGTTTCACGGACCGCGCACCCGCCGCCGACGCAGCCGCAGCTGCCGAAAACCCGGCCCAGGATGCGCGCGATTTTACGGACGAACGCTTAGAAGTTCTGCTGAAGACGCAGTCCCAAGGCGCTATCTTCGTTTGGTCACCGGCCATGCCCCTTTCGGTAAAAGCGCTCGAGCACATCAAAGCTGCCGCCGCGCAGGCTGAGTTGCCGCTAACCGTGCTCGTGGACCAACGGGCTAAGTACATGGACCCTGCGGGCCTGGCACAGGCAACGACGCAAAACCCGGTCGAATTCGATTACCTCGCGGCAAGCGCGCTGATCAAAGCGCGGATGACCATGCACTTCCCCACGGTCATCTATTTTTCCGATGGAAAACTCTCTCCGCGCACGCTGGTCGGTTACAAAGAAACGGCTGAGTACCTAAGTTGGTTCAAGCGCAAAACTATCCGGCGGGTCGCCGGGTGAAAACTTTTTCCCGCTCGTTATTGATCTGCACTTTCCACGCGCTCCTATGTTTTGGGACCGCCACCGCGCAGACCATTCCGAATTTAAAAGCGCGAGCGAACATACTCTGCGGCTTTGACCGTTTCGATCGCGGCCAAAAAGTAATTGCGTTTACCGGAACCGGCTACTGGATGAGGGCGGTCAACGACCATCTCATGACTTCCACCGAATGGGGCGGCACCGGCGGCCGGATGCACGATCTTACGACCGGTGAAAGCTGGATTCTAGGCGATATCGATCCAACCCCGACTCCCGACGGCACCTTCATCATTCAACCTAACCCGACTCGATTCTTCAGCACTTTTGCGATGAGCAAGACCGGCCGTTTCTCGCCGATGATCTTCACGGACCGCAAGCACAACGGTTATTACCAATCCGTCGGTATCACGGAAAAGAAGGGTGATCGCACCACTTACCGCGTTCTCACCGGCGAGAAACAGGGTCTGATTCAGGAATATTCCGTTCGCGAAACCTTACACTTAGGCTATCGGTTCACGAAGGCCACCAAAGACTCGGTTCCCGCGTGCGCAAACGTCGACCGCCGTAGACTTTCTTGGGAGATGCCCGTCCTCTCACCCGACGGGCAAATGATTTCCACGCTCGATAGTGAATCAGGCCATACGGTTCTTTACCGGCTTAAAATGCCGGATGCCCATTGCACCAAGATTTTAGATCTTGAACGTCAAACCAACAAGGTACAGTTCGATCCGGCGAGTAAGCGGATCGTGTTTACCGATCAAAAATCTTTCGGCATTTTTACTTACCCAACCGTCGAGCTCGCCAATATTTCCGACGGCAAAAGCCGCACGCTTTCGATTCCCGGTGAACCGATTTTGTACCAAGGGTTTCGCCCCGACGGCTTAGTTATGTACACGCGCGGCCGCCCCGAAGAATCCAGGCAAAATGAATTAGTCATTCTCGATCCGAGCGTGATTCCCGAAGTGGGTAGCGCCGCCGCGAAAGCCGCCCTGTCGATCGGTGATCTGTGGATCAGAACGTGTTTCGGTCGTATGATTATCTTCGACGATAACGACAAATTAGCGATCGGCGGCCGCATCAACGATCAAACTTGTCAGCAGCTCCAACAAAATTCTGCGTTGCCCGCTTCGGTCTGTTTAGTAAGAAAAGCGCAGGCCCAGCCCGTTACCCGATGAACCCGGCCAATTTGCATTAAATAATCGATTTAGCTAAGTAGTTGACGCTGTACGCTCTTCCATTGCACGACCATTGAATGATCACTCGCTTATTTATCTACCTCGTTGCCCTGGCAATTTCCGGGCCCGCGATCGCGCACCAATCGCGAGCCGGCTCGGCCATTTGCAGTTCGGTGCTCGCATCGCCCGAACAGTTGGGCCGCGGCAACGGTCCGCTCGCGCCCGCGTTTTTCAGTTCACCGAACTTATTTTTCAACGACGGCATTTATAGGCAGACCGCCTACCCGTTCTACGCTTCGAACGAGTACGATTGGCACAAAACGCCTTGGGACACTTCGCCCACCGACGTACTCGTCGGCTTCGGTACAAACTCGGCTTGGGATCTTGCTTTGCGGAAAGACGCGAAGCTCTTGATGATCGCCGATCACGCGGCCGGCCCGCTCATCGCGCAAAATTTTATCCTTCGCACGATCCTTCGCTTCGCGGAAACTCCCGCGCACTTTCTAGCACTGTTAGCCGGTATCGATCTTCCCGGTGATCACCGCGGCGATACCCTCACGCAGTTCGGAAAATATCTTATGAAATATCAAACCGACCGGACGATCGACGAGATCGCCATGGGTATGCGCGAAGCACTTAATCTGATGATGACCGGGGGCGCGAGCAGCGATGAGCTTCAGGCCGTCGCCGAATATTACGTGGCGCTCATTACACCTTCACCTTTAGATCAATTCGGCGTTCTGCGAAGTAAGAATGCACATCTCAATGGCCCTATCATTCAGTTCTTTGTGTCACGTTATTTGCCCCAGTATCGTAAGAGCACCGGCTTCGTCCCCGCCACGGCAAGGACCAAAGATTCGTTCCTGGCCTCCCCCGCCGCGTTCACTCGCTTTCGTTCTCTGTACGCTTCCAGTCTCTACGCGCAGACCGATTATCTCTCGGAAGACTTTTACCGTTCGCTAAAAAGCCACGGCGATGAGCGCGGGTATCGCCGCTACACGTTTTCGCTTTCAAATATTTTAGACGCGAACGCCGATAGCAAAAGCGAAGCGATCGAGTCTCTCGGGCGGTACCGGGCAATGATTAATCAAATCTTTCCTGCCCCCGCTTACGAGGTCGTCATCTTCCTCACGACCAACGATCGCAACCCGCACGGTTTTCTCCGCTTCGAGCGGGACACTCCCATCAATGAAGACGAGTGGATACGTAGCGACGAACGATGAAAAGCCCCTTGACGGCAAGGCGGTGGCCGATGCACGAACTCGTCAATGCTCGCACAATTTAAATCGCGCTTCTTAGTGATCTTTCTCCTGACGTTCGTGTTAACCGCACCGGCTTACGGCCTCGGCTCGCGCGAAAAATCCCGCTCCCTGGTCGAAACTTGCCGCGCACTTTTGACCGCGTTTCGGCAGATCGGTCCGCAAAACGGGCCGCTCGCGAGATCGTTTTTCACCTCCCCCGCGCTTTTCTATAACGACGGCGTAATGCGAACCGAGTACAACGGGGGTTTTCCGGCTTCGAATGAATACGACTGGCATCTCACACCTTGGGACACTTCGCCGACGGATATGGTGATCGGCTTCGGTTCGAATTCGGCTTGGGATATTGCCGCCCGCAAGCGCGCAAAAGACTTGATCATCGCGGACCACATCGCGGCCCCGTTGATCGCGCAAAATTATATCTTGCGCCCGATCCTCCGGCTCGCCCAAACGCCGGCCGAATTCTTGGCTGTACTCGCGGGAGCGCCGCTTTCCGAAGACCGCAAAAACGCGAGTCTATTTGAAATGGGCGAATACCTCGTTGGTTTAGAGTCTGATAATTATAGGGACGACGTCGAAGGCCTTTTGAAGTGGATGCTCAATCAGGGCATTAGCGGCAACGAGTTTCGTGCCCTCGCCGGATATTACGTCACGCTGGCTTCAAATCCGACACCCAACCGGGCCGGTGTACTCCGAGCGCCGGGCATTGAACAGGTCGGTGATCTGCAAGGGTTCTTCGCTCAGCGCTACTTGCCTCAATTGAGAATGGAAGACGGCTTCGAGGGGCCGACTCACCCCGAGGATTCTTTTTTGTCATCGCAAGAAGCCTACTCGCGTTTCAAAGCTTTATACGAAAACGCGAAGTACGCTCACACGGACTTCGCTTCGGAAGAATTTTATCGCAAGGTGAAACGTTACGGCGACCAGAAAGGTTATCGCAGCTACACCATTTCATTGACCAACATCATCGACACGACTTTCTCGCCGAAGAGCCACGCCATGCACCAGCTCAATCTTTTCCGGCAGATGATCTACCGGCTCTTTCCGAAGGACGAATACGACGTCACCCTCTTCATGACCACGAGTCATCGCATGCCACACGGCTTTTACCGGATCGCGCGGGACACGGTCATCAAGCCTGAACAGTGGATCCGCTACTCCGAACCGGCCGAACGGTAAAATTTAGCGGAACCCGCGAAAATCTTGACGGCGCCCCGTTGGTTGATGCACGACAGCGTAAATGCTCGCCCAAATGAAATTGCGCTTTCTATACGTTCTTCTCCTTACGTTTACGTTCGGCACGTTTACGTTGGGCGCACCCGCCCTCGCCCACAATGCGCGCGAAAAACAAAATCCTGTTACGGAGATGTGCCGCGCGCTTTTAACCGCACGCAAGCAGATCAATCCGCAGAACGGGCCATTGGCCGCGGCGTTCTTCACTTCCCCAACGCTTTTCTACAATGACGGCGTAATGAGGACGGACGCCGACGGTGGTTACCCGGCCTCCAACGAAGCCGACTGGCACAACCTGCCTTGGGATGACTCCCCCACGGATCTGGTCATCGGTTTCGGTACGAATTCGGCCTGGGATATCGCTTCCCGCAAACACGCAAAAGAATTGATCATCGGGGACCACGTCGCGGGTCCGCTCATCGCGCAGAACTTTATCCTTCGGCCCATTCTAAGGCTCGCGCAAACGCCCGCGGAATTCTTCTCGCTTATTTCGGGAATACCGATTCCCGTCGAAATGAGAAACTCGAGTCTGTTTGAAGTCGGACAATTTCTGATGGACAAGAAACGGACTGCGGAAAATTTCAAGGCCGGCGTCAAAAATATAAACGAGTGGATGCAACGGCAGAACGTCAGTCGTGAAGAGCTTCTTGCCGTCCGCGAATATTACTTCGCTTTAACTTCAAAACGGAAACCCAACGAGTTCGGCGTCCTCCGCGGCAATGATATCGATAGCGCAGGCGAACTGAATCAGGCTTTCGCGGATCGCTACTTGCCCCAGCTTAGGGAGGAAGAGGGGTTTTCCGGCGAAGCTAGACCCGACGATTCATTTTTGTCTTCGCAAGAAGCCTACTCTCGTTTCCGGAACTTATACGCGACCGCGAAACTCGCCCATACCGACTACGTCTCGGAAATTTTCTGGCGCAAAGTGAAAGACCACGGGGACCGGCTAGGGTACCGTAGCTACACAATTTCCCTGACCAACATTATCGATATGAGCTTCCTGTCCAGAAGCCAGGCCTTGCACCAGCTGAATTTCTTCCGCCATATGATTTACCGGCTTTTTCCGCAGAATAAGTACGACGTCACCATCTTCATGACGACCAGTAATCAAGCTCCCCACGGCTTTTACCGGCTCGAGCGCGACTCGATGATCCGGCTTGACCAGTGGAAACGTCACCCCTCGCAAGGGAAGTACTAAGATCCGTTGACCCGGCTCACGCCGCGTTAACCGGTGGTCGCGGGGATTTCGGCCGTTATTGCGTAAACTTGAGGCTTGCCGCACCCCCTCCTTCGGGCTATATCAAACGCAAACTAAGGGTCACAAAAGTGACTCAATTATTAAACGACTCACTTCTCGCGAATTCCTGGTGCTGCTCATCTTGAACAGTCCCAATGCGGGGAGGCGGCTAACCAGGAGGACAATCTATGCCAAGTCTAACCATGAAGGACATGCTCGACGCGGGCGTGCACTTCGGACACCAAACCCAACGTTGGAACCCCAAGATGAAGCCGTATGTTTATACGGATCGCGGCGGTATCCACATTATCGATTTACAAAAATCGGTGATCAGCGCCAAAACGGCGGCTGAATTTGTCACGAAGATCGCCACCAACGGTGGACGCTTGATCTTCGTCGGAACTAAAAAACAAGCGGTTGAGCCGATTAAAGAAGCCGCGGCAAAATGCGGACAGTTCTACGTCACTAAACGCTGGCTCGGCGGCATGCTCACGAATTTCCAAACCGTAAAATCTTCGGTTGATCGTTTGAAAAAAATCGATCACATGCGCGAAAAAGGCGAGCTCGAGTTCTTCTCGAAAAAAGAGCGCGCTAAAATGGAAAAAGAAGCCGGCCGCTTGATGGAATATCTTGATGGTATCCGCGACATGAAGGACACGCCCGCGTGCATGTTCGTCGTCGATTTAAACAAAGAGCACATCGCCGTTCTCGAAGCTAAAAAATTGGGTATCCCGGTCGTCGGTATCGCCGATACGAACGTGGATCCCGAAGCCATCGATTACCCGATCCCCGGTAACGACGATGCGATCCGCTCGATCAAATTGTTCGCAAACTTGATTGCCGAAGCTTTCCTCGAAGGCTCGAAAAAATGGCAAGAGCAAGTGCGCGCTTCCGGTGGTGGCGATCGCAAAGAACGCGAAGTTCCCGCTCCGGGCCGCGTAGATGCTTCTGAACGTGGTGCCGCACGCCGTGCCGCCGCGGCTCCCGAAGCTCCTGCCGCACCCGCGGTTGTCGTGACTAAAGTGAACAAAGGCCGCAAACTCGTTGCCGCCGGTACGGCCGAAGACGTTGAGATCCTGATGGAACTCGATCAAACGGCTCCCGATAGCGCGACCGAAGGTGCGACCGACGAAAACGACAGCACGCCAGCCGTTGATGGCGCTCCGTCCGATGCACCGGCAACGACCGATGCCCCGGCTAAAACCACGACGCCCAAGTCGAAGAAAAAGTAATGGAGGCGCAAACCATGTCAGTGACTGCAGGTTCAGTAAAAGAATTGCGTGAGAAGACCGGCGCCGGAATGATGGATTGCAAAAAGGCCCTTGAGGAAACTCAAGGTAACCTTGAGAAGGCCGTCGACTGGCTCCGCGCCAAGGGCTTAAGCAAAGCCGCTAAAAAAGCCGGCCGCGTAGCTGCCGAAGGTATGGTCACTTCGTACATTCACGCGGGCGGGCGCATCGGCGTTTTGCTCGAAGTGAATTCGGAAACCGACTTCGTTGCACGCAATGAAGAATTCCAAAACTTCTGCCGTGACGTCGCGATGCACATCGCCGCTCTCGGTCCGCAATTCGTTAGCCAAAATGAAATCGACCCCGCCGCCCGCGAAAAAGAGAAATCTGTTCTCGCGGCGAAGGCCGTTGAAGAAGGCAAAAAGCCCGAGTTTCTCGAAAAGATTTTGGACGGCCAGTTGAAAAAATGGGCTTCCGACATCTGCTTGCTCGATCAAAAGTTTGTTAAGAACCCTGAAAAAACCGTTCAGGAAGTCTTACAAGAGTTGATCGCGAAGATCGGTGAGAACTTGGTCATCCGCCGCTTCACCCGTTTCGAGCTTGGCGAAGGCATCGAGCGCAAAAAGGAAGATTTCGCTTCCGAAGTTGCCGCCGCGATGAATGCACAATAGGGCATGAAGAGTAAATTTAAACGTATCATGCTGAAGCTCAGTGGTGAGGCCCTCGCGGGGTCTCACCACGCGGGCATCAATCCGGAAATCATCGGGCAAATTGCCGATGACGTTAAATCCGCTTTCGATCTCGATGTTGAAATCGGCATCGTGATCGGCGGCGGTAATTTCGTACGCGGGGTCGCGCAAGCGTCCCAGGGTATGGACCGGGCCAACGCCGATTACATGGGCATGCTCGGTACCGTGATCAACGCGATGGCGATGCAAGATGCACTTGAAAAACGCGGCATCTCGACACGTGTTCAATCGGCGATCAGCATGGCGCAAATTGCGGAGCCTTACATTCGCCGCCGCGCGATTCGTCACCTCGAAAAAAAGCGCATCGTTATTTTCGCGGCCGGCACCGGCAATCCGTATTTCACGACCGATACCGCAGCTTCCTTACGCGCGATGGAAATCAATGCAGACGTCATCATGAAAGCGACCAACGTCGACGGCATTTACGATAAAGACCCGAAGAAACATTCGGACGCAAAATTTTACGATCAACTGACTTACATGGATGTTCTTAAGCAAGGTTTGCAGGTCATGGATTCCACGGCCATCAGCCTCTGCATGGACAATAAACTTCCGATCATCACGTTTAATCTCAACAAGCCCGGCAATATCGCCCGCGTCGTTCGCGGCGAAAAAATCGGCACGACCGTTCGCTAGACGGTCCATTAGAACAGGAGAGTACGCATGGCATCCCCCCTCGCCACGGCCAGTAAAGACAACATGGAAAAAGCCGTTCAGAATTTGCTCGGTGAACTTAAAAAAGTTCGCACCGGCCGCGCCGCCGTTTCTATGCTCGACAATATTAAGGTCAATTACTACGGAACGCCCACTCCGCTAAATCAGGTTTCGGCACTTAGTACGCCCGATGCACGCTCTTTCTTGATCAGCCCTTGGGAATCTTCCATCCTGAAAGAGATCGAACAAGCGATCGTAAAAAGTGATTTGGGCATGAGCCCGATGAACGACGGCAAAGTGATCCGTCTTAAAGTTCCCGAGTTGACCGAAGACCGTCGTAAAGACCTCGTTAAAAACATTAAGAAGATCTGCGAAGACGCGCGCGTCGCCGTCCGCATGATTCGCCGGGATGCCAACGACGGTTTAAAAGCCTCGCTTAAAGACAAAGCGATCAGCGAAGACGACAACAAACGTCAGCAAGAAGAAGTGCAAAAACTGACCGATGATTACATCAAAAAAATCGATCAGCTGGCCGTCGATAAAGAAAAAGAATTGATGACGGTGTAAGCCGGGACCGCGCTTTGAAGATACCAAGACACCTCGCAATTATTATGGACGGTAATGGCCGCTGGGCAAAAGCCCGGCGTCACAACCGTATTTTCGGGCACATCCGTGGCGCGAAGATTGCGAAGTCGGTCATTGAAGAATGCGCCCGCCTGAAAGTTCCGTACCTCACTCTCTTTGCCTTCAGCACCGAAAATTGGTTTCGACCGGTCGAGGAAGTTTCGTTCCTCATGCTCTTGTTACGCCGGCAACTGATCCGCGAAAAAAAGATGCTGATGGACCAAAACATCCGCTTTCAAGTGATCGGCGAAGTTGGCCGCTTACCCGCTTCCGTACGGGGCGTCGTTATGGACACCGTTGAGGAAACTTCGGGGAACACGGGTATGACTTTGACCTTCGCGCTTTCCTACGGCGGTCGGCAGGAAATCACGCTCATGGCCCGCGAAGTTGCTCGCCAGGTCAAAATGGGTTTACTCGAAGAAAACGAAGTCGACGAGGCACTGGTCGCCGGTCTATTGCCGTCTTCGTTTCTTCCCGATCCCGACCTCATTATCAGGACTAGTGGCGAGTCGCGCATTTCCAATTTCTTTTTATGGCAATCCGCCTACAGTGAGATTGAATTTGAAGCGAAGGCGTGGCCTGATTTTAATAATGAAGATCTACACCGCATCCTTTCTTCCTACTCCGCCCGTGAACGCCGCTTCGGCCGGACTACCGATCAGCTCCAACTGCGTTAACCGCGCCCCCGAATCGGAAAATTTAAATGTCTGACAATAAGTCGGCTTTCATTCAGCGCGTCGTCTCGGCCGTAGCGGCGGGACTTCTTTTGTTGGGCGTCGCAATTTACGGCGGCACGACCGGGCTCACGTTGGCCGTTACGGTCGTCATCGTACTGAGCATCCGGGAATATACGCGCATGGCTTTTCGCTTAGGACAGATGCCCGACGCGGTCTCGCACGCTTACTGGGCCGTTTGCTTACTCACTTACATCGCAATGTTTTACTTCGGTGATCAAGGGATGGTTTTTTTCGGCATCGGCAACGCCGCATTTTTTGCCGCGTGCCTCTGGCTTACCAGGGGGAAAGTCACGAACGAAGCTTTACTCGCGAGCGTCGCGATCGGCACGTTCGGAATGGTGTACGTCGTGCTGTTCCCTTATTTTTGTATTCGCCTACTCCAGCTTGAAAACGGCAGTAAACTATTCTTATTTATGCTTTTGGTCGTGTTCGCGGGTGATACGTTCGCTTACTTTGCCGGTCGTTTTTTCGGTAAGCATAAGTTCATGCCTTTGATCTCGCCCAAAAAAACTTGGGAAGGGTCCGTGGGCGGTTTGCTGGGTTCGGCCGTGGTCGGGACCGGCTACCTTTGCCTCAGTTTAGAATATCCACTCTGGCAAACCGTCTCGTTTTGCTTGGTTTGCGGATTTATCGCCCAGACCGGAGACTTGCTCATGTCGCTCGTAAAACGGGTGGCGCAGGTTAAGGATTCGGGCACCATTATGCCCGGCCACGGCGGTGTCTTAGACCGTATCGACGGTGTATTAATCGCATGTCCCTTGGTCTACGCTTTCGCGCTCTACGTCACGCCCTGACGAAAACGGACTAGTCCGTGAATGAATTCACTGGCCCCGCCCCTCTTAAATCTCTACAATTTGGAAATGAACATTATCAGCCTGATCCAATCCGCCTTCGCTAATTTCGCACCCTTTTTCATTTTGCTCGGATTACTCATCTTCGTGCATGAAATGGGACATTTCTTAGTCGCAAAATTTTTCGGCGTTCGTGTCGAGACATTCTCGCTCGGCTTCGGCAAAAAGATTTTGAGCTTCAAACGTGGCGACACGACCTACGCTCTATCGATCATCCCGCTGGGTGGTTACGTCAAAATGTACGGCGACGATCCCACGGCCGATGTTCCGCCCGAAGAACGCAAGTACGCTTTCTTGCATAAGCCCGTCATGCAGCGAATCTGGATCGTACTTGCCGGCCCGTTGATGAATTTACTTTTCGCGATCGTCCTGTTCACCGTTATCGGAGGCCTAGGTCAAGAAATGGCCGGCCCTTTTACCGGCGACGTAAAAGAAGGCACGAAGGCTTTCGAGCAGGGCTTCCGCTCGGGGGACAAAATTGTTTCCGTCGCAAACCAGCCGACCCCGACTTGGATGCACGTCATGCAAAAGATCGAAGGTTCCGGCGGCCGCGCGACGGAAGTCGTGGTCGAACGTCCCGGCGAGAGCTCGCCGCTTAAATTCGACGTCTCCGTCGGCGTCGGCGAAAACGATAATATTTTTAGCAGCGACCGCCAAGTCGGCGCGATCGAAGGATTAAGCCAAGAATCACGCTCGACCGTTATCGGCGTGCGTGACCCGAAGAGCTTGGCCGGCGCCGCGGGTCTTCAATCTCTGAATTTGGTGACTTCGGTTAACGGTAAAAAGGTCAACTACTGGCGCGAACTCAAACCGCTGCTGACCGAAGCCGTGGCCGCGAATCCTGAATCGATCAAATTTGAAGTTAAAGACGTCGAGCACGCCGAGAAGAAAGACGCGGCTCGCCCGGTTGAAGTGAAGTTGCCCGCCGGCTTCAAAGCCGGGGACGACATCTTCGCCTCGCTCGGCATCGAACCGGCCGAGTTATATATTTACCAGCTTAAGAAAGACTCCCCGGCCGACAAAGCCGGCGTTCAAGCTAAAGATAAAGTCGTACGCATCGGCAACGATCCCGTAAATGTTTGGTCCGACGTTCTTACGCACGTGAAATCTTTCGATTCGACGAGCGACGGTCTCGATTTCGTAGTTTTACGTAACGGCGAAGAGAAGACCTTTAAGATCAAACCCGAAATGACGGAACTGATGTCGATGAAAGGCCAAGCCGAAAAACGCTTCACGGTCGGAATCGTCTCGGGCTTCTTCCCCGCCGGTCCTGATCCCGTTTATTATCGCGTGACGAATCCTGCGAAAATGTTCGTCCACGGAATCAAAGAGACCGCGAAGTGGACCGAATTTGTCGTGATGAGCTTGGTGCGTTTGGTTCAGGGTGAAGTCTCGGCTAAAAACGTCGGTGGCGTAATCACCATCGGCCGCGTGGCTTCGCATTCCTTCGCCGCGGGCCTAAGCACTTTCCTCCACACGATGGCGATTATTTCGATCAATCTGTTCTTGTTGAACTTATTGCCCGTACCGATCCTTGACGGCGGTCACCTTGTTTTTTACACGATCGAAGGCTTGCGTGGGGCACCCGTATCCATGCGTAAGATGGAGCTCGCTCAGCAAGTTGGCCTTATGCTTTTGATGTTTTTGATGGTATTTGCCTTCTATAATGACATCAGCAACCTCATCGCTAATCGCTGGTAATCTTCCGGCAAAACTACTCGCGGTCGATACCTCGACCGCGACCGGCTCACTCGCCATCGCCGAATTTCTTCCCGGCCAACCCTTTAAAATCTTAGCCGAAGCCCGTTGGAACAAACTGGCGATGCACTCCGAAGTCGCGACTCTTGAAGTCGGTCGGGCGCTCGCCGCGGCCGGTTTAGTTTTGCACGACCTTACTCATTTCGCCGTGAATACGGGGCCCGGCTCTTTTACCGGCATCCGGGTAGGCGTTAACCTGATTCGTACCCTGGCCTACGCTTTAGAGAAACCGGTGGCGACTTTTTCATCGCTAGAAGTCCTCGCTTTTGAAAACACGGCCGAGAATCAATCCGCGATGATCGTGATGAAGGCGATCCAGAAGTTCTTCTACGCCGGAGCGTACCGGAAAGTTTCCGGCGCGATGCAGACAATGGTCCAGCCCTTTTCGGGCGATATGGGCGAAGTCCAGGCGGCCGGTGCCTTCGACAAAACTTTCGTCGTGCCCGATGTCGATACCAGGGGTGATTCCGCGGCCAAAACTTTAGTCGCGATGTCGCATTTTGCGCAATTTTCCTCATGGAAAAGTGTCAAACCACTTTATGTCCGGGGATCTGAAGCCGAAGAGAAATTGAAGAAGGGACTATTGAAGCCCCTTCCGTAATTGGCTGCAAGATTCAAGGGATGATCTTCGGTGAAACCGAATTTAATAAATGCTGATTTTTCTCCTCTGCGCGGGCGGATTGAACCCGGGTCGACGATTATCGCCGTTGGCGGTGGTAAAGGCGGCGTCGGTAAGTCCTTCATAAGCTCGAGCATCGCCATCTTTCTTTCGCAGTTGGGTTACGACGTAACCGCGATTGATCTCGATCTCGGCGGCGCGAACCTTCATACCTCGCTCGGTTTACCCTTGAGCAACAAAGGTATTAACGAATTCATCCTCGATCCCCAGGCCGAACTTAGCTCGCTGATTCAAACGACCCACTGGCCCAAACTTAGCTTGTTAAGCGGTTCGAGCGAAGCGATGGACGTTGCGAACATCGATGAAATCCAACGCTCGCGCATCATGTCGGCGATCTACCGTCATAAGACCGATTTCACCGTACTAGACCTTAGTGCAGGTACTCATCACGCGACCCTCGATTTCTTCCTCATGGCGAAGCATAAAGTCGTTGTGTTTACTCCTGAACCGTCGAGCATCGAGAACGCTTACCGTTTCTTGAAAGCCAGCTTCTTCCGCAAATTGCGTCGCTACGAACATCAGCTGCAATTGAAAACGCAAATCGACGAATTACTTTCGAACCGTGATACACACGGCATTAAAAATCCGTCGGACTTGATCCGCGTCCTTGTCGACCGTGAACCCGTACTCGGCATGAAGTTGAAGAACATCATGGCTGATCTCGGTTACAAAATTGTTTTGAACCAAGCTCGTACGCGCCAAGAAGTCGATATGGGCTACGCGCTACAAAGCGTCTGCAATAAATATTTCGGATTCCCCTGCGAGTTCCTCGGCGGACTCGAATACGATAATGCGGTATGGCAGTCACTGCGCCAGAAGCATCATCTTTTAATGGCGAATCGCCAGAGTCACCTGTACGCTCAACTCATGGGGATCGCTCGTAAAATAGCGAAGCCCCAGTCGCAAAACAAAGCGGCCTAACATTACGGGACGATGATTTCGTCCCTCACGGACCGTAAGTTACCGGTTCGGATTTTCCTTTTTGGAATTGTTAAATGAGTGAGCGCTACGACGGTCAAACTTACTACGAACTTTTAGAAGTCTCGCCGGTTGCGGGGCCCACCGATATTTACAATGCCTACCAGCGCGCACGCGCGACTTACTCACCCAACAGTCCCGCGATCTACAGCATGTTTACTCCCGAAGAGGCATTGCAGTTGATGTCGCTCGTTGAGGAAGCGTACCAAACACTTTCGCACCAAGCCCGCCGCAAAGAGTATGACGTGAAGATAGGCTTGGCTAAAGCGCCGCCACCAAAGCCCACGGCGCAAGAACCCGCGCGCGCACGTTCGCAAGATCAATGGATCGGCCCAGTAAAGACTTCGGCCGGCAAACAAGAAAGTTTGCCTACCGGATTCTCGCGTACGAAGTTTTCGGTTTACGAAGTTAAACCTGATATCGAAACCGAAATTGAGCAAGCCCAAGAAATCGACGGACCGTTCATCCAAAAAATCCGTTTGTACAAAGGCGTTACGCTCGATCAAATGAGTGAAGAAATTCGTGTCATTAAGTCGACGTTAGTTGCACTTGAGGCGAATGATCTCGAGGCCTTACCCGTGGCCGTCTTCACGCGCGGATTCGTCGTCCAGATGGCACGCCTACTCGGATTGAACGAACGTAAGATCTCCGACGCTTACATGAAATATTTCCGGTCAAAGAGATCTTGAGCGACAAGACGATCCACAACATTACCGTTAACACCGAGCAATCTAGCCAGCGCTTAGACAAATGGCTGAGCTATCTCGATTTTATTCCCTCACGCTCGCGCGCGGCCGAACTAATCGATCGCGGGCTCGTGACCGTTTCCGGCGTACGTTTAAAGGCTTCGCAAAAAATTTCGGCAGGAATGATCGTTCAGATCGAAATACCGGCGGCCGAACCGGTAGGGCTTAGCGCTTGGGATGCACCCCTCGCGATCCTGTTTGAAGATTCCGATTTAATCGTCGTGAACAAGCCGGCGGGCTTAGTCGTTCACCCCGCCGCGGGACACGCGCAAGACACGCTCGTTAATATTCTTTTGCATCACACGAAGGACCTCGCCATGGGCTTCAACGAAATGCGCCCGGGCATCGTTCACCGCCTCGACCGCGACACCAGCGGAATTCTCGTGGTCGCGAAGAATGATTTGGCTCATTTAAGCTTGGCCAGGCAGTTCAAAGATAAAACGACCCACCGGATTTACTGGGCACTCGTGCATCACCGGCCGAGCGGGCGCGACGGTACGATCAAAACTTTGCTCGCACGCCATCCATCGGATCGGAAGCGTTTCGCTTCGCATGAAACTAAAGGCAAAGTCGCGATCACGCACTACAAGACCATTCAGTCGAATCATGATTACTCGTGGCTACAACTTAAACTCGAAACCGGCCGCACGCACCAAATCCGCGTTCACTTATCCGAAAAGGGTTTACCGATTCTCGGCGATCCGATTTACGGCGCACGCGTGAAAGATAAAAAGTTGAATTTCGTTACCCGAATGGCATTGCACGCGTGCGAGCTTGGCTTCGTTCATCCCCGTACAAAGCAAGAACTCCTATTCAAAGCGGAATGGCCGGATGAGCTCGCTCAGATGGCGCGGGCGGCGCACGTTGTTTAAGCCCGAAATATTCGCGGACCGTACGATCGGCTTCAGTTTCGAAACCGACGAAGCGTATTTCTTCTTCGGTACTCGCCATGGTGACCGTGCCACGCTTAAAGAATATTTCCCGCAATATGAGTTTGCTTATCTTAAACAGGTGCACGGCCGCGCCGTCGTATTAGCCGATGCGGGAATAGAAACCGAAGCCGATGCTCACTACACCTCGAAGAAAAATTTAGCGCTCGTTTCGCAATCCGCAGATTGCACGCCCATTCTGCTTGCCAATCGCGAGGTCGCATGCGCGATTCATTCAGGCTGGCGTGGTACCGCGCAGAATATCGTTGCGGCGTCTCGAGTTGCCTTCGCACCTCGCTCACCATCGGCGGCGGCTATCGGCCCGCACATTATGAAAGCGAGCTTCGAAGTTGGGCTGGACGTCGCTTCTCAACTTTCGGCGGTTCTACCCGGCGGCGCCGAGCTTGAAGGTACGCACCCCGATCCTTTAAAAAAGTATTTCGACCTTACGGAATTAGTCCGTCGTCAGCTTCGCGAAACTTTCGGTTCAGACCTCGAAATACATGAGCAGCTTAGCGACACAGTAGCCGACGAACTTTATTTCTCATTCCGCCGTGATAAGCAGCGGGCCGGGCGCCAATACAGTTTTGTCGTGCTCAAAGCATAAAAGTTTGCTTGAATTGGACCATGTCTGCGCAACGCTGGATCATCTTTAGTTTCTTCCTTCTCGTCACCGCGATCTTGTTGGCCGCAGCCCTCACGCCTTCGGTGCGCGCGAAGGTACAAAACTTTATCGCCCATCCCGGCCGCGAGGTATTGGCCACCGCCGAAGGGGACTTGCTCGGGGACGGTTCGGCGTCGAAGGTGATCAAGTATCGTAACGAAGACGGTCTCTTCGTCGAAGTATTGAAAATCGAAGCGAACGGCGAATCCAAAATGATCGATCGCATCCTGCTGCCGGATAAGCACGACGGGCTGT
Organism: Pseudobdellovibrionaceae bacterium; assembly: GCA_947444305.1. GTDB lineage: Bacteria > Bdellovibrionota > Bdellovibrionia > Bdellovibrionales > UBA1609 > JALHOQ01. The sequence goes on along the minus strand of CANEZP010000003.1, from coordinate 241,728 downwards.
TCAACTACCAAGGGCACGTGACCCGCTTGGCCATCGCCGATGTTGATGGCGACGGCAAAATGGAATTACTTGCCCCTTCGTTCGATAATCAATTGGTTCCCCACCTCAACGTTTTCCGTTACAATCCCGGCAGTCAAAGGTTTGAGCCCTTCCAGCCACCCACGACGAACTAAGGCTTGCCGTAATTAACGCTATGTGTTATACACAGCGTTACCGTGGGAAGCCTCTTTCCCGACCCTACCCGGTATGGAGCTTTATGAAGTCATTTCATGTATTTGCCGTTTTAGCGTTTGTTACGACAGTGGTGGGTTGCAGCGGCGGCGGTCGCAACAACGTTCCCGGCCGGCAGTGTCCGCTCAATTACGTGCCGATCGATCTGAATTATAAAGCGAATCAAAAAACTTGGAAGAAGGGCGATAACGACAGCGCGATCCCCGCCGGCTCCTACGCTTACCAAGGCAGCAATTTGATCTACACCGAGAAGGGCGACAAGGGTTTGGTCGTTCACATAGAAGACGTGGGCGATCGCGTGGCCGTCTTCAAAGCCAGGGTCAACTGCGTCCGTAACGGGATTAATCTCACCGAGAAAAATCTTTCCCTCGTCGCCAACGTTGCTTCGAAAATGGTCGCCGCGGCGGGCGCGAAGCTCGATGTTGAAGCGAGAGAACTTTCGTTTAAGGTCGTCAACCGCGGTCTGGTTGCCGAATCGAAACCGGTAAGTGAGAAACCCGATTCGCTTGAAAAAGCGTTCGGCGGTAAAGCCGATGAACTTTTCGTTATTCAGACGGTCACGCCGGTAGATTACGAAGTACGGTCGGTCTATTCGGATAATAACGGTAGCTACGTCGTTGCGGTCAGATTCAAAAAGATTAACTAATCGCCCGCGCGTATAATCTCTTCTTCGGGGACGGTGTATTCCGCCTTCCCCTCTCTTCTCACGATCAAATCACCCGCCATATTTTGCACGCGTAACGTTCGGTCCACTTCGACTTGAATGTTGGCGCGGCCGCCGTTCACCGAAGCTAAGTCTAAAAACTTTTTATCTAAGTTGATCCGCAAACGGTCACCCGGCGGAATGTGAATCTCGAACTGACCGAAGTAGGCATCGAGCGATAATTTCTCATCACCGGTGTTCAGCATGACCCGCGTGTGCGGCTTTAGATCCACGTGCATTTCGCCTAAGTAGAATCCCAGCCGCGAGAATGCCCCCGAGTAAAGTGTGTCACCTACGTAGAGTCTTTGCTTTTCCCAGGTTCTAAACTGGTGCGCTTGCGTTGCACCCTTCCAGCGGGTATCGCCGTTCGTCACGTTGATTTTACCCAAAGGCATGTCACGACGAACGTCGGGCGAACGCCACATCTTGCTGGTCGCTAGAAAGTAAGCGGTGCAAAAGAGAAAGGCGAAGGCGACGGAAACTAAAAGCTTTTCGGTGCGAGAATATTTACTCATGTGGGGTTCTCTTCGGCGCAATCACTTTCGAACTGGACGAGTTTAGGTCACCGGGCTAGGCTTATTTCATGAGAACCAAGACTTTTGTCATAGCGTTGTCGTTCGGTTTATGTGCAGGATTTCCCGCGTGGGCGGACGACGAAGAAATGAAAACCGAAACGAAAGGAACGGGCGCGGCCCCGACCCTTCCCGCCGAAAATAGCGGTAAGCTCCCCCCGCCGGCGAAAGCGCCGAGCGCGGCCGATCACGCCTTACGCGCGAAGGTTCGCAAGAAAGCTCCGTTCTGGATTGATGATCAAGCGCACGGCGCCGCAATTCGTTTGAACAAGGACGGAACATTTTCGAGCGAAGCCCAAGGTGGCGGATCCATCGCGGGAAGCTGGAAGGTCGTCGCCGGCACTTTGCTCGTTCAGTGGACGGATGCCGGTGATAAATACAGCTACGCACTTTCCGGTGGTAAAACCGATCTTCTGATCGGCGGCAAAAAAGAATCTAAAGGCCGCTACAATTTAAACTAGCCGCTTACTTCTTCTTCAAGTCCCGCCAGCTTTTGCCTTCGCGCGCGGCGGGATTCAATTGAAAACTCGCGACCGCCTTTAAATGATCTTCGTAGGTCTTAGTGAAGATGTGCGTCCCGTCGTTACGGCTTACGAAGTAGAAGAACGGCGCGACCGCGGGTTTCATCACGGCCGCGAGCGATTCACGCCCCGGGTTCGAGATCGGCCCGAACGGTAAGCGCGGCACGGTGTACGTATTGTAGCGCGTGGGATTGAGAATATCGTCTTTCGTAATATTCTGTTTATAAGCACCGGTCTCGGCCCAGATGCCGTACACGATCGTCGGATCGCTTTGTAACTTCATATTTTTGACCAAGCGGTTATAGAAAACCGAAGCGATCATCGGGCGCTCTTCGGGCGCGCCGGTTTCTTTTTCAACTACGCTGGCGAGCGTAACCAGTTCGTGCCGGGCAAGCTTCACCGGAACATCGCCGCCGTTAGCTTCGAGCTGCTGGTAGTTGTTCTTAAAATTCTGCACCATCGCCGTGATGAATTCTTTCATCGGCGTGTATTTAGTTACGTTGTAAGTCTCAGGAAAAAGGTAGCCTTCAAGGCTCGAAACATCTACGCCCAGCAGTTGTTCGATCAAGGCTTTGTCGCGGCAAGCTTTTAAAAATTCCTCGGCCTTGAATAGGCCACGGCTTTCGAGCAACGAAGCCATCTCAAACATGTTCGTACCTTCAGGGAAGGTAATCGGATACTGGATGCTTTTACCTAGAACGAAAACTTTTAAAATCTGTTGCGGCGTCATCGCGCGGTTAAGCTCGTACTCACCGCGTTTCACCTTAGCGTCGGTGTGGGTCAACTTGGCTAAGATACGCATCTTGAACGCATCGATGATCAAACCTTTGGCTTCTAAATCGGCGGCGACCTGGCCGAACGATTTGCCGTTCGGGATTTCAAAAACCATCTTCTCTTCGGCTTTCCCGGGGCCCGCCGCTAAAAAACGGAAAGCTTGGAAACCGAAGAAGGCGACGGCTACGGCAAAAGCAACGGCGATAATTCCCGTAACAATTTTCATTCTTTATTCTCGAAGTTGAGGCCCGGAGGCTGGTTGGCGGGGGAATACGGCGTGTGATCTTCAAGGGACGCGACGGGCACCGTGCAATATTGGATGGCGAGATTACCCGACGGCCGGTCGTTGCCTGATTTATTCATGCCGCCGAAGGGAAGTTTAGAACTCGCCCCGTTGGTGGTGCGATTCCAGTTCAGCACGCCGACTTTCGCTTCGATCAAGGCTTTATCGAATAACGCTTTTTCTTTAGTGAAGATACTCATAACCAAACCGAAGCCCGACGAATTATTTATCTCTAAGGCCTCTTCGATCGTATCGACGGTAAAGATCGCGACGTTCGGGCCGAAGATTTCGCTCTTTTGGTAAACGGATTTCGGGTCGAACTCTTTCACCAGGTTAATGCTCGGGGTTACGTAATAACCGTTATGATCGAGGTCCAAAGCTTTGCCGCGCATAAGGCTTTCGGCACCTTCACGCTTGGCGATCTCTTGGTAACGGATAAATTTTTCGACCGACGCTTGGTCGATCAATGGGCCCATGAAGACCTCATCGCGCCAGTGGCCGATCTTTAATTTTTTAGCGGCGGCGTAGAATTGCTCGACGAATTGATCGCGGATGTCGCGGTGAAGAATGATCCGGCTTGTGCACGAGCAGCGTTGCCCGGCGGTCATGAACGAACCGATTAATGATTCGTAGACGGCTTTTTTAATCTCGGCGTCTTTCCAAATCACCGAAGCATTCTTGCCGCCCATTTCCAGGGCGAGCACCTTCCAGTGATGGGTCATTGTATCTTGTTTGATTTTCAAACCGACTTCGTAAGAGCCGGTGAACAATACCCCGTCGACTTGATCATGATTCACCAAACGTTTGCCGACCTCAACGCGACCTTGGATCATGTTGAAAACGCCTTCGGGGAACTCAGCCTTTTCGTAACACTCGGCCATCCACTGCCCGGCCACGGGCGTCTTGTCCGAAGGCTTGAACACGACTGTGTTTCCGCTGACTAAAGCGGGGATGATGTGCCCGTTCGGCAAATGTGCGGGAAAGTTAAACGGACCGACCACGGCCATTACACCGCGGGGTTTGTGCCGGGTGAAACCGCTAATCCCGGGAAGAGCGTCTTTAATCTCTTCTTCGGTAATTTGCTTAATCGAGTGGTTCAAGGTGATATCGATTTTTGAACCGAGCGCGGCGACTTCCGTTTTAGTTTCCCAAAGCGGCTTGCCGGTTTCACGCGACAGAATCTCGGCCAGCTCGCTGCCTTTGCTCGCGAACATTTCTTTGAGCCGCATCATGTACTGCTTACGCTTTTCGAGTCCCATGTGCGCCCACGGCAGATAAGCTTTGCGGGCCGATTGCACGGCTTGCTCCACGTGATCGAAACGCGAAGCCATGTGAATGACGGTGTCTTTTAGATTCGCGGGCGATTGAACCGTCCACTCTTCATCGCTCTTCTCCGAGCGAACCCACCGGCCGGCTATAAAGTCGCCCTTAAAAGGAATGATTTGGTCTTGGCTCATGGATTCTCCCATCGCGGATGCGTTTACCAGTAATAGATTTCTTCGCCTTCGTTCAGCTCGAGCAGCGCCCACGTTTTTTCGGGAAACGCGATTTGGTTGCCCTCAATCCGGTACGGACTCGCGCCGCCTAAGTAGCTCCCGTTGCGAAGAAGGCCGATGATCGCGCTCTGGTCGAACGTGGCCGCGGCCGATTTAACCACGCGGGCTTTCTTGTGCGACTGCACGATTTTATTTTCTTGAGTGGCGCAACGCAAGTGCGGACCACCGTCGAACGGATCAACCTCGTCTTTGTACTGGAAGCCGATCTTGTTAAGCATGTGCAAGGCGGCCTGGGTCTCTTCACCCACGCGGCCTAAAACCAAACGTGCTTTAGAATCGAGCAGCGCGAGGTAGATATCTTCTTCGGGGAACAAGCTCTGGATAAAGCCGTTGTTCTGGTTCGAGATAAGATCGGCTTCGCGGTACGGCATCCCGGTAAAGCGTCTGCCCAGGGCTTCCCAGAATTCGGAGCGGCCTTCCTCGGTTAGCGGCGGCGCCATTTCGGAATGCAGTTCTTCTTCAAAACGCTCGGGATGCATAGCGATGTACAAGAATCTCGACAGCGAAATCATGCGCCCGACCTTCTCGGGCCGGCGACGGTAAGCGCGGTCGACGACTAAACCACCGAGTTCGGTCGGTCCGTCGGTGTTTACGTTCAAACGTAAAATCTGATGAATAAATCCGATGCCGAGCTCACGACTGAAGCGTTCTTTCTTCAAAACTTTAAATGAATAGTTCGGTGATGCAGGTGTTCCGTTTTTGGCGATGATCATCGAGCTGCCGGTAACCAGTTCGCCTTCGGTGTCTTCGACGATAAAAATGTATTCCGCGTCGGCTTTGCTTAGCTCACCTTTGAAGGAAGCCACGCTACGCTCGATCTTAGTTTCGAGTACGCGCTTTTCGGCGGGGAGGTTGAGTAACGAGAACTGGCGCGCCAATTCTAAGAGCTGTTGTAAATCTTCGCGGCGCGCGGCGCGGACGACAAAACTCACGTGCAAAACCTTTCCATCAGACGTTTATAAAACTCGGTCGCTTGCTTGAGATCGCTCACGCTTACGTGTTCGTTCGGCGCGTGCGAATTTCCGACACTTTGACCGGGACCCCACACTAAGCACTCGACCCCGAGCCGGCTGAAAACGCTGGCTTCCGACACCATGGTGATCTTTTCTAGGCCGGCTTCTAAGCCCATGCTTTTCAAAGTGTCTTGCGACTCTAGCACAAAGGGCAAACTCTCTTCAGTGGTGAAGCCTTTGCGATAGTCCTTAACGCGAAAGGTCGCTCCGACCGACTGCACCGCTGACTCGAGTTTCTTCATCCAAGCCTCGTAAGTCCGGTCATGCACCGAGGGCGGCAGCCGGCAACTTCCGGTCAACCGTATGTCGGTGTCGAAGGTTCTTATCATCCCTACGTTGAGGGTTGGATGCGGAGGATAAAAGCCGGTATCGGTATGCGCTTTCAGTTCCTCGGCGAGCGCGACGAAACTTGCGTACATTTTGGTCAGCTTGGGCAGGATCGGATCTTTAAGCACCGCCGCGGTGTCGATTTCGAGCACAGAATTTCCCGGGACGGAATTGTAGTTGATCCCGCCGTCGGCATCCATGATCGCAATTCCTTCGGGCATCTGCGCAAGATAAGCGAGCATTTTCATAATCGCGTTGTCGCCGCTACTCGGATCGCTAGAATGCGCGGCCTTACCGGCAAAGATTTTAGACTGCGTCGTCGCCGACTCAAGTAGATCGTGATCCCGGCGGTAGTCTCGCTCTTGATCCGAGAAAGGAATAGAAATCTCGAGCACCGCGAGGCCCTGCCCCGCGATGACCAACTTATTGTTCGTCGGCTCGCCGATGAAGGCGCGCGTGGCGTTGATCTTTTTCCGGCGCATAAGTTTGATCGCACCGTTCATCCCCGTTTGCGCGCCGAAGGTGCCGACCAAAACAAAAGGCGTGCGCATAGGCTTACGCGCAAATTCTTTCGCCGCTTCGAGTTTGCATAAAAAATCGAGCTTCACGTCGGCGGTACCTAAACCGTAGATCAGATCGGAATATATCGAAGCGTTAAACGGATTGCTCTGCGTTTTTGTCCACTGGCTAAAGTGTGCGGCCTCAACGGTGTCGAGATGCGTTTGGAACAAAATTTCTTTTTCAGGTACCGAAGCTTGCGGTCGCGCGATGATGTTGCATTGATCGATGCCCTCCATCGACTCACGCTGATAATCAACGTGAAGCCCGGCCTGCTCGCACAAGCGGCCGGCGTACTCGGCCGAAGTCAAATTACCGTGGCTGGGTGTACTGTCGAGCGCGATGAGCGCCCGGCATTCTTCAAGGAAAGACTTTGCGGGCGGCCCGCTGGCCACCCCTGGATCACTCAAGCCAGCTCCAGCACGGATTTTTCGATAATCTTCTTCGCGACTTGGATATCTTCCGGGCTAAGGATCGCCGGTAAGAGGAAGCGCGCGCGGTAAGGATCGCTACCGCAACCGAAGGCAATCAAACCGTTCTTAAATAATGTTTTCAACAACGCGAGCTGCTTGTCTTTCGTACCGTCGAGCGGTGTAACCGCCACCATCAACCCCATACCGCCGGCTTCGCGTAGCAAACCTTTGCAGGTCGTTTCGTTGAGCTCGTTCAACATGCCGACGAAGTTGCGGTGGATGTCCATGATTTTGCCTTTCGGCCCCAGGTAACCTTCGTCGTCGAGCATATTTAAAATTTCGAGACCGGCGCTGAGCGCGGGCGTACTGCCCGAGAATGTGCCGCCGAGCAAACCCGGATCGGGTTTAAACTCTTCGGTAAAGAACGTTGCACCGTTTTGCGCGGTTTTCGCGATCGTGCAAAGGTCGACGTACTGACCGATGCAAAGACTTTCGAACGCAAACATGTTTCCGGTGCGCGAGAAAGTTTGAATCTCATCCGCCCAAACGGGAATCCCTTTTTCTTTACAGAACTCGAGCAGCGGCTGGAAGAAATCATGGGTAGCGGCGCGGTAACCGCCTTCGCCCAACATCGGTTCGAACACGAAGCAGCTGATGTTGTTCTCGTGCTTAGCCCAGTGTTCTTTCAACGCCGCGAGGCTGCGATCGGCCGGAGCTTTCGGATCGTAAAAAGGAATTCGTAAAACCTCATTGTAATCGGGCATGCCGACTTTGAACGCAGGGTTGTCGGTCACTTCGGTCATCATCGTCGACCGGCCGGCAAAGGCATTCTTGAAGGTGACGATCATGCGTGCGCCGCGCTTTTTCTGACGTGCCATTTTTAGCGCGTTTTCGTTGGCCATTGTACCGCACGTCGAAAGCCAAACGTAATTCAACCGGCTGTTCTTCTTTGCCATGCTAAGAAGTTTGCGGCTGAGATGAAGATACTCTTGGTTCGGCTCGAGGTTACCTTGGTGAACGATATCACTCATGCCACCTTTTAAAGTGGCGCGTACGACACGCGGATGCGAGTGGCCGAACAAGTGAATGCCGATGCCGTTGATCAAATCCATCTTTACGCTACCGTCGGTCAATTCGACGTAAGGACCGCGGCCAATGCCCGACCCCATGTAATTGTAAAAAAGCGGGCGGCTGCGAACCTCGCCCAGCTGCTTGATGTCGGCGGCGGCTTTTGCTTCGAACGCGGGATCGGCAGGTTTTACACCCTCGATGCGGCGGCCGATCGCAAGAATCTGCTCGGTTAGATTATCTAAAAGCGTGTTCACTTGCCCGGAGTCACTAAGTTCTTGCCCTAAAGTGGAAGCCACAAAATCCCTTTCGTTAGACTAACAGCATTTAGAGTTTACTCTTGAAGGCCCAGTCCGTAAACTTTTTCGAATGCTGAGAATATGCACAGTCGTTCTAGTCGCGAGTTTTTCATTAACCCTTTTGGCCGATGAATCACCGGGCGCAAAGGTGAATGAAAACTTATTCGAAAAAGGTCTAGCTGCCTATCAGAACAAACAATATGCCGAGTCCCGCGATAATTTTCAGAAACTGATCGACGCGAATACGATCAGCGCGCCGCTTTTACACAATCTCGCACTCTCTTATTTCCAACTTGACCAAGCACCGATGTCGCTCGCCCTTTGGCGCAAGGCATTAACGCTCGATCCGGGGTTTCGACCCGCACGCGCGGGACGTGATTTCGCCGAAGCCAAACTTCAAGCGCGTGGTTTCGAACGCGACCGTTTGGGTGAAGGTTTGCAGCGCAACTTAGAGTTCATCTCATTTTTTGAATCGCTTTGGCTTATCGCTTTGATCCTGGCGGCCGCGGGCTGGCTGTGGATTCGTTACTTGGCCGATCGGCGCCAAGCCCTCGATGAAGAGTCACCGCTGCCGGCATTTCCTGTCACGGCCGTAGGCCTTAGCGCCGTTTTACTTTTAAGCATCGTTTTGTCGGCGACGAAGTTAACGTTCGCGCTGAAGACCCGCGCGACGGTCATCGCTGCGAGAGTCAGTGCGCGAAGCCTTCCTGCCGACGACGGCGTCGGACTCTTCGATCTGAGCGGCGGCAGCGAAGTGCTGATACGCCGCCGCGATAAAGATTGGTCGCAAGTGCAAAACAGCGAAGGATCGAGCGGTTGGCTAAAGAACAGCGAAATTCTCGTTACCTCCGACTTCTCGGCGAAGCGCTAACATGGTTAATTACATGTGGGACAATTTGTTCCGGCGCGAAGATCAAGACAACGAAGTGCAAGAAGCTCTTCGCCAGACTTACGTTTTTAAATCTCTGAGCAAAAAAGAATTACGTTTCGTTCAGGACACTTGCCACGTGCGCACCTTCAAAAGCGGCGAAGCTATTTTCCGTCAGGGTGAGATCGGCGTGGGCATGTACATTCTATTGCGAGGTTCGCTCGAAATTTACGTCGACCAAATGCCGGACGAAGATTTGCCGCTCAAAAGCCAATTGGTCACGCGCCTGCGCTCGGGCGATTTTTTAGGCGAGCTTTCGTTAGTCGAGAATAATTCGCGCCGCACGGCCACGGCTATCGCCGGCGAAGAGAGTAAACTTATCGGATTCTTCAAACCCGATCTGCTCGAAATCCTTGAGCGCCAACCCGCCACCGGCGTAAAGATTCTTCTGCGATTAAGCGAAGTCCTCGGGCGAAGACTTAAAGAAACCACCCTCAAAGTCAGCGAACTTAAAGAAGACCTGCTCCGCATGAGCCAAAAGTTATGAGCCTCGCCGTCTCCCAGGCCATGCTCAAGCGTTCAAACCGCTGGAAGCTGGTCGGTCTACTTTCGTTTTTGCTTTCAATTTTTGTCGTGCTTATCGCGGTCGAAAATTTATTGGTGTCCACAATCCTAGCGCTGATGATTTCCTATGCCCTCGGTCCGTTAGTTAATTACTTAGAGCGACAGGGCATCGGCCGCGCGCTCTCGACCACTTTTGTTTTTATCAGCGTCGGGGTGATCCTCGCGCTCGCGGGTATTTGGCTGTTTCCTTACATCGGCGACACGATTCCCCGGCTACAAGCCGACATGCCCCGTTTCATTACCGGCGTTGGACAATTTATTTCCGAACTTGAGGTTCGCGTTCAGCAAGTCGCGGGGCCGCTCACAAACTTCGACCTCGAAGCCAAAGTTGAGTCCGTCTTAACGGCTTGGACCCGCGACTTCTTCGGGCAATTGCCCCGCTTCGTAAAAACATTCTTTACCGTCATGGTCCTCGGCCCTTTCCTCGCGTTCTTCATGGTCAAAGACGGGCGCTCTTCGTTGCGCATGGTCTTGGGGATCGTGCCCAATCACTTATTCGAAACGGCGCTCAGCCTTTTGCACCAGATCAACTTCCAGATCGGACAATTCGTGCGCGCCCGCCTGCTCGAAAGTTTTATTGTCGGGGTGGTCACCGCCGTGGGACTTCTACTGATCAATTTTCCGTACGCGATTTTGCTCGGCCTCGTGGCGGCGGTTACCAACCTCATCCCGTACATCGGACCGCTGTTCGGGGCCCTGCCGGCCTTCGCGATCGCGCTCGTAAACGGGCATTCCTCACTCGGGGTGTTCCTGGTCGCGACGGTTTACGTGACGGCGCAACTCATTGACGCCGGCATTCTGATCCCGCTGATGGTGGCCAAGATCGTCGATCTACACCCGGTCACGGTGATCGTCGTGATCATCGCGGGAGCGCAGGTGCTCGGGATCTTGGGAATGATTATATCCATCCCGGTCGCCAGTACGCTGAAAGTGACCGTGAGCACCATTTACCGGCACTTGATCGATACCCGCACTTGATCTAGACTTCGGGGGATTATGAAAAGCCTTATCCTCCCCGTTTTTTTGATGTTCTCGATCCTTGCCGGCACCGGCTGTTCAAGCACCTCCGAGATCGATACCGGCACCCCCGAAGGTGCGTTTAAACTTGCCGAAAAGTACGAGAAAGATGAGCGCTTCGAAGAAGCCATCGCCCAGTACAATCAAGTTAAAAACAAACATCCCTATTCAAAGCTCGCGCCCGAAAGTGAACTCCGCATCGCCGAAATTCATTTCAAACGTGAAGAGTACATCGAAGCGCAAAACGCTTACCAGGTGTTCAAAGAGCTGCACCCTTCGCACCCGCGGATCGATTACATTACCTTCCGGTTGGGCCTAAGCTTTTTCAATCAACTACCCACGACTATCGACCGCGACCTCTCGGTGGCCGAGCGGGCGATTCTTTACTTTGATGAAGTAACGCAATCGTTTCCCGGCTCCCCGTTCGTTAAAGAAGCCTCCGATTACAAAATTAAAACTCTGAAAATGCTGGCCGAAAAAGAATATTACATCGGCAACTTCTATTTCATTCGCGACAAGTACGAGTCGGCCCTCGGCCGCTTCGAAGAACTCTTACGCATTTACCCCGCGCTCGGGTTTGATGCCCGCGCGCTCTACGGCGCCGCCGTTTCCGCCCATAAGATTAAAGATGTCGCAAAAGCACGATCTTACTTAGACAAGCTGAACACGCAATTCCGTGGCAGCCCCGAAGCCGAGAAAGCGAGGCGAGAAATTGGAAACAGTATCTAACGACGAGATGCTCGGCAGCGCGCGCGAGTTTTTCCGCGAGAGTAAGTACAATCTTGCCGAACCGATTTTAAATCAGCTCATCCTAAAAAACGCGAAATCGCCCGAAGTGTTCCACATGCTCGGGACGATCTATTACGATCAGGGTAAGTTCAATAAAGCGATTCGCGCCTTTCGCCGCGCTTTAGAGCTTGAGCCGACCTTCACCGACGCGAGCGTAGGCCTTTCGATTATCCTGAATGATCTCGGCAAATACGAGGAAGGCCGCAAGGTCTTCGACGAAGCGAAAGAATTGCTCGCGAAGCAGGCCAGCAGTGAAGACCCTTACATCAACGAAAAATTCAGCATCAAGCACGACGAACTGGGCGAAATGTACTTTCAGCACGGCCGCTTCAAAGAAGCGCTCGAGCAGTATTACAAATCTTTAGCTTTGAGCAGCCGTAAGCCCGAACTCACGATGAAAATCGTTGAGTGCTTCACCCGCCTCGATTCACCGGAGAAAGCGCTTAAAGAGCTACGTTCGTTGATCAAAGAGTACCCGGGTTTCCTTAGCGCACGCGTCCGGCTCGGTAAGATTTTGTACGACGGCGGCGACGTCGAAGGCGCGATCGAACAGTGGGAAGCCGCCACGCACCGCGATCCCTCGCACGGCGAAGCGCAACGCTTGCTCCGCCAAGCCCAGGCCCTCACCCAAAAATCCATGGATCTTTAAAGGAGTTCACATGCAAGTCCGCGAAGGAATGATCCCGTCCATTACCGCCAGCGAAATTCAAGAGATCGTCAGCGAAATCGCGCGTGAGATTGAACGCGATTACGAAGGCAAAGAGCTCGTCCTGATCTGCCCACTCAAAGGTTCGGTTTTGTTCATGGCCGATCTCGCTCGTAAGATCAAACTGCCGCAAGTGATCGACTTCGTTTACGTCACTTCACCTAAAGGTGAAAGCTGCCGGATTTTGCGTGACGTCTCGGTCGACGTTCAAGGCAAACATGTTTTGATCATCGAAGAAATTATTGACGCCGGTCGAACGCTCAGCTTTTTGAAGTCACGCTTACAGGCCTCGTTCCCCGCTTCGCTCAAGGTCGTCGCTTTGCTGGATAAGCCGGCTCTTCGCCAAATCTCGATCCAGCCCGATTACGTCGGCCGCACGATCGAAGATCGCTTCGTCATCGGCTACGGCATGGATTCCGAAGAACTCGGCCGTAACTACTCCGACATCTATAATTTCACGCAGTAACTTGGGGAGGCGCTCGCGCGCCTTTAAAAATAGCTGATGAGTTCGACCGCGGCCTTGCCGGAATCGGCGCTATTCTTGCCCGCCCACGGTTGGGTGTAACCGAGCGAAGCCATCCATTTTTTATCCACGCCCCGGCGCGACGTCGTCGTGCCGATATCGTAAAGTACGGCGAGACGGGTTTGATGAATTTCTTGATCGGTCCCGGTCGCGCTCACGCCGCCGCCTTTATATTTATCGCGCGATTTGGCTAAGAACGAATATTGAAGACCTAATTCCATACGGCGATTGACGCGGTAATCGGCGTCGAACGCGCCCCACGCCCAATCACCGAGATCGCGGTGCACCTTCGGATCAACCGATTTCAAATCACCCTCACCCACGCGCATCTTGGCTGAATCAGGCAATTGCGACACGTAACCGAGCCGGCCGCCCAAAGTCCAATGGCGAGTGCGCCAATCGACGAGCGACGTAATTCCTAAATCCACTTGCCCGCTGTCGCCGGCTTGAACGAGATAATCCGAAACTGAAGGGTTTTGCGAGGTCGGAAACCGCACCATCTGCTGGAGCGACCAATGCCAACGGTAACCTTCGGCTAGATAAAACTGGCTGAGTAAGCTGACGTCGCCCCATTCCCAACTTTGATTTTGATCGGGCACGTTGTCGTAACCGGAATTTGCCAGTTCCTCTTCGGCTAACGATTTCACCTTCGCGCTGACTTTGCCGTTGTCCATGCTCAGCATCGAGGCTTGAGATTTTTGGCCCACGCCCTGCGCGAGCGTCGGGGTCATATCCACTCGGGTAGAGACTTGCGTACGCCTTAACATTAGCGGGAGTTGAAATCCGATCATCCAGCTACGGGTCAAACCGTAAGCCCAATCGACCGACATGCCGACGTCTTCGCGTTCAACTTGGTAAGAAGAGGTCGCCGCGATGTCGTTTGTTTTCGCGTTGCGGGTGCGCATGTAGCTTTCCATGTCCGCGCGCCCTTGATCGGAGGTTTCCGATTTGAGCAGCTGGCCCCAGGTGATCGCGCGGGCGTACTTCGCGCCTAGACCTTCGACTCGTCCAGAACTACCGAAGCGGTCGCTGGTTTTTTGGTAAGAGGACTGAAAAGACCAGACCTGCTGGCTCGTATTGACCAAGCGGGCGCGCCGCCACACCCTCGAATCGTTGACCGTAACTTCGGCCCAGGCGCTCGCGCACGACAAAACGGAAGCCAAAAACAAAGCCAGAAGTTGCGAGATTTTTGCGGGGGCTTGAGGCACCGGGACTCCAATAAACTACTGTGAGTCCCACCATTTAACGCATTGCATGAAAAAAGTCAATGCGGAATTTTTTGCGAAATTAATTCACGAGCACGTTAACGACGAAAAAGATCACGACCGAAGTTACGAACATCATCACGAAATTACCAGTAATCACTGCTACACCCCCAAAACCCTTAATACTATTGGAGCGCCGCTGACTTGTGATGTCAATAATTACTTGTCTGATTCCGGCTAGTTAGTGCGGGCCCTCGGTCGGGGTGATCCCGCCGACCAGATCATAGTCCATCGAATCGGTAATCGTGACTTCGACCATGTCGCCGATTCTAGCCTCGCCGTCGTTGATGTACGTGACCCCGTCAATGTCAGGAGCTTGTTGGGAATGTCTTCCCTGTAACAACAATTCGGTCTCTTCGCTGACGCCTTCGACCAATACCTGAAGCTTTTTACCGATAAACTGAGCGTGTTTAGTTCGACTGATCTCTTGTTGCATTTCCATCAGGGTGTCATGCCGGCGCTGCTTCGTCGCTTCGTCTACTTGATTCGGCAGCGTACCCGCTTTGGTGCTTTCTTCCTGCGAATACATAAAGCAACCAACGCGGTCGAAACGCATCTTCTCGACAAAGCGAAGAAGTTCTTCGAAGTTCTCTTCGGTCTCCCCAGGGTACCCGACGATGAATTGGGTGCGGATCGCCGCTTCGGGAATGCGCATGCGAATGTCCGTCAGCACACCTTCGATCTTTTCACGGGTCATGCGGCGATTCATGTTTTTCAACACATCGTTGTTCACGTGTTGAAGAGGCATGTCGAAATACTTCACCAGGTTTTTTCGCGAGCTCATCAAATCTAAAGTCTGTTTCGAAACGCCGTCGGGATAAAGATAAAGCACGCGGATCCACTCTGCGCCGGATTCGTCGGACAAAACGCGCAACAGTTCGTCGGGAGATTCTTTCGCTTGCGCATTCTGCTTACGCAAGTCCCAACCGAAATCGGTAAAGTCGTGACTGACGACGATCAACTCTTTGACGCCACCGGCGACCAGCAATTTGGCTTCGCCGAGAATGCCGCCGAGCTGACGAGATTGAAGATTGCCGCGGATCAAAGGGATCGCGCAAAAGGCGCAGCGCTTTTTACAACCTTCGGAGATCTTGAGGTAAGCGCGGTGGCGGGGTTGCGAGTTGATGCGCGGGGTGCTGTCTTCCTGTAAGTACGTAGGCAAATTCCAGAAACGCTTTTCTTTGCCGCCGTTTTTGGAATCCTTCAAAATCTGCGCGATATTTTGGAATTGTCCCGAACCAACGAACAGATCCGCTTCGGGTAGTCCCGCAACGAGATCGTCTTTATAACGTTGGGTGAGGCAGCCAGCCGCGACGACCTTCTGCAATTTGCCGCCTTTTTTGAGCTCGGCCATCTCTAAGATTTTGTCGATCGACTCTTGTTTCGAGGCTTCGATAAAACCACAGGTATTGATGATGACCGTATCGGCGTCCCCGGCTTCGCCGACGACTTGGTAACCATCCCGCATGAGCGAGCCGGCCATGATCTCGGTATCGACCAAATTTTTCGGGCAACCCAGGGATACGAAATGGACTTTCTTCAAGGGCTCTTGCGAGGATCGGGGCGGCAAAACTTCTTTCATAACTTCCTAAATTTCTGTCACTTGTGCGTTCTTGGGAACTTTGTAGGAAAACTTTGCTGCCGGAACTTTCCCTTTGGTCACTTGGCTAAAATCAAAGCTCACGGTGTTCTCGAGCTGGTCTTTGTAGGAGATACGGTCGAGCTCTTTGTTCTTCAACACGATTTGCAGCAGCTGGATTTCGTCTTCGGCCTTTTTCTTCTTGGGTTCAAAAAAGTAATTCTTTGCGCCTTCGGCTTCGGCGGTCTTCACCATTTTGAAGTTACGCAGAATATCTTTTTTCTCGAACAAGGCGGTCAGCACCGACTTCGAGCGCTTTAGTTCGTTCGTGCGCATTTTGGTAACTTGGATGTTTTTATCGTCCAGGCGCGATTCGAGCCAAACGAACTTTCCGTCATAAACTAAAGATGTTTTTTCCGGAGAAGTGAAATCTAGGCGGAGCTTACCCTTCGAGAAATAAAAATCGCCGGTGCTGGTGTTCTCGGTGCCCATAGTTTCCTGCACGACGGTTTTCTTAACCTTCGCCTGAATGGCGGGTGCTTGACGGTATTTTGAAAGCACACCGTCGACGTCCTTCGCGGCCATCGTGGGTGCGGGGGCGGGTTTGGCGAAAACGGCCGTGGTGGATAAACCGGTAGAAACCAGCATGAAAAGGGCGATCAGTATGCGCATGGTCAAAGTTTATAACAGCGGCCCCTCACCTTGCCAAGGGCGCCGGTCCATTAAGCACCACACTTCACATTTCCTAGGCCGTCCCAAGGCCCGGAAGGCCGCTAAGGCCGTCGCGCCGGTCGTGACGATGTCGTCGACGATCACCGCATCCGTGTATTCATTACCGGATGTCTCGGCTTTCGGGCGGAAGCGCCGCCGACCACGGTCGTATCTATTCAGTGTCTTGTTTTGCCGGCCGTCTTCTTTCTCGAGGACGTCGGCAACGGGCCACCCGGTCCAATGCGAAAGTGCACGCGCCCAACCGAGAGCATGATTCAAACCCTTCGAAGGAACCGGCACGAGCACCCGCCGGCGCCTACCCGGATTGAGCTCCATCACCTGAACCATCCACGCCGCGAACTCCAGCCAAGCTTCCGGATCTTCCTGGCCCTTAAGTTGGTGCACGATCGAGCGGTGTGCCGGGTAGCCGTCGCGTTGCCAGGCGAACAAGCTTCGCGTTTCAAGCCCGCGCTCGCATCGGGCGGTGGGTTCGCGCAAGGCGAACAACTTGGGCGCGCAATGTCCGCACAAACCGGATTTCGTCCCGAACGTGATTCCACAAACTAAGCAAGCGTGCCGGAGCTTCATCTCTTTTTAACTATGCAAATCTCGCGCGATTTTTTCCAGGTCCTACAACGGAGAATCGTTTTCCGTACACGCAGAGCGCGCCCGTCAACGTAGTGGCGGCCGCGAACAAATTTAAGCGGCGCGAAACTTGGATTAGTGGTTCGCACGATCCAGGAGGACGTTCATGAACAAACTAAAATTCGCTCTGCAACTCACCATCTTAACCGCAACTACACTGTCGGCTCTCATCGGCTGCTCCGAACCGGAAGATCGTCCCAATCCGTTCACCGTCGAAGGTTCGTACGACGTCAACTCAGTCTCGCTTGAATGTTCAGACCCGGCGAGATGCACAAATTCACTCGGCGTCGTGCTCACGGTGTCGACGACGAGCGAAGAAAAATACGGTTACACACTAGTCACCACTTCGGTGAGCCGATGCACCGGCGCACTTTACTCGGCAACCCAGGTTCTTACGGCAGGGCATTGCACTTCGGAAATGGGTAAGGGAAAATCCTACTTCCGCACCGTCGCCACTCCGGGCCGGCCTAGTCAGACATTCGAAGTAAGACGCGTGCTGCAATCGCATTTCGACTCTAGCAATCTCTATTCGGGTGACTTCGCGTCGCTCGAACTTATCCGGCCGGCACATGGTTACGATTACGTACGTTCCGCGGTCGAAATCTCAGAGTCGCTTACGAAAGTGACCGCGCTTGTCGTAAACCAACCCGGCGCCGACACGAACACTTTTAAATTAGACGCGGTTGATTGCGAAGTCGATACGGCAACCAAGCCGATGCACGTCGCGCAGTTGCCCTCGATCTGGGGAACCAAATTATGCAAGCTTGTGAGCGGAAATTCAGGAGGCCCGGTTTTCGCGGAAGGTGCGCTACAAGAAGTACTCGGTGTTTTATCGCGCAGCACGGAGGCCGGATCGAAATACGGGTACAGCTTAAATACTTACCGTGAACCCGAATCTTTCCGAAACCTTGCGACCTTCGCCAATGCCGCCTGCTTCACTCTTCCGGGTTGGCCGGCGCCCGCATCCGGTTGTCAAATTTTGACCGAAGATTCGATCAAAAAGATGTTGGGGGAACGGTTCTCGAACGCCATCGTAGCCGCGGGCAAAAACATTCTTGAAAATCACCGGGAATCACCTGAGTCCATTTTAAATCTCGGTCCGGCCACAATCAAAACTTCATTGAAATGGATCACCGCCGAGAAATCTTGGTCTTTGACCGAAGATGATGCCCTTACCTTAATTGCCCTGCCCATCCCCGCTTGCCTCGAGCGCGGAACTTTGGCCAGTGGTTATGGATCCTCGGTAAAAACTCGCGTTTACCGGGCGAAGTTCGCGCAGAATCCTGTAACACTCGAAGAGGTTCCGGAACGTTTTCAGCCGTGGATCACTTTTTCAAAACTTGCTAGTGGCAAATGGCGAGTGAACTACGATTTTAGCGGTGCCGGTTTCAGCTACAAGCTTACCGCTAAATCCGAAGCGCTATTAAAATACGGCCTAGAATTCGATTTACAATCTTGCTCTGAAAGAGACGACGCTAATCCCTAAGTCAGACTTGGGCCAGTCGTGGCCCGGATGTTGAAATAGCCGAGACCATTCGTTCCAGGAGGATCAGGGTGGTTTCGGTTCGCGCTAGCGTGAAATTTCTTTTCGCCGTGTTTATAATTTTAAGTACCTTGATCGGCTGTGACGACATAAAAGACCGCCCCAATTCTTTCGTGGTCGACGGTGACTACGATGTAAACACGGTAGACCTCAGTTGTTCTAATCCCGATCGCTGTACAAATTCTTTGGGCGTCATCCTGACGATCTCGAGCCGGACCGAAAGCCGTTACGGATACCAAATTACCTCAACTTCCGTAAATCGCTGTACGGGTGCGCTCTACTCCGCGACTCAGGTTCTCACCGCCGGCCATTGCACTTCGTCGATTGGCCAAGGCCGATCCTACTTCCGGACCGTCGCTGCCCCCGGGAATCCTAGCCGCACTTTTGAAATTAGCCGTGTCCAAAAATCATTCTACAGTCCAAGCGAAGTTTACTCGACCGACTTCGCGGCCTTAGAACTAAAAACCCCGGCGCTCGGCTACAACTACGTACGACCACCGTCCGAGATCGCGAGCGATCTCACCCACGTCACCGCGTTGGTCGTTAACCAGCCCGGCGAGGATACTAAGATTCTTCGTCTCGATTCGGTCGATTGCGAAGTGGATGTTGATTCCTTACCGCTGCACCTCTCAAAGTTCCCGAA
Organism: Pseudobdellovibrionaceae bacterium; assembly: GCA_947444305.1. Taxonomy (GTDB): domain Bacteria; phylum Bdellovibrionota; class Bdellovibrionia; order Bdellovibrionales; family UBA1609; genus JALHOQ01. The sequence continues at coordinate 222,497 of CANEZP010000003.1, read as the reverse complement.
CCTATGGGGCACGAAATTATGCAAAATTGTCAGCGGGAACTCCGGCGCGCCGGTTTTTGCGCGCAACAATCTTAACGAAGTGCTCGGTGTAATATCAAAAAGCACCGAGGCCGGGCAGATTGATGCAACCTCAAGACTGTTTGAACTTTTATTTAATAGAAAGCAAAATGCTCCACGCCCAAACTTGGCGACGGCCGCCCACGCCGCTTGCTTTGATCTTCCCGGCTGGCGCCCGCCCGCCCCGCAGTGCCGCAGTTTGAACGCGAATACGATCAAAACGCTATCGAAAGAAGGACTCGAAATCAGCATCAATCAGGGCATCAAAGCTGCCATGCGCGATTTCTTAAAAAGCCCAAGGGCGCAAATCCAAATCAACGGGGCGCGCTTGAAAGCCTCACCTCTCCCGGTCACGTTGAGCGTCGAAGATTTTAACTCGAAACGCGCAGGGGTCGCGCTAATTCCGCAGCCAAACTGCATTGAGAGTGGAGAACCCGGCGAACGAACAACTCAGTCGTTCTCGGCCGAAGTACTCGAAGTGAAACCCCGGAGAAGCTCGGCCACCTTAGAACGAAACGGCGATTCACTTTCGGTGACGTTGCGCCTAAATAAATTGAGTAGTGGCCGCTACTCGCTCGGCTACACTTTTAATACCAGCCGTTACCGCTTCTCTCCGTTGAGCAATGAAATTTCTAAGTTGAACGACATGGGCGAAATCGATCTCGCCCCATGTACGGGTACCGAAGAGAAAAGTCTGCTCGAAGACTTAGACAAGACCCTCTGATTTATGTGCCCTAAAGGCAGACCGCGCGGGCCGAGCCGGCCGGGTTTTAGCGGTTGTGGTACGGAAGGCCGCGGATGATGGTGAAGCCGCGGTAGAGTTGTTCGAGGGCCATAAGGCCCGCGATCCAGTGATTCATGGTCAAAGGTGATAAACTCCACGAGACTTGCGCGCGCTTTTTCACTTCCTCGGCGAAGCCGTAGGGGCCGCCGATGCAAAAAACGATTTGGCTTTTGCCGCTCTCAAGAATTTTAGAAAGCGCGGCCGAAAAATCTTCGCTCGTTTTGGCGAGCTTGCCGCGCTCGTCGAAGATGACGAGCAAATCTTTTTCGCCGACCTCGCGCAAGATTAAGTCGGCTTCGAGCCGCTGCTTCACCGCCGCTCCGTCGCGGTCGGCATTTGGACTTTTCAATAATTTGATTTCGAAAGAAGCGAACGGCGAAATCTTTGCGGCGTATTCGGCCCGGGCCGTCGCGACCCACGCGGGCGGTTTGCCGCCCTCGAGGATCAAGAAACGCAGTTTCATTTCGCGGGTCTAGTCCATAGCTCTTCGAGCCGATATTCTTGGCGAACGAAATCGTAGAAGGTGTGTACGATCAAAGCGCCGTAGTCGGTGACGATCCAGCGGCCTTCACCCTGCCCTTCGATGTGCTCGGGCCATACGCCGTAATCTTTTTTAACTTCTTTCATCAAGTGCTCGGCCAACGCCGAAGCGTGCCGCGTGCTCGTGCCGGAAGCGATGACGGTAAATTCGCTGGGGGCGTTGCGATCGCGTAAGTCGAAAACTTTTACGTTCACGCCGCCTTTGTCGGTGATGACCTTCTCGCAGTAAGCGGCGAATTTTTCGAAATCGCCGATGGAGTCTTGAACGGTTTCGTAAAGTTTGTTGGTGCGGATGTACTCTTCGACCGGAGGCGCGACCAAGGTTTGCACATCTTGGTTGATGCGAATCTTACGACGGATCTCGGTGCCCGAAGCTTCAACGTCGTTCAATTGCACGAAGTGGATCGTCTTGCCGGACTTAAGCATCGCTTGTTTCGAATCCGAATCACCGACGAGATTGCGCACGCCGAGCGGCCACTCTTCGAGCGAGTACGGAAGTTCCATCCCGGGGCGGGTGGTGACCGCAAGGTCGACCATGCCTAAGAGCTTATCGAAATTTTTCCATTGGTCGAACTTCCAGAATTGATCCATGCCGATGATCAAAGTCACATTAGAGTCCGGATGAGCCTCGACGTATTTTTGAACGGTGTCGATCGTGTAGCTTACGCCGCCGCGATCAATCTCGCTGGTGTCGATGGTGATCAAGGCTTCGTGTCCGGCGACCCCGCGCTTGAGCATTGCGAGTCTTTGTTCAGGCGTCGAACTTTGCGTCTGCACCCGTAACGGTGAGGTCGAAGCCGGTACGACGCGCACTTGATCGAGATCGAGCTGCTCGGCCGTCGAAAGAATGCTGTTCAGATGTCCATAGTGGAAGGGATCAAAATTGCCGCCGAAAAAACCGACTTTACTCACTGGAAGACTCTCTTTCCGAGAACTTCGACCAGCTCTTTGGTGTTCTTGCCGGTCGCGGCCGAGATGGTGAACACCTCATGGCCTTTGTTTTTGAATTTTGCGATGTTCGCGCGAAGTGTTTCTTCATCGACGGTATCGGTTTTATTAAGCACGACGATTTCGGCACGTTCCGACAGCGGAGCGAAACCTTCCTCACCGGTTTTCAATTTATCGTATTCAGAAAGTTCGTTGCGGATCTCTTGGTAAACTTCCCAAGAATCACGCCCGGTCATCGCCGAGATGTCGATAAGATGAACGAACAAACGGCAGCGCTCGATGTGACGCAAGAACTGAGTGCCCAGGCCCGCGCCCGTGTGCGCGCCTTCGATCAAGCCGGGAATGTCGGCGACGACTAAACTCAAATCATCTTTATATTTAACGACTCCGAGATTCGGCACGAGCGTCGTGAAAGGATAATCCGCGATCTTAGGCTTAGCGGAAGAAATGCGCGAGATCAGCGTCGACTTCCCCGCATTGGGTAAACCCACGATGCCGACATCCGCGAGCAGTTTAAGCTCGAGTTGGATGTCCATTTGCTTACCGGGCAAACCTTTTTGCGCGACCGTCGGCGCTTGGTTCACGCTGGATTTGTAGAAGACATTGCCCTTACCGCCCAGGCCGCCCTCGAGAAAAATGAACTGCTGCTCTTCGGAGAGATCATACAAAATCCGGCCGTCGTGGTCTTTAACGAGCGTGCCGGGCGGAACGGAAATGACGAGATCGTCGCCCGCGCGGCCGGAAGCCATTTGCTTACCGCCCTGCTCACCGTCGACTGCCTTGTAGCTTTTCTTAAAACGTAAATCGAGGAGGGAGTGAAGGCGCGGATCGACTTTTAGGACGATGCTTCCGCCTTTGCCGCCGTCTCCGCCGTCGGGTCCACCACGCGGCACCATAGCTTCACGACGAAAACTGACCGCCCCCGGACCACCTTTGCCCGACGCGACCGATATTCTAACTTCGTCGATAAACTTCACTGTTAACCCGCACGTTCAAAAGAATTAAGGGACGCAAGCTTGCGTCCCGCAAAATATCCAGGGACGCAAGCTTGCGTCCCGCAAATACTAAGGGACCGCGGCTGCGGTCCCGCAAAATAAAACGCCCAACCTGCGCGGCTGGGCTTCACTATTTAACTAATAAATAGAGATGTAAGTGAGGGTTCGCGCCGGCGAACCCGCAATATCGTTACGCAGCCTTAGTTTTCGCGGGCTTTTTGCCCTCGGGCTTTGCGGTTGCAGCCGCGTCGCGCGGATAAACGCTGATTTTGAATTTATCGCGGTTCAAACGCTCGAACTTCACTTGGCCTTCGATCAAGGCAAAGATCGTGAAATCGCGGCCCAATTTAACATTACGGCCAACGTCGAACTTAGTTCCACGCTGACGAACGATGATGGTGCCCGGTTGAACGGTTTCGCCGCCGAAGCGCTTCACGCCTAAGCGTTTACTCTGTGAGTCCCGGCCGTTCTTTGTACTACCTGCTGCTTTTTTTGATGCCATTTCGTGCCTCTTTTAAGGACCGCAACGTTGCGATCCGCAATTTTAAGTCAAAGGATCGCAACCTGCGACCCGCAATCTCTATGCCTTAGCTGAGTTTTTCTTTTTCGTAGCTTTTTTAGCGGTCTTCTTCGCGGCCGGTTTTTTACCGACGGCTTTCGTCTTCGCGGTCGTTCCACCTTTAGTGGTCGATTTCGGAGCTGCGGCCTTTACGGGAGCGTTGCTGCTGCCGACGACCGGTAAGTTCGTGGTCGTGTATTTTTTCTGACCTGTTGCTGCTTTGCGGCGCGGAGTAACGGTCTCGCCGGCTTTGCGGGCCGCGCGTTTCGCTTGTTTCCAGCCTTCGCGGACTTCGGCAAGCTTAGCCACTTTCGCGGCTTTCTTTTCAGGATTGAAGACCTGAGCTTTGCCTTCGGCGTTGGCTACGGTGCCTTCGGGGCTGGTGATCGATTTGATGAAAATTTCGGTGTAGGGCTGACGGTGTCCACCCATGCGGCGGTAACCTTGGCGGCGTCGCTTTTTGAAGACAACGAGCTTAGGGCCACGCTCTTGATTCGTTACAACGATGGTCACGAGAGCTTTACCCAGATCGCCGCCGACGAAAGTTTTTTCGCCACCGACCATCAAGAGGTCTTTCATTTGAAGCTCGGAACCGAGTTCGGCTTCCATCTTTTCAACTCGGACAACATCGCCGGGCTTTACGGTGTACTGTTTTCCGCCGGCCTTAATGATCGCGTACATGCAAACTCCTGAATCGAGGACCTAGAACTTTAGGCCCGCACATTTTAAAAGGATCGAATAGGATGAAATGCCAGGTGAGGCTTGGCCTGTCAAGGAATGCGGGCGCTAAGCTCGAATTGTTCGATGTGGTAGCCGGGTTCCACTTTGAAGACGACGGGATGCTGAATTTTGGTTTCGACGGCCTCGAGCGCTTCTTGTTCCTCCTCGTAGATCCAATCGGCCACCGCGGAATGGCAATGAACCACCGCCCCGCCGGTGTTAGAACGCAACACTTCACGCTCCAACGCCAGGAAAATCTCCTGCGCTATCGTGGACTTACGCTTGATATAGCCCTTACCCTCGCAGTACGTGCAGGGCTCGCACAGCGACGAAACCAGGGAGGGCCGAATGCGCTTGCGGGTCATTTCGACAAGGCCCAGCTCGGACATATTGACGACGCTTGTCTTCGCTAAATCGCTGGCGAGCTCGAGTTTGAGCTGATTCATGACCCGTTCGCGGTGAACCGGGTTTTCCATATCAATAAAATCTATAATGATGATGCCCCCGCAATTACGGATGCGGAGCTGGTGGGCGATTTCTTTTACCGCTTCGAGGTTGGTCTTCAAAATCGTGTCTTCGAGATCTTTTTTGCCGACGAAGCGGCCGGTATTGATATCGATAACGACCAACGCTTCGGCCTCGTCGATAACTATATAACCACCCGACTTTAACCAAACCTTGCGGTCGAGCGACCGGGAAATCTCTAAATCTAAATCATACAAATCAAACAGCGGCTGCGGGCCGGTGTGGAGCGTGACCGATTTGCCGTGCTTGGGCATAAACTGATTGATGAACTGCAAAACTTTTTTGTGCGCTTTTTGGTCGTCGACTAAAACGCGAGTCACTTTTTCGTTAAGCAGATCGCGTAACGCGCGGAGCTCGACGTCGATTTCGGGATGCACGATGCCCGGGGTTTTGCGCTTGTCGTAGCCTTTTTCAACTTCGGTCCACAATCGATTCAGGTAATCGAGATCGGCCGATAAATTTTCGGCGGTGGCGCCTTCGCAAGCGGTGCGGATGATGACGCCGCCTTTAGGCTTTAAGCTCTCGACGATTTTTTTTAATCTTTCACGTTCGGTTTCGCTTTCGATGCGGCGGGAAATACCGAGGTGTTGCAACGTGGGCATGAACACCACGTGACGGCCGGCGAGCGAGATGTGCGTGGTGATCCGTGCGCCTTTGCTGCCTAGAGGGTCTTTCGCGACTTGCACCATGATGATCTGGCCTTCGTGCAAGAGATCCTGAATCGTCGAGTGGGGCACGACGGTTTCGGGCGCGTGTTCGTCGGGCGCGGCGGGGGTCTCATCTTGCTCCATGTAAAACGGCGGAGCGCCGTCGAGGTCGGCGCGAACGTCGGCTACGTAGAGGAAGGCGGCGCGGTCTAGACCGATGTCGACGAAAGCCGCCTGCATACCGGGCAAGACGCGAACGACGCGGCCTTTGTAAATCGACCCGACCAACGTCGGGCTACCGCCACGCTCGATCTTCAAATCATTGAGTATTCCGTCTTCGACGTAAGCGACGCGGGTGAGGTTGGGTCTAACGTTGATCAATATTTCGGCAGACATGCGGGCACAGTACATGACGAAAGCCCGGTCCCGCAACAAATAGAGTTAAGCGAGGCGTGAGCTAAGCCGAAGAGATAGCAGGAGAATTCCCGTGGCAGAAATAGATAAGCTCTTTAAGTTGATGGTACAGCAAAACGCTTCGGACATGCATTTGTCCGCGGGCACGGCTCCGTATTTCCGGATTCACGGAGAAATGGTTTCGCTAAATCACCCTCCCCTCGTGAACGAAGCGATCCAAGCTTTGGTCTTCGAGATCCTCAACGAAAAACAAAAAAGGCAATTCGTCGACAACTGGGAGCTGGATACTTCGTACGCGATACCCGGCACCGGACGATTCCGCGTGAACGTGTTCATGCAGCGTCGTGGAATGGGCGGCGTGTTCCGTGTTATTCCCGAAGTCATCAAGAGCGCTAAAGAATTGAATTTGCCGCAGCACATTTTGGATTTGATCGATACGCCTCGCGGGCTCGTGCTCGTGACCGGCCCTACCGGCTCGGGTAAATCGACGACGCTCGCTTCGTTGATCAACGAAATTAACATCACCCGCAAAGAGCACATCATCACGATCGAAGATCCGATCGAATTCGTGCACGAAAATAAAATGTCGCTGATCAACCAGCGCGAAGTACACAATCACACCAAATCTTTCGCGAACGCGCTGAAAGCGAGTTTACGTGAAGATCCGGATATTATCCTGGTGGGAGAATTGCGTGACTTAGAAACGATCCAGCTCGCGATGACCGCGGCCGAAACCGGTCACTTGGTCTTCGGAACCTTGCACACGAACAACGCGCCTAAGACCGTAGATCGTATCATCGACGTTTTCCCGCAAGCGCAGCAATCGCAGGTACGGGTTATGTTGTCCGAGAGCTTACGCGGCGTCGTCGCGCAAACTCTGTTCCCGCGCGCGGATAAACCGGGCCGGGTCGCCGCTTACGAAATCCTGACCAACTCGCACGCCGTCGCCAACTTGATCCGTGAATCGAAGACGCACCAAATTCCTTCCATCATGCAAACGCAAATGGACGGCGGGAATATGACCTTCGAACATCACCTCAAGAAATTGGTCGAAGAGGGCAAAGTCGACAAGGTTATGGCGAATACCTTCTTAGGTAAGAAGGAAAAGAAGGAAGAGAGTGCTCCCAGCACCCAAGCCAGCGCCAAGGTGAGCGGGATCACGAAAGATTCGGGCCTCAAGATCACCAGCGTCGAAGGTTCCGGCGGAGCCGCGGGCTTCTTCAAACGCAAAGTATAAACGCGAATCTAAAAGTCGAGCGTGAAAGTGGCGCGCGGCACGTACGCAGCGGGCATCGCCCGCTGCTCTAACGCTAAATTCCAGATTTCGGGATTAGGCCCTCGCTCGCGAAGGTTGTAGAAATCTTTGGGTTCGGTCGCGGCCTTGAAGGTCGTGTACATCGTCCCGCCAATTACGCCTATCGCCGCGCCCAGCGCGATGTGCGAGAGTTTTTCCTGCGGGCGGCCGTAAAAACTCAGAGTCGAAAGTCCGAGCACCGCGCCCGCAATCCCCGCGAACACGATCGTTGATAAATGCTTACTGGCTCCACCGCCACCGCCGCTCGTCTGGCTTTTGTTTCTTTGCGCAGCGGCGTGCGGCGCGAAGGTCAGGCTGGTCGCAAGGCTCAAGGTCATCGCGAACAAAACGATCGTTTTAATCATATCAGCGGCCGTCCTTTCGGATTTCGAATTGATTGGGAATACTCTCGGCATCGCCGTCGCGCACTTCAACTTGGGTGATTTCACCGTGGTGCGGGCCGCGACGTAAAAGCGCCTCGAAGGATTGTACCGCAGGTGTTGCACCTTTAACTAGGGCTTCGACCCGGCCATCGGGAAGATTACGGACCCAACCGTTGAGCTTCGACTCTTCGGCGATGCGCTGAGTGAAGGCGCGAAAGCCCACGCCTTGAACTCGGCCGGAAATAAAGTAATGTTTGGTAATGTTTCCGCTCGTCATCGTCCCGCCGTCGTTTTTAGTAGTGTAGCAAATTGGGCGGGACTATCTACCTAGAGAAGGATTTATGGCCCCGATAACGCAAAGCGCTCCCCTCGCTTCGATGATCGATCACACTTTACTCAAACCCGAAGCGACCCGCGCGCAGATCGAACAGCTCTGCAAAGAAGCAAAAAAGTTTCGCTTCGCTGCCGTCTGCGTTCATCCATTTCGGGTGGCCACGTGCGCAGAACTTCTGAAGGGCTCGGGCGTTAAAGTTTGTACGGTGATCGGCTTTCCGCTCGGCGCAAATCGTGCCGAAGTAAAGGCATTAGAGACCGTCCGCGCTTGCGCCGACGGGGCGACCGAGATCGACATGGTCATGAACATCGGGGCGTTTAAAGACGGTAACCTCGCCGCGGTTGAGAACGAAATTGCGTCGGTCATCAAGGCCGCGCAGGGGCGAACCGTAAAAGTGATTTTAGAAACCGCGCTGCTTACCGACGATGAAATTCGAAGTGCTTGCGCCGTTTGCATCATCGCGGGCGCCGACTTCGTAAAGACTTCGACCGGCTTCGGCCCCGGCGGCGCGACCGTTCACGCGGTCAAGATCATGAAAGAAACGGTCGACGGGCAACTTGAAGTCAAAGCCAGCGGCGGTATTCGCGACCGTGAAACAATGATGGCCATGATCGAAGCCGGCGCGACCCGAATCGGAACTTCGAGCGGCGTAGCTATGCTCGGCGTTGCCGGCGGTTCACCCAATCCTTCCGAACAGAAAGACGAATACTGATGTCTTTTCTGCCCGCCGAGCTTATTCGCAAAAAGCGTTTCGGCGGCGCGCACACTCCGCAGGAAATAGAATTTTTAATCCAAGCCTACGCGAAGGACGAAATTCCGGATTACCAGATGGCCGCGTGGCTAATGGCGGTCTGCTTCAGCGGCATGAACGCTGAAGAGACGGCTTGGCTTACGCATGAGATGCGCGATTCGGGCTTGGTGCTCGATCTTTCGCATTTAGGCACGACCGTCGATAAACATTCGACCGGCGGAATCGGCGACAAAACAAGTTTGCTGCTCGCCCCCATCGTCGCTTCGCTCGGCATTCCCGTCCCGATGATGGCGGGCCGGGGTCTGGCCCACACCGGCGGCACGCTCGATAAGCTAGAGAGTATTCGCGGGTTCGACGTTGCGATCGGCTTTGAAAAATTCAAAAAACAACTGGGGACCGTCGGAACCGCGATTATCGGTCAGACGAAAGAAATCTGCCCGGCCGATCGAAAACTTTACGCCCTACGTGACGTGACCGGGACCGTCGATTCGAACCCGCTGATTTGCGGTTCGATCATGTCTAAGAAGTTGGCCGAGGGGATGTCGGCACTCGTGTTAGACGTCAAAGCCGGATCGGGCGCTTTTATGAAAACGCCGGCTAAGGCCCGCGGGCTTGCGCTTGCGCTGATGGATATCGGACGCCGTTTCGATAAACGGGTGACCGCGCTGATCACCCGCATGGACGAACCGCTCGGCCGCTTCGTCGGTAACTCGCTCGAAGTTTTTGAGTGCTTAGAAATCTTGAACGGCCGAACTTCGAAAGCGGAAGGCAAATCGTTCGCCGACACCCTTGAGCTCACTTTAGAGTTGGCCGCGCATATGATCTTACTCGGTGGCAAAGCGGTTTCGATTGAGCAAGGACGTACGATGGCGGCGGCGGCCCTCGCCGATGGTTCGGCTTTACATAAATTTACGGAGATGACGACTGCGCAAGGCGGAGATTTAGCCGCGGGCCTCCCCGCCGCGAAATATTCGGAAGAGGTCCGCGCCGTTGAAGGCGGTTACTTTAAATTCACCGATCTTGAAAAAATCGGATTGGCTTGCGTGCACCTCGGCGCCGGGCGCGCGTTCCAAAAAGATGCGCTCGATCTATCGGCCGGTTTAGAAGTTTATTGCGAACAAGGGCAAAAAATCGAAGCGGGGCAAATCCTTTTTAAGATCCACTGCGCCGGTGCCGCGAAAGCTCAAGCCGCCGGGCCCGTCTTGCTCGAAAGTTTCACTATTTCAAAAACGCCGGTGACGAGATCACCGTTGATTCACGAGGTACTCACATGATCGATAAACAACTGGCCGAAACCCTTGCCTTCATCGCCAAGCGGGCCACGCTAAAACCCACGCTCGGATTCGTGCTCGGCTCGGGCCTCGGCGGCTTCGCCAAAGAAGTTTCGCCGGTTGCCGAAATTAATTTTCAAGATCTTCCGCACTTTTGCCCGGTCACCGTTGAAGGCCACACTGGTAAACTCATTTTAGGTACTCTGCAAGGCGTGAACGTCGCCGTTTTACAAGGACGCTTGCACGCGTACGAAGGTTTGACTTGGGATCAGGTTATGTACCCGGTGCGGACGCTAGCCGCCCTCGGCGTGAAGAACGTCGTGTTAACCAACGCCGCCGGTGGTTTGAAGAAACAGATGAAGGCCGGCGACTTCATGGTCCTCAAAGATATTTTGAACATGACGGGGGGCAATCCTTTGCGTGGTCCCAACTGGAATTACGGTCCGCGCTTCGTCGACATGACCGAACCGTTCGACAAAAAAATGAGTGCCGTTCTTAAGGCATCGCTCAAAAAGCAGACCCCGCGCGTGCACGAAGGCGTTTACGTCGGCGTTATGGGTCCGACCTACGAAACGGCGGCCGAGATCGCCTTTTACGGTAAACTCGGCGGCGGCAGCGTCGGCATGTCCACGGTGGCCGAGGTCATGGCCGCCCGTCACGCGGGCATGAAGATCGTCGGTCTAAGTTGCATCACCAACTTAGGCACCGGCTTATCGAAAACCAAACTCTCGCACGAAGAAGTCAAAGACGTCGCGGCCAAATCCGAAGGCAAATTCGCGAAGGCCCTCATCGACTTCACGGCTAGGGTGAAACCCCTGCTTTCGGTGAAGCCCCTATCATGAGTCTAATCCGCGGTGGTTGCCTCGTCACGATGAACGCTAAGCGCGAAGTGCGCGTCGGCGACCTTCGTCTGAAGGACGGCGTGATCATCGAAATCGGTGAGAACTTAAAAACTGCCGCCGGCGAGGAAACGATCGACGCGCGAGAATGTTTCGTCATTCCCGGGCTCGTGCAGGTGCACGTGCATCTGGTTCAAACTTTGTTCCGCGGTTTAGCCGATGACCTAGAGCTGCTCGATTGGTTAAAGCAAAAAATCTGGCCGATGGAGAATGCGCATAACGCCGAATCGGTGCGCGCCTCGGCCCGGTTGGGTTTACTCGAAATGCAGCTTTCCGGAACGACCGCCATCCTTGATATGGGCACCGTACGCTTGCACGAAGTTGTTTTTGAGGAGGCGGACCACTCGGGAATGCGCTACTGGGGCGGGAATTGTCTGATGGATCTCAAAGCCACATCGGGTCCGCTTTACCGTGAACGGCAAGATAGCCTCGCCTATTCGCGGAGCCTGATCAAATATTGGCATTTGAAAACGCCGCGCCTTCAGTACGCGGTGAGCCCGCGTTTCGGTATCTCATGCAGCGATAAGATCTTGCGCGACTGCGCAGCCTTACAAAAAGAGCATGATCTTATTATGCATACGCACGCCAGCGAAAATAAACACGAAGTCGCGTTAATTAAAAAACGTTCCGGCTTGCCCAACATACAATTTTTAAAAAAACTCGGCTTGCTTGGCAAAAAATCCGTCATCGCTCACGGCATCCACCTATCCAACACGGAAGTTACCGACATGGTGAAGGCGCAAGCGGGTCTCGCGCACTGCCCGAGCTCAAACTTAAAACTCGCCAGCGGCATTGCAAAGATCACGACGTATTTGAAAAAAGGCATGAAGATCGGTTTAGGTTCCGACGGTGCTCCTTGTAACAACGTGATGGACGCATTCATGGAAATGCGGCTCGCGGCCCTCTTGCAAAAACCGTTATTCGGCCCGACGGCGCTGCCCGCACGAGAAGCTTTCGAGCTAGCGACTCTCGGCGGCGCACGAGTTTTGAACGCCGAAGATAAAATCGGCTCGCTCGAACCGGGCAAACGCGCCGACATCGTCATCGTCAAACGCGACCACCCGAGCGCCGCCACCGTGGCCGATCCTTACTCGGCATTGGTTTACTCTTGCTCCGGCCGCGACGTACGTGACGTTTTCATCGACGGCAAAGCGGTCGTGCGCGACGGCCGCCACCAAATTTACGACTCGGCCGTAATCACGCGTGAAGCCAACGAAGAAATCCGCGAGCTCATCAACCGTCTGCCTAGGCTCGCGCCTATCGGCAAATATAAAAAACCGAAAACGGTTCGGGTAACTTGATCGTTTCTTTCACCAGATAGGTCGAAGGATAACTTTCTTCACTGACGCGAACTTCCGTCACCGCCTCGGCCAGTACGGGTTTGCGATCGTCCGCGAAGGTGACGTTGATCTTCTTCTCTAAAATTAGGGAGCGTTCCGCCGGCCAAGGATGTGTTTTGATCAAGCGCCGGCCGGTCATCGTCTCGAGGCTTTCAACGCCGTTACCGAACGGGTTTACCGAGTTGAAACTATTCATGTTGATGTACGCGGGGAATTCAATCTCCGCGAGATCGGCGCCGGTGTTAGTTGCTTTCAGGTCCGCATCACCTTCCACCGACTTTCCCGTCTGCGAATAGATCCGCCGCTCACAAGCGACGCGATTGTAATGCAGCGTTTGCACCTCGTAGGCTTTTAGGCCACGCGCGTGCTTGAATTTTTCGGTGAGTAACGGTTCGGCCTGGGCGCGAACGGCGCTAAGCAAAAGCAGGAAAGCAACGGGGTATTTCATGCGCCGATCCTAACCCCGTTTTCATGAATTTACCGTCACGTGAGATTAATTTAATTCCGCTTTCATCCGGGGATCCGGGCCGGGCTGGGCACCGGGTTTGCTCTATATAAAGGTGAAAACATCCTAAAGCTTTGGAGACGGTCTATGCGCCAGTTCTTACCTGAATCTATGCCGAAATTCGTCACCGCCTGCGCCCTCATTGTGACCGTAATGGCGGCCCTGATCGCCTGCGATTCCAACCGTGAAGGCGCCGCTTCGAAAGCTAAAAAGAATAAACAAGCGGTAGGCGTGAAAACGAAAACAGGTCAGCTCCTGACCGCCAGTGAGATGTGCGCAGTTCCGGTTGTCGACCCGGCCGGAAAAACCACCATCGCTTCGTTACGTTTCCAGGAAAACGCCGTCGCTTTTCGCCGCGTGAACTTGATGACCAACAAGTCTCGCTTCAGCGTCGAATCCGAGAAAAAGGGCACGTGGGGCCTCGTCGGCGATACACTTTTCATCACCGAAAACGGCGTCACCGTTCAACACACCTTCGATAAGTTCGAGCGCGAATCCGACAAAGCACCCTGCTTCCGCTTTAACACCATGGAAAACGCCCCCGAATTCTGCGCCTGCGAATTTTAATTTACATCGCTCCCAAGGCCTCGCCCGTCTCGAGTAAGCCTACGATCTCTCATATCAGGTCTAGTTTTGGCCGAGGACCGCTCCGTTAGGTGCGTTCCGGGTTTATTGGACTAACCCTATCTTCCTTCCCAAACGACAATACTAAAGAGGCTTTCGGCCTTTTGTCTCCAGGAAGGGGATTTGGTGATTACGGATTGTCGTCGTTTCGTCGGTGTTATTTTCGCGCTTATTTCTTTATCGGCTTGCGGAAAACAAAGAACTTCATCGGCCGTGTTTGAAAAGGCGGGCGAGGCTTGCGAAGCCGACGCTTTACCCAACAGTTTCGTCGTAAAATATTTCGACGGCCGTTTAGACAGGGTGCCGGCTTCCTCAAAACAAGAATTTATCGACGGCTTTCTCACCGAACATTTGCCGGAAATTTCTTTCGCCGAACACGACTTCAAAGTTCAAACGGCCGACGTCGTACGAGTGCTTGCGCAGGATGTTCGTTACGCCGACAACTGGGGCGCATCGAGAGTAAACGCGCCCGCGTTGTGGCAGAAAAATATACGCGGCGCAGGCGTAACGGTCGCGATCGTCGATACCGGAATGGATATTAATCATCCGCAATTGCGCAAACAATTGGCGACCAATGCCGGCGAACTTGGGCAAGACAAACAAGGTAAAGACAAAGCTACCAACGGCATCGATGACGACGGTAACGGTTTCGTCGATGACTCGGGCGGCTGGGATTTCACGACGAACAAACCTCTTCTCAAAGATCACACCGGTCACGGCACGCACATCGCCGGTATCATCGCGGGTGCGCACAACGACGTCGACGCTCAAAGTGCCACGTACGTTCAAGGAATGGCGCCCTCGGCAAAAGTTTTACCGCTCGCCTTTCTGGATGAAAACGGCTCGGGCACGATGTTGAACGGAGTTTACGCGATTGAATACGCCGTCAAGCGTGGCGCAAAAGTCATCAATGCTTCATGGGGCGGCTCGGGCTGTTCAAGATCTCTCAAGGAAGCGATCGCGGCGCTCGAAAATGACGGCGTGATCTTCGTTTCCGCCGCCGGCAATAATTCGACGAACATTGATCGCACGCCGATGTACCCCGCGGCGCTGGATTACGCCGCACAAATTGTGGTCGGCGCGACCGGCGAGCAGGATCACATGGCCGAATATTCCAATTACGGCCCGTTGCACGTTCACATCTTCGCGCCGGGCAGTGACATCATTTCTACTTTCCCGGGCGGCAAGATGGCTTCGCTCACCGGAACGAGCATGGCGACGCCGTTCGTGACCGGCGCGGTTGCGCTTCTTCTCAGCAACAACCCGGAAGCGAGTGTAGCGGATATTAGACAAGCGCTTTATTCTTCGGCTTCTAAGAAGTCGGAATATCTCAATGCTTCACAAGGCCGCATGAGCTTGGGTCAGGCGCTGACCTTCCTCGGGCACTAACGCCTTGCGCCGGACGCGGGCGTCGCCACCGCTCGCGTAGCGGCGCTCCGCGCCATCGCCGACTATTTCCAAAGCTTCCAAGCCCGTGATAATTAAACCCTTCTATATATTGCGATAAGGGTTATTCATGCGGGTTTACATTTCCGATCTCAAAGACCACGTTGGCAAAACCGTCGAGCTTAAAGGCTGGGTTTACAATCACCGCTCCAGCGGCAAAATCAAATTCCTACTTCTGCGCGACGGCACCGGCATCGCACAATGCGTTTACTTCCGCGGCGAATGTTCGGAAGAGTCGTTCGAAGTTTTCGAAAAACTAAGTCAGGAGACTTCCGTCAAAGTCACCGGCGTCGTGCGTGAAGAGAAGCGCAGCCCCGGGGGTTTTGAAATCAGTGCGCGCGAGCTCGAAATCATCGGCGGCAGCGTCGACTACCCGATCTCGCCTAAGGATCACGGCCCCGATTTTTTAATGAACAATCGCCACCTTTGGATCCGCTCGAAGAAGCAACACGCTTTGTTGCGCGTCCGGGCCGAGATCGTTGCCGCCATCCGCGATTTTTTCGACGGCCGCGGGTTCACGCTGACCGATGCGCCGATCTTTACGCCTTCGGCTTGCGAAGGCACTTCGACGTTGTTCGAAACCAAATACTTCGACGAAAAAGCTTACTTATCCCAAAGTGGCCAGCTCTATATGGAAGCGACCGCCGCGGCTTTCGGTAAGGTCTATTGCTTCGGCCCCACCTTCCGCGCCGAAAAATCGAAAACCCGCCGCCACTTAATCGAATTTTGGATGGTGGAACCGGAAGTTGCGTTTAACGATTTGTACGACAACATGGAATTGGCCGAGCAGTTCGTTGAGTACGTGATCCAGCGTACGCTCAAAAACAAAGCCGAAGAGTTAAAGACTCTCGAACGCGACACGACCCAACTGCAAAAGGTCATCGCGCCGTTCCCGCGTCTGCACTACAAAGAAGCCGCGCAAATGATTCTAAAAGAAAATCCCGCGTTTCAAGTCGGCGGCGATTTCGGCGCGCCCGACGAGGCGATCATCAGCGCGAAATTTGAAAAGCCGGTTTTCGTGCATCACTTCCCCTCGGCGATTAAAGCGTTCTACTTTAAAGAAGACCCGACCGAGCCCGAGTACAGCATGAGCTGCGATCTACTCGCGCCCGAAGGCTACGGCGAAGTCATCGGTGGTGGCGAACGTGAAATTTCGCACGACACGTTGGTGCGCAAAATCGGCGAGCACAACTTGAACGTCAAAGATTTCGAATGGTACTTGGATGTTCGCAAATACGGAACGTTTCCGCACGCGGGCTTCGGCCTTGGGCTCGAACGCACCGTCGCGTGGATCAGCGGCATCCAACACGTTCGCGAAACGATCCCGTTCCCGCGGCTCTACGGCCGTAACTATCCGTAATGTTCGACCTTGCGGACCGCAAGCTTGCGGTCCTGAGAACATGCATATTTAATTAGGCTAAAAAAATTCAGGGTCACAAGCGTGTGATCCTTAAGATGAGGAAACAAATGGAAGTAGAAATCACCGGCGCCCCGACGACCACTTTGCAAAAGTTGGAAGAGCTTGAGGCACGTAACGAGAATGCATTCATCGGCGGCGGCAGTGACCGCATCGCGAAACACAAAGCCGGCGGTCGCCTAACCGCGCGCGAACGTCTTGACGTTTTGCTCGATCCGGCCAGCTTCGTCGAGATCGACCGTTTTGTTACTCATCGTTGCGAAAACTTCGGCATGGGCTCGCAAAAAGTTCCCGGCGACGGTGTCGTTACCGGTTACGGCCGCGTAAACGGCAAAATCGTTTATGTTTACTCGCAAGATTTCACCGTTTTCGGTGGTTCGATGTCGCGAACGCAAGCGAACAAAATCATCAAGATCATGGACATGGCCGTCAAGAACGGCGCGCCGGTCATCGGCTTAAACGACTCGGGCGGCGCCCGCATTCAAGAAGGTGTTGAAGCCCTCGGCGGTTACGCCGACATCTTCCTGCGCAACGTCACATCGAGCGGTGTCGTTCCGCAGATCAGCGCGATCATGGGGCCATGCGCGGGCGGCGCGGTTTACTCGCCTTCCCTTACCGATTTTATCTTCATGGTTAAAAACACGTCCTACATGTTCGTAACGGGCCCCGAAGTCATCAAGGCCGTCACCCACGAAGAAGTGACCAAAGAAGATTTGGGTGGCGCGCTAACGCACGCATCGAAATCAGGCGTTGCGCATTTCGCGACCGAGGACGACCGTCATTGCTTACTGATGATCCGCGAGCTGCTCAACTTCTTGCCGTCGAACAATTTAGACGACTCGCCGGTTTTACCGACGAAGGATCGCCCCGACCGCGTCGAAGAATCGCTTAACAACTTTATCCCCGATAACCCGCGCAAACCTTACGACGTGATCCAACTGATCACGAAGGTCGTCGACGAAGCTTACTTCCTTGAAGTGCACCAAGCTTACGCGCGCAATATCGTGGTCGGCTTCGCGCGGCTCAACGGCCGCTCGGTCGGCATCGTAGCGAATCAGCCGCAGGTGTTGGCGGGTTGCTTGAACATCGAAGCGTCGGTAAAAGCCGCGCGCTTCATCCGTTTTTGTGACGCGTTCAACATTCCGGTCGTGACGTTCGTCGACGTGCCCGGCTTTTTGCCCGGTACCGATCAAGAGTGGGCAGGCATCATCACCCACGGCGCCAAGCTTATGTACGCTTACGCCGAGGCGACCGTGCCCAAAATCACGATCATCACGCGCAAAGCCTACGGCGGCGCATACGACGTGATGTCGTCGAAGCATTTGCGCGGTGACATCAACATGGCTTACCCAACGGCGGAAATTGCGGTCATGGGTGCCGAAGGCGCGGTGAATATCATTTCGCGCGCGGCAATTCTTAAAGCTAAAGACCAAGTGGCCGAGCGCACGAAACTGACGAAGGACTACGAGGCCAAGTTCGCCAATCCTTACGTTGCGGCCGAAGCCGGTTACATCGACGAAGTAATCGAGCCCGCGTACACGCGCAAACGCTTGATCGATTCGCTCGAGATGTTGAAAAACAAACGGGACACCAACCCGCCTAAGAAACACGGGAACATTCCGCTATGACGAGCACGACCAGCAGTACCAAAATGTTTAAAAAAGTTTTGATCGCTAATCGCGGTGAGATTTCTTTGCGGGTCACCCGCACCCTGCGCGAACTCGGTGTCACGTCGGTCGCCGTTTATTCGGATGCCGACCGTAACGGCCTGCACGTCTTGCTCGCCGACGAGGCCTACCATATCGGCCCGCCCCCCAGTGCGCAGTCGTACCTCAACATCGACAAGATTCTTGAAGTCGCGAAAAAATCGGGCGCGGATGCGATCCATCCCGGCTACGGATTCTTAAGCGAAAGTCCCGAGTTCGCGAAACGCATCAAGGAAGCGGGCCTCACTTTTATCGGCCCGACCGTCGAAAATATTCTCGCGATGGGCGACAAGCTCGCATCGCGTGAGTTGATGATGAAAGCCGGCGTGCCTTGCGTGCCCGGCAGCGCCGGCGCTTTGAAGGATGATGTCGAAGCGGCGAACGAAGCGAAACGCATCGGCTACCCGGTGATCTTGAAAGCTTCGGCCGGCGGCGGTGGTAAAGGGATTCGCGTCGTTCACGATCCTAAAGAATTGGCGGGCGCTTTTCGTGCGTGCCAAAGCGAAGGTAAGAACTATTTCAAAGACGACCGCGTCTTCATGGAACGTTTCGTCCAAAACCCGAAGCACATCGAAGTGCAAGTGTTCGGCGACACGCACGGCAACGTGGTCCACCTTTACGAACGCGAATGCTCGATGCAACGGCGTAACCAAAAGATCATCGAAGAATGCCCCTCGGTTTCCGTACCCGATGACGTCCGCGAAAAACTCGGCGCCGTCGCGGTGGCCGCCGCGAAATCTATCCAGTACGTCGGTGCCGGCACGATCGAATTCATCTTCGACAACAAGACAAAAGAATTCTTCTTCATGGAGATGAACACCCGCCTCCAGGTCGAACATCCCGTGACCGAGCTGGTGGTCGGCTACGATTTGGTTAAAGAACAAATCGGCGTGGCCCTCGGTAATCCGCTGACCTTCAAGCAATCGGACGTTAAGCAAAAAGGCCACGCGATTGAGTTACGTATTTGCGCGGAAGATCCGGTGAACTTCACGCCGGCGCCGGGCAAGATTCGTAAATACCGCATGCCCGCGGGACCGTTCGTACGGTTGGACAACTGCGCTTACCCCGGTTACGAAGTGCCGATTCACTACGATCCCATGATCGCGAAGCTGATCGTCTGGGGCGCCAACCGCAAAGAATGTATCGAGCGTGCACAGCGCGCGCTGGCCGAGTACATGCTGACCGGAATTAAGTCGAACATCGTTTTGCATAAAAATATTTTGCAACACCCTAAGTTCTTGGACGGCTCGTACACGACCCAGTTCATCGACCAAGAAATTCACGGCAAAAAGCACAAAGAGCTTTTCATGTTCGTCGACGACGAAGTCTTTTTGATTTCGGCGGCGATCGAAGCTTACATCCAAAGCAAATCGCGCGACGTGGGTGATTACAACTTGGCCAGCCAATGGAAGAAGTCGGGCCGCTTAAGCTCAATGAGGAAATCGTAGTATGTATTTCGAAGCCGAAAGCGAAGGAATGAAGTACCAGGTCTCGGTGGCCGAGGGCAAAACCTCTTGGCGCGTGGGCATGCGCCAAGATGACGCCGACTGGGTTTACCACGATATCCGCAAAGAGGATTACCGCTCGCTGGACGATACGGTCAGCTTCCTCTTCAAAGACACATCGTACCTCGTTGACGTAATCAGCAAAGGTACCGAGTACACGGTCTACACGCGCGGCGCCTACAAGATCTTCAAGGTCTATAACGAGGAAGCCTTGTTGCACGAATCGCTCAAAGCCGGCGGCGGCATGGGCGCGGGCAACAATTTGTCTTCCGGCATGCCGGGCAAAATCGTAAAAGTTTTTGTTAAGGTCGGTGACGAGCTAAAAGAGGGCGATCCGATCCTGATCATGGAAGCCATGAAGATGGAAAACGAAATGCGCGCGGCCTCGAATGTCGTCATCAAAGAAATCTTGGTTAAAGAAGGCGAGAACGTCGAAAGCGGCGCGATGCTCGTCACTTTTGAAAAAGCGAAGGTTTAAAAGGCTTGAAAGAATCTAAAGAACGCAAAGGCGAAGGCCAATTCAAAACGTCGAGCAATATCGAGCTCAAACGCATTTACGATAAAGCGGTTGCCGGCCCCGCGGCGGACAAAAGCGCTCCGGACGCGGGCGAGTACCCGTTCACCCGCGGCGTGCAAGAGACTATGTACCGCGGGCGCTTATGGACTATGCGCCAATACGCCGGTTTCGGCTCGGCCAAAGAATCTAACGAACGTTACAAAATGCTTTTGCAAAAAGGCGGCTCGGGCCTAAGCGTCGCTTTCGATTTACCAACGCAGATGGGCTACGACTCGGACGACATCATGTCGACGGGCGAAGTCGGTAAAGTCGGCGTCGCGATCTCTTCACTCGAAGATATGGAAACGTTGATGGCGGATATTCCGCTCGACGCCGTTTCTACCTCGATGACGATCAATTCGACCGCCGGTATTCTCCTCGCCTTCTACATCGCCGTGGCCAAGAAGCGCGGCATCCCGTTGGCCAAACTTAAAGGTACGATCCAAAACGATTTACTTAAAGAGTACATCGCGCGCGGAACGTACATCTACCCGCCCAAGCCGTCGTTAAGGGTCATCACCGATATTTTTAAGTTTTGTACCGACGAAGTTCCCGGCTGGAACACTATTTCCATTTCGGGATATCACATTCGCGAAGCCGGTAGCACGGCCGTTCAGGAAGTTGCTTTCACTCTGGCAAACGGAATTACCTACGTACAAGCGGCGGTCGACCGTGGCCTAAACGTCGATGAATTCGGCAAACGCTTGAGCTTTTTCTTTAACGTGCATAATAATTTTTTCGAAGAGATCGCTAAGTTCCGCGCGGCCCGTCGCATGTGGGCCAAGATCATGAAAGAGCGTTTCGGCGCAAAAGATCCCGGAGCTATGAAGCTACGCTTTCACTCGCAGGTCGCCGGCAGCACGCTTACCGCTCAGCAACCCGAAAACAATATCGTACGCGTCGCGATCCAAGCTTTGGCTTCGGTCTGCGGGGGCACGCAAAGCCTGCACACTAATTCCATGGATGAAGCGTTGGGTCTACCCACCGAGAAGGCCGCGACCATCGCTTTGCGCACGCAACAAATCATCGGCTTCGAAACCGGCGTCGCCGACGTCGTCGACCCCATGGGCGGCAGTTACTTCGTCGAAAGTCTGACCGACGAAATTGAGAAGCGCGCGCTAGAATACATCGAGCGGATCGAGGGCATGGGCGGCGTCGTTCCGTGCATCGAATCGGGCTGGATCCAAAACGAAATTCAAAATGCTTCCTACCAGTTTCTGAAAGACATGGAAGCGAAGCGCGAAATCGTCGTAGGCGTAAATGAATTCGTGCAAGACGAAGCTTACCCTTCGGACATCCTCAAAGTTTCCGAAAAAGTTTCGACCGACCAAATCGCCCGCTTGAAAGCTTACAAAGCGAAACGAGATCCCAAGAAGGTTGAAGCGCAACTCGCACGTTTACGTAAGGCCGCCGAGGGCACCGAGAATTTGATGCCGGTCTTTATCGAATGCGTAGAAAACCAAGTCACGCTCGGCGAGATTTCGCACGAACTGCGCAAAGTTTTCGGATTGTTCAAAGAGTCGGTTACCCTTTAGGCTTTGCGGGCGTCGGCGCAGGTGCCGCGCCGGAAGTCGGAGCCGGTATTGGGTTTGGCGCCGGAGCCGTCGCTTTCGGCCGCATGGCTTCGCAGCGGATTTTTTCTTCTTTCGCGGCCGCGGTGATTCGGTCGGCTTGCTTCTCAACTTCTACGCAAACACGTTTGTCGTCTTCATCGCGGAACATCTGACACGTGCCGGTCGCGCTGCTGTCGCCGATCGTAACCTTGTTCGTGCGGCATTCTTGCCGAAGACCGTCGCAAAGAACCCGATGCGTTTCCCGCTTCATGACGGCGGCTTCGCACGAACGAAAGTTACCCCGCTCAAAATCGTAGCGGATCGCATTGTCGAGGTGTGAATTCTCCATGCATGATTCGTGAAATTGACGCTCGATGCGGTCGCACTCATTGGTGGCCCACTCGACACATCGCTGGAACGCGATCTTGCGTTGCGAAGCGACGGTCTTGTTTGAAAGTTCGCGACAGGCGCGAGTTTTTTCTTCTT
This sequence comes from Pseudobdellovibrionaceae bacterium, assembly GCA_947444305.1. GTDB lineage: Bacteria > Bdellovibrionota > Bdellovibrionia > Bdellovibrionales > UBA1609 > JALHOQ01. The sequence goes on along the minus strand of CANEZP010000003.1, from coordinate 200,238 downwards.
CGGGCAAAGCGTGTCCGGCGACCGGCAGTGCTATGAGAATTAAAAGCAAAGCTCGCATCATCATGTCGCTATACCGTCGGCACAGGGCGCTTCACCAGAAAATGAATGGCCCAGATAGAGGATTCGTAAAGAATCAAAAGTGGAATCCACATCAAGATCATGCTCATGGCATCGGGCGGCGACATAACGGCGGCAACCACCGCTAAGATCACGGCGGCCATGCGACGGTTCTTTTTAAGGAAGGCCGCATCAAACATTCCCATCATAGCCAGCAAGAGAAGGATCAGCGGTAACTCGAATGCGGCGCCGAACATGATGGTCATCAACACGAAAAAGCCCAGGTACGAATCAATCGTGATCATCGGCTTGTCGGCCGAACCACCGATGGCGAAGAGATATTCAAATGCCGCAGGAAAAACGAGAAAATAAACAAAACAAACACCCAGCAAGAACAGAAAAGTGCCCATGCAAATGAATCCGGCCGCGTATTTTCGTTCGTTCTTATAGAGTCCGGGCGATACGAATTTCCACACGTGGTAAAGCCAATATGGGCACGTTATGATCACGCCGGCCAACGCCCCGACTTTGACGTGCGCCATGAATTTATCCATGACACCGGTAAAGACAAGCCCGCCGCCTTCGCCAAGGTAAGGCAAAATGGGTTTGCGAATCACCGCAAGAATCTCTTCGGAGAAATAAAGGCATAGCCCCATACCGAGCACGATACCTTGCAGCATCTTGACCACGCGGTAACGCAGTTCGGTCAGGTGCTCGACCAGCGTCATCTGCTGATCATCTAAACTCATGATTTCTTCTCCGTCTCGCTTACGGGGTGCGCGCCCACGGGTAATTCGGGCGCTCCGACGGGTGAATCTTCAGGATTGCCGGCACCGGATTCGTGGTGCGAACCGGGTATGGCGATGTGCTTGGCATAATCGTCCGCGGATTGTTGATACACATCTTGAGTTTCGGTGCGCCGCTGCTGCACTTCTTCGGTCAGGTGGGTCGTGATCGTGTTTTGAAAATCGGAGGTCGCGCGCTTCCACTCATTAAGCAGGCGGCCGACCGTTCGCGCGACTTCGGGCAGTTGCTGCGGGCCGATGAAAATCAGCGCGATCAAGCCCAAAATAATTAGCTCGGTGAAGCCGATATTGAACATGCATCAACCGTAGCATGGTTACATTTTGTTGGCTTTGGATTTCTTCAAGTCGGCAATCGGCAAACCTTTTTCGACCAGTTGCTCCCCCGCCAGACGCGAGCCGGTCGCGATATATCGGTCGTAGAGCTTAAGCAGATCGCCGTTCGTCTGAATCATCGCCTCTTGGCTGATGAAAGTGAGCACATCGACAAATTCAGGAAATCGTGCGGCAAACTCGCCGAACATCCTGGACATCTTTTCATCCTGCGCCGAACTCGCGAGTGAGTGGTAGGCCACGCCGCCCATGTCCACGTAATAATCGATGTCCACCATCTTGCGATTGAGTGAGTCACCGAAGAACCCACTGATGTACAAGCTGCTATCACCCAATTTCTTAAGCAGGTCGAGGCGGAGCGGCGGCGGTGAATTTTGCGCGCGTAAGTACATCTCGGCCAAAGTTTCGCGTTTAGACATGAGGTTACTGGCCAGCATGTAATGCTCGAGCAGATCGACGAGGTAGTGTCGGGATAACTGACTGGGTTCAAACTTGACGCGCTTCACGGCCTCTTCGACTTGGTTCACGAAAAAGGCACGTGGCGATTCGAGCAAAATCTGACTCATAGTGAGACTACCTTGAGTTCGGACATCTCCTTATATTTTATCGCAAATTTTCAGATTTCCCGCGCGATCCCACCCACCTAGACCAAAACCCCGCCCAATCATCTCATTTCCACACATTTACCGTCCCCACACCATCCCACCGATTCTAAATTTCATAAGCATATTTTATCCCGCGGGAGTCACCCCGCCAGGTCCGCCGAGCGGCAGCGCCCGGACGCCCACGACGGAAATGGAGAGTGCTAACCGCCGGGCTCCGATTGCACTCTACGTATCGTATCACTTTAACAAGACGGTAAGGCGAGGGCCATTTGCATACCTTCAGCGAACAAGAACAAGCATGTGCGGTTAGAATCTGGCGAGAAGAATGTTACCGGTATGAAGAGCTCGAGGCCGCCACGTCGCAAATATTGAAAGCAAAAAGCTTTAAACCTTGGTTGAAAATGGTTAGAAGCGCAACTTTCAAATCGACCGCGCAGGTTGCTAAGAAAATGAATATTCCGAAAGCGGAATACTATAGATTAGAGAAAACTGAAGTTAGCGAAGACATCAGTCTTCGCAGGCTTAGACAGTGTGCAGAGGCACTGGACTGTGAACTGATTTATTTCATGCGGCCAGCCCAAGGTCAGAATTTTTCGCATCTTATTCTGCAGGCTATCATGCCGGAGGCGTTGAAGGTGAAGGCGCCGCAGTTTTCTTGGACGCGGATCAATAGGCTTGCGGATAGGTTGGTGCAGTTGACTCATGACCCGCGATTTCGGCAGGCGCAAGGCTGGTGTAGGAACGTGGCCGGCGAAGGCCACGCGGTAACGAACATGCTGAGAAGAATAAGGATCTAGAAGCCCAATCCTAACTACCAGGCGCCCGTTGGGCCGACTAGGGTTTTGACGGCGGGTTGTTTGAAGATTTGTTCGGCAAGTTTGCGGATGCCTTCGCTCGTCACGGCGCGGATGCGGTCCGTGAACTTGTACGTTTCCATAAAGTCGATGCCGTAGATGTGATCGAACAAAATCGAAGACGTGAGGCTCGAATTTTTCTGCAACTCGATGTCGTGTTTGCCGATCAGATAGCGCTGCGCGCGCAGCAACTCCTCGGCGGGGACCGGCGTCGAAACGAGTTTGTCGAACTCTTCGTGCATCATGCGCATCGCGGTCGCCGCTTTTTCGGGACTGCAGCCGATGTAGGCGCCGAAATAGCCGCCCTCTAGGCCTTCCATTCTCATCGGCGATACGGAGTAGGCCAAGGAAGCTTTGTCGCGTAACTCGATAAACAAACGCCCGCCCTGGCCGGCCAAGATGGCTTGCATAACTTGTAAGGTGTAACGCTCGGGATTTTTTAGATCCAGCCCCGGGTATCCGACGATCAAGTGCGATTGCTGCTTCGGATTTTCGCGGAAGATGCGAACTTCTTTTTTCGGGTACGTGATCTTTTGTAAGTCGATCTTACCTTTGCCGAAGTTAGCTCCACCCACGGCCGAATTGATTTGGTCGCGCAACTCTTTAGGATCAAACGCGCCCGATGCGACGATCGTCAAACCGCTGCGTTGGTTGAAGATGTCGCGCACGGATTTAGCGGTCAGTTTGTTGATCGACGTTTCGTCGCCGTAGGGGTCATGGCCGTACGGGTGATCGCCGAACATGGCCTTCATAAATTCAAGGATGCACGTTTGCGCGGGATTATCTTGGCGCAACTTCACGTGCTCGATCATCGACTTTTTCTCGCGGTTGATCGCCTCGCTTTCGAACGAGGGCTGGAGCAAGGTCGTGAAGAACAATTCGAGCATGTCTTTTTCGAAAGGGCGGAGGCAGCTCATGCTTAAGCCCTGTGAGTTGCGGCCCGCGAAGGCGGAAAGCGATGCGGCCATCTCATCAATGCGTACGTTCATCTCAAATTCGCTTAACGTTCCTGCACCCGAGTTCCAGACGCGCGAGAGAAGTTCGGTGGCACCACGGTTTGCCTCGTTTTCAAGACGTGAACCGCCGAGCGAAGCGCAACGCATGTTGATCACGGGGGTTTCAAAGTTCGGGCGAGTGATGACGGTCACGCCGTTGTCCAAAGTGTATTTTTCGAGCGCGGTTTTCAATGCGGGCGCTTTCTTGAAGGTCCAAGACACTTTCTTAGCCGCTTTCTCTTTCGGCTTTACGACTTTGCTTTTCAAATTGCTCTTGATCGTCTTCTGCAAGGCTTTCAGGCCGGCCTGCACCGTCTTTTCGATCTTGGCTTTTTCCGCGGGCGACATCACCACGAAGGTCATGTGCTCGGCGCTGATGTATTTGCGCGCGGCCTTCAGAACGTCGGCGGGCGTAAGCGAGCGCACCTGTTTCATGAAGTTTTCGAAATACGAAGGATCGCCGAACAAATCTTGGTAATGACCGAAGTTGCGGGCGAGCCCGTCGACCGTTTCTAAGGAGTAATACTGTTCGGAAGCCAAGTTGGTGCGCGCCTTCTCAAGTTCTTTAGACGTGGGAACCGACGACAAAGCGCGGCCGACCTCTTCGACTAACGAGCCCAAAGCTTTCTCAAGATCTTTTTCGTTCAACGACATGCTAAGCGCGAAGAAGCCCGGATCGCGCGCGACGAAGACCGACGAGCCCGCGAAGTTGACCAAATGATCTTGCAAGCGCAAACGCTGATTCAAGCGCGACGAATCGCCCTGGCCTAAGATCAACGCAAAGACTTCGAGCGCCGCGATGTCTTTGTGCGTGGCCTTCGGGATCGGGAAAGCCATGTGCACGATGGTCTCGTTGAACGGCGCGGTTTGGATAATCGTTTGCGGACGTTTTGCGACCGCGTGCGGATTACGCTTCACGACGCGTAACTTAGACGGCTTAAACTTGCCGAAGTGCTCGTCGATTTGTTTACGCATGTCGGTGGATTTAAAGTCGCCCGCGATGACCAAGGTCATGGTTTTCGGATTGTAGCGGCCCTCGAAGTACGAAACTAAAACTTCGCGCGAAACTTTTTTGATGTTGTCTTCGTAACCGATGACGGGAATGCCGTAGGGATGCTTTTTGTAAACCGAAGAAAATAGCGCGCGCGAAGCTTGGCGATGGGGGCTGTCGTGCGAACGTTTAATCTCTTCGATGACGACTTCCCGCTCGTTGTCGATTTCTTTGGCGTCGAAGTGCGGGAAACCCATCATCTCCGAGATCACGTCCAACCCCACTTTTTGGAACTCTTTGGAGATGGTGACGTAAAATACGGTTTGGTCAAAAGACGTGTAAGCGTTCAGCTCACCGCCGGCGGCTTCCACGCTCGAGGCGATCTCGCCTACCTTGTACTTCTTCGTGCCTTTGAAGACTAAATGCTCGATGAAGTGGCTGATCCCCTCTTCACCTTTTTTCTCGTCGGCGCTGCCGGTTTTGACCCACATCTGGATGGAGAGCACCGGGCTCTTGTGGCTTTCGACGAGGAGGACTTGCATACCGTTTTTGAGTTGATATTTTTTAAACATTTGAGCTACTACCTGCCATGGCTTTGTCGGTTTACGTTCATATTCCCTATTGTCTTCAGCGTTGCCGGTATTGCGACTTCACTACTTTCGAACAATCCGAAATTTTGGCGCCACAAAAATACGTGGGCCAAGTCCGCGATGAAATTAGAAAACGCCATCATCTTTGGCCGGATAAAGAGCTCAAGACACTCTACTTCGGTGGTGGAACTCCGAGCTTGCTCGACCCTGAGCTGATTGTACTCATTTGCGAGGAGCTTGCAAACGCCGGGTTTAAACCTAGCCGAAGCGAAAACGGATCCGGTTTCGAAGGCACGATTGAGATTAATCCCGCAACGATTACGCGCGAAAAACTCGAGATCTATCTCAAGGCCGGCATCAATCGTTTTAGCGTCGGTGCGCAAACGTTCGACGATGGTTTGCTCGCGATGTGTGGCCGCAAACACACCGCCCAAGACACGCGTGAAACTTTAAAATTGCTTCAAGAGTATAAGTTGAACTACTCGTTCGATTTGTTGTTCGCGTTGCCCGGCCAGACCCTCGACGGTTTGAAAAAGGACCTCGACGAGGTGAGTGAGTTTTCACCTCCGCACCTTTCGGCCTACTGCCTCACCGTGCCCGAGGGCCACCCTATGAGCGGTGGGCGTCCGCCCGAGGGCGAACAGGTCCGCATGTTCGAAGTGATCGAGGATCGCCTCGCGCGGCTCGATCTTCGTAAATACGAAATTTCGAATTTCGCCAAGCCGGGTTATGAATCGCGTCACAATGCGAGTTATTGGAATGACGGGGCCTACTGGGGCATCGGGTTAAGCAGCCATTCTTACGATCCGAAACTCGGCGGCTTCGGCACCCGCTTTTGGAATCCTAAAGCGCTGAAGACCTACGCCCTACAAGCGCCGGCGGGCGCCGAAGATTGGGATACCGTGCTCCCCGCCGATCAGCGCGAGGCTTTGCTTGAGCACGAAGCCCTGACCGATTTTTGCCACATGCACTTACGGGTCATGGCCGGACTCCCTCAGGCTGCGCTGCGCCAAAAGTTTTCCGAGCGTACCCTGACGTATGTTTGGCCGCGGCTCGAAAAGCTGGAGAAAGCGGGATTGTTGAACCGAACCACGGACGCCGGAAATCCGGGCTGGAAATTGACGGTCCACGGGCAACTCATCAGCAATAGGGTATTTGAAGAACTCACGTTTTTGGAATACTGTCTCGGCCATGAGCGAGAACGAAAAAGAGAACCAAAACGAAGAAGAGAACACGAACTCCGGAACCGAAGCGCAAACGCTTGAGGCTCTGAGCAAAGCCAAGAACGATTACCTATATCTGTTGGCCGAGTTCGATAATTACCGCAAAAACGCGATCAAAGAGCGCAGTGATTTGATTAAGTACGGATCCGAAAGATTCGTTCGTGATTTCCTGGGCATCCTCGACAATTTCGAGTTGGCCTTAGGATCGGGCGCGAAACAAGCGAGTGCCGAATCTTTCCGCGAAGGCGTGAAGATGATCGCCGCCGAGATGCGTGGACTTTTGCAACGTCACGGCGTTGAAGAGATCAAGGCCGAAGGCAAGCCCTTTGACCCCGCCCAACACGAAGCGCTCTCAAGCGAGCCGCGCGAAGACATGCCCGCGGGTCACGTCGCGAACGTCTTTAAAAAAGCCTACAAGATGCACGACAAATTGATCCGTCCCGCGCAGGTGACCGTCTCGACCGCGACCACCGAAGTAAAAAATTAGGTAAAAAACTAAGAAGGACGCGTTTTGGCTAACAAGGATTTTTATAGCGTCTTAGGGGTTTCGCGCCAGGCAACGGCGGACGAAATTAAAAAAGCATATCGCAAACTCGCGATGAAGTTTCACCCCGATAAAAATCCGAACGACAAATCGGCCGAAGAGAAATTCAAAGAAGCGACCGAAGCTTACGACGTCCTCTCGGACGCCAAGAAAAAACAAATGTACGATCAGTTCGGCCACACCGGCGGGCCGCAACAGCAAGGTGGCCCGAATCCGTTTCGCGGCGGCTTTGAAGGTTTCGGTAACGCGGGCGCCGGCGCCGGTTTCGGTGCGGGCTTTGATCCGCGCCAAGACGCCTTCAGCGATTTCTTCGGCGAATTCTTCGGGCAAGACACGCAACCCGGGCGTCGTTCACGGGAATCGCGCGGCCCCGACCTCAGATACACTCTTACGATCACTCTCGAGGAAGCCGCCACCGGAACCGAAAAACGAATTAGTTTCGTACGCCAACGCGGCGGCCGTGAAGACGCCGCTAAACTTTCAATCACGGTTCCCGCCGGTGTGAAAGCCGGCCAACGCTTAAAACTTCGCAACGAAGGTGACGGCCCGCCCGGTCCCGGCAAACCCGGTGATCTTTACGTCATCATCGGCTTTCACGATCACCCTCTATTTAAACGTAAAGATAACGACGTGCTGATGGAGTTACCGGTGAGCTTCGTGGACGCCCTGGTCGGTACGCAAGTCGAGGTGCCGACTCTCACGGGTAAGGCCGCGCTCGGTATCCCCGCGGGCACCCATCCCGGCCAGATCTTTCGCTTGAAAGGCAAAGGCTTCCCCGACATCGGCGGTTACGCGCCCGGGGACATGTTGATTAAAATTATCGTCGACGTCCCAAACAACGTCAGCGAAGAGGATCGCCAGCAACTCGAAAAATTACGCAAGATCGCGAATAGTTCGCCTCAAGTCGTGGATTTCAAAGATAAGATGAAGCGCTTGATGCAACAGAGGGGTTCATGATGAGTTTCGTAAGGGTCGCTTTCACGGCGACCGTCGCCACGCTACTTTCGCTTTCGCTTTTTTCCTGCACGACCGCGCCTAAAAAAAAACCGCAAACGCCCGCTCCCCTGAACGCGCGCCAGGAATTTACTAAAGGCCAGGTCGAGAGCGCCGCGGGCGGCGATAAAAAAGCGCTTCAGCGTTTTCACGCGATCGCCAAAAAATATCCGCACACCGACGTGGCCGACGACGCCACGATTCAGATTGCACGCATCTACACGAAACAAAATCAGCACGAACTCGCTTACAAGACGTACATGAGCCTGGTCGAAAGTGACGTCTTCTCGCAAAACGAGGGCGAGGCTTTGCTCGGCGCTTCGAAAGCGTTGTTCAAATTAGGCCGGCTCGACGAGTCCAGTGCGTTGAGCGCACGTGGGCTGAACATTCCGGGGTTGAGCGAAAACTTACGCCTCGAGTTTTACAAACACCGCTACGCGGTCTTGAGCGCGATCGGCGACCGCATCGAAGCGCTGCGGGCGCTCGCATACATTTACGCGAAAGAGCCGAAGCCCGAAATTAAAGGCAACGCGCAAGCGCGGGCGACCGAGATCATCAATTATTACCTCCAAGAAAAAGACCTCGAACGCGTCGTGGGCGAAAATGAATTCGGCTTCGTGCGTGCGCAAGCGGCCTTCCGGCTAGGCTTGCTCAGACTCCGCGCAAAAGATTTCGACGGCGCTCGCAAACAATTCGCCGCGGCCGCCGAGTGGGGTCAAGGCATGCCCGTGCAAATGCAGGCCGAGAATTATTTAGCGCAGGTCGATTCGCGCCGCCGGGTTGATCCCTTCGCGATCGGAACGGTCCTGCCTTTAACCGGTAAGCACGCTCCCATCGCGCAAAAAACTTTGCGTGGTTTGCAACTGGGCCTCGGCGTTTACGGCCCCGACCGCGCCAACTTTAAATTGGCCGTCGTCGATAGCGAAGGCACGCCCGAAGGGGCCCGCCGCGCGGTCGAGCGTCTCGTGACCGAAGACAGCGTCATCGCCGTGGTCGGAAGTTTGTTGTCGCGCGAAGCGACCGCCGTCGCGCAAAAAACCGAAGAGCTTGGCGTGCCCAGTGTCGCGTTGTCGCAAAAAGCGGGACTAACGGAGAGCGGGACCTATATCTTCCGCAACGCCGTGACCAGCGCGATGCAAGTGCGCGAGCTGGTAAAACTTGCGATGGAGCAGTTGAATTTAAAACGCTTCGCGATTCTTTATCCGAACGACGCCTACGGGGTCGAGTACGCAAATCTTTTCTGGGATGAAGTCTTGGCCCGCGGCGGAACGATCGCCGGCGCGCAAATTTATAACCCGACCGAAACCGACTTCCGTGGCCCGATCAAACGTTTGGTCGGCACCTATTATATGGAAGACCGCCGCTCCGAATATCAAAACCGGTTGCGCGACTGGTACCGCAAACAGAAGAAGATCTCGACCCGAGAAAGCCCACCCGACGATATTCTTCCCCCCATCGTCGATTTCGACGCCGTCTTTATTCCTGATACCCCGAAAGCATTGGGCCAGATCGCACCGATGCTCGTGTACCAAAACGTGAACAACGTGCGCCTGCTCGGCACGAATGTTTGGAATACTTCCGAACTCGTTCGTCGCGGCGAGAAGAACGTCGAGAACGCCGTTTTCGTCGACACGAATCTCACGAACGATCCCGCGTTTAAGAATTCAAAGTTCTTCAAAGATTTTGTGCGCACCTTCGGTGAGGAACCCGGCATGTTCGAAGCGCAAGGCTTTGAAGTCGGCGTGATGTTACGCAATAGCATCGCCAGCGGCGAACGTTCACGCATCGGTCTAGCCGAAAGCTTAAACAACATGCGCCAGTTTCAAGGCGTGGGTGGTCCGCTCTTGATGAACGAGCAGCGTGAGCTGACCCGGCCGTTAACTCCGTTCATCGTTAAAGAAGCGCAGATCGTGACCTGGACTCCCAACTTCGAAGCGCCGGCACCGGCCGTGAACGAACGCCAAACCGGGCCGAAGAAAAAAACTTTACGCCGGTAACCTTTTACGTCACCGCCCCCGTCCTAGAGCTAGGAATATCTTAGCCGGGGGGCCGACGATGCTAGACCGTAAAATAATTGAACTCTGTAAAGAAAAATTATTAACCGCAAAGTCAGATCTACTGAACCGCTACCAAACGCACTTCCTTGATTTCCGTGAGCGCGGTAACGGCGGTGGTGGTGACGAAGCCGATCAAAGCAGCGCGCTCCTCGCCGAAAATAATTTGTTCGCGACCCAGCAGCGTTTACGCGCGCAACTCCTGGCGGTTGAACACGCGCTCGCCCGCATCGAACGCGGCACCTACGGCATTTGCGAAGAAACGGAAGAGTTTATCGAGAAAGATCGCCTGCTCGCTATTCCGTGGACAACATTAAGTATCGAAGGCGCCGAAATGCGCGAGGACCATTCGCCTCAAACCGCCTCAAATTACTGAGGAGCGCCCTGTTTACTCTTCCGGAACATGTCCGTAAGCTCTCCCCGTGGACGATCATGTCCCGTAAGTCCTGGGGGGATTTTTATGTTTTTAGCGAAGTCTTTAACCGCATTCGTGGCCTTGATGGTCTGTACCTTTACCGCGCACGCAGAACTGTCCGCCATCTCCGTCGAAGCCGGTAAAGACGGCACGGAGCGGATCACCGTCCTCATCAGCCGCAACTCGGCCTTGGCTACGAACACTTCCGACGCCTTAATCAAATCACCGCTCGTCCGTAAGGTGGGTGACGCGGGCGTGCCGACCGGCTACTACTTCCAGGGCGAGGGCTTCACGCTGACGTTCAATTCTCAAAACACCGTCGACACCGATATCATCGTCACGCTGGATGTGAACCCGGCCGACGACGCCCGTCTTACCTTAGGTGACGGGACGTTAAGCGCGACCGCAACGGGCGGCGCGATTCGCAACTTCTACCAGGCCTTGCTGGCGAGCTCGAGCTTCAGCGTTGTGAAGTCGAACGACAACCAAGTTTTCTTGCTCGAAGGAACCTCACTTAACGACCCGAACATTCGCTGCGAAGGCGGGACCAATAGCGCGGAATTTACTTCGTGCATGTTCGAAGTAAAAAAATAAATTAATCCGGACCACGATTATCGTATCCCTTTTTAGCCGGTACTAAGGCCAGAAAGCCCTGCCCGAGGGCTTTTCCGGTTTATGCACAATCTCTTGTGATCACTTGAACCTATCGCGTTTGCTTAAAGCGCGCGGTCTCACCTGCATCAGTCTAGATAAGGTCTAAGTCTCCGAAGACCGGGTCATTTCCCGACTAAGCTCGCGTGAACAGACCATAAAGCGAAATCACCCTCTCACCGATAGGTTGTATGTACGAAAACCATTAGCGAGGCATTTCAATGAGCTTTGACGACAGAGTTTTAGACGTTCCCGAAACCCTGCCCATGTTACCCGTTCGCGACATCGTCGTGTTCCCCTACATGATCCTTCCCTTATATGTAGGCCGTGAATCTTCGATCCGCGCGGTTGAAGAATCTTTGGCAAAAAACCGCCTGATCTTTTTAGCCTCGCAAAAAGAGATCACCGAAGAAAATCCGACGGAGAATACCATCTACCGTACCGGAACGATCGCGATGATCATGCGCATGCGCAAGCTCAGCGACGGCCGCGTAAAGATCTTGATCCAAGGCGTTTCCAAAGGCCGCATCAAGCACTTCAAAAAATCAGAACCGTCATTCGAAGTTGCCGTCGAGAAGATCGAAGAGATCGGCGCCGGACCGAACACCGAATTCGAAGCTATGATCCGCAATGCTAAAGAGCATTTGGAAAAGATCATCGCCCTCGGCCGCATGCTCTCGCCCGACATCTTGCTCGTCTTAGACGACGTCTCGGATCCGGGTCGCTTAGCCGATTTGATCGCCAGCAACTTAGGCCTCAAAGTTGCCGACGCACAAAAGGTTTTGGAAACGTTCAATCCTAAAGAACGTCTTATGTTAGTAAACGAAATCCTCGCCAACGAACTTGAAGTGTTGCAAATGCAAGCTCGTATCCGCACGCAGGCTAAGGACGAAATGTCCAAGTCGCAACGCGAATACTTCTTACGTGAACAGATGCGCGCGATCAAAAACGAACTTGGCGAAGCAGACGCAAAAGGCGAAGAGATGGAAGAATTGCGCGAGCGCGTGATGAAGGCCGGCATGCCCGAACCCGTAATGGTCGAGGCCATGAAACAATTAGCGCGCCTTGAGCGCATGCATCCCGACGCTTCGGAAGCCAGCATGGTACGTACGTACTTAGACTGGATGATCGACTTGCCGTGGAACAAATCGACTCCCGACAATTTGGATCTTCACCGCGCCAAGCTGATCTTGGACGAAGATCACTACGACTTACAAAAAGCAAAAGACCGCGTCTTGGAATTCTTGGCCGTGCGCAAGCTTAAGGCCAACAATATGAAAGGCCCGATCCTTTGTTTCGTAGGCCCCCCCGGTTGCGGTAAGACCTCGCTCGGTAAATCGATCGCGCGCTCCATGGGCCGCGAGTACTTCCGCATCGCTTTAGGCGGCGTGAAAGACGAAGCCGAAATCCGCGGACATCGCCGCACTTACGTCGGCGCTATGCCCGGCAAAGTGATCCAGGCTTTGAAGTCGGTTAAGACGAACAACGCCGTTATCGTATTAGATGAAATTGATAAGTTAGGTTCTGACTTCCGCGGCGACCCCTCGGCCGCAATGCTCGAAGTTTTGGATCCTGAACAAAACTTCGCGTTCCGCGATAACTACCTGAACGTCGACTTCGACTTGAGCAACGTGTTGTTCATCGCGACCGCCAACGTTTACGAAAATATCCCGGCCGCTCTTCGTGACCGTATGGAAACGATTCAGATCACGGGTTACACCAACAACGATAAGTTGTTGATCGCCCGCAAGCACTTGGTTGACCGTCAGATTGAAGCTAACGGCGTGACCAAAGAGCAGATCGAAATCACCGACGACGGTCTAGAATACTTGATCTCGCACTACACCCGCGAGGCCGGTCTTCGTAACCTCGAGCGTGAAGTCGGTTCCGTTTGCCGTAAGGTCGCTAAGAAGTTCGTCTTCGGTCACAAAGAGAAAGTGATCGTTAACGCAAACACGATCCCCGAATTGCTCGGTCCCCCGCGCTTCCTTAAAGAAGAGCGCTTGAAAGAAAATTCGGTCGGTATCGTGACCGGATTAGCTTGGACCCAAGCCGGCGGCGAAGTTCTTTACGTAGAAGCTTTGAAGATGAAAGGTAAAGGCGGTTTAGTACTCACGGGCCAACTCGGCGACGTGATGAAAGAATCGGCCCGCGCCGCATGGTCTTACGCCCGCGCTCATTCGGTTGAGCTAGGCATCGACGATGAATTCTTCGATAGTAACGAAGTGCACATCCACTTACCCGCAGGCGGCATCCCTAAGGATGGACCTTCGGCCGGTGTAACGATGGCCACCGCGTTGATTAGCTTGATGACCGGTGCTCCCGTACGCAAAGATATCGCCATGACCGGCGAGATCACCCTCAGCGGTCGCGTTCTTCCCGTAGGTGGAATTCGCGAAAAAGCGCTGGCGGCTTTGCTCCACGGTGTAACGAACATCATTCTGCCGATGTCGAACCAAAAAGATTTGGCCGATATCCCGGAAGAATTTAAAAAGAAGATGAGCTTCATCTTTGTTGAGAATTTGGACGAAGTTTTCGCGATGGCTTTCGATAAAAAAGCCGTTGCCGCAAAAGCCAAGGACAAAGGAATCAAAAAGCCGAAAGCTCCGGCCGCAGCGGCCTAGGACAACAAATGTTTCGCCCAAATTTTCTCACGGTTTGTTTATTGATACTTTCCGTGAGCGTTTGGGCGAAGCCCGTTACTAAAGCAGATCCCAAAGCCAAGATGGTCGCGAACCTTTTAAAGCGATGCGAAGACGGTATCGCCGTCTCTTGTTACGATTACGGAAAAATCCTCCTCACCAAAAAAGACAAAGCCAGCAAACGTAAGGGCAACATCTACGTCCGCCGCGCTTGCACTTTAGCCTTCGCTCCCGCCTGCGCCACTCGCTCAACGGTAGCGGATTCTAAACCGATGAAAGACACAAAGCCCAGAGTCGATTCGCAAGGCAAGCCTTGCAACGGTCTCGAATTACTTAAAAGCGGCCGCCTGGCCGCCGACGGACGTTCGGTTGCCGAAGTCACCAAAGGTTCTTTGTGGGATCAAGCCGGCGTGTTGCCGGGGGATGAATTAGTCTCGGTGAACGGACAAACCTTTACCGACCCAGAGCAAGTCGCCAAGGCCTTGGACAAAGGCGGCGCGGTTCTCAATGTTCGCCGCAATGGCCGCGAAACATCCGTAATGGTCAATTGTCCCTAGCTCTTAATTTTTAAGACTCGGCTTTTTCAACGAATTTGAAGACTACGCTGCCCGCACGAATTTGATCGTTGTGCCGCAATTGAAAGCTCGAATACTCGGCCAACTTTTTACCGTTCACGAACGTCCCGTTGGTCGCGCCTAAATCCGAAATCGAATAAACACCGTCGGCCAAGATTATGCGTGCGTGAGTCTTACTTAAGCTTTTTTCAGGAACAAGAATTTCTGAGGCAGTGAAGCGTCCGATGGTGACGCTCTTTAAATCTAACGTCCACTGCTTACCGATCATATCCTGCGGACCAATCAACAGAACCAAAACGGCAGACTTCCGCGGAAACTTCTTATTCGGATCATCGGAATTCGGAAGGATGATCTTCGTCGTTGAATTAGTCAGGTCCCGGCCGCTCAAGCTTAAACTTCCAGGCCGAGATCGAAGTCTATGGGCGTGGGCAGTGTGCTTTTCAACCGGTTGTTGTCGTCTTCAAGGACACGGACCAAAGTTTTCAGGTCCGCGACCTCTTCTTTCAATTGGAGTATCTGCTCTTCTTTTTCTTGCAAGATCAGGGAGTAGGCCTTTTTGATTTCACCCAATAAGCCTTGCGTTGTTCGCCAGAACTGATCGCTGTCCACGCTCGGGGTCGTGGGCTCGGGCTTCGAAGACTTCACCGATGTTGGGGGGGCGATGGTCTCCGAGCTCGAGTTCACAACCTGAAGGGGGCCATCCCTTAACAGATACTTGCCTTCCGTAAGTTTCGACTCGATCTCGCCGGCTTTGATGCGCCGGCGCAGCGTCGATAAACTCACCCGGTATTTGGCTGAGTATTCCATTAAGCTTAACCAGCTATGAGTGTTCAACACTCTCTCCTTTGGTTAATCAAAATCTAAGCTGTTTGCGATGAGCAAGTAAAGGCGAGATGAATAGTCAGATTGAAAACTAGGCAATCGGCTTGGAAACAAGGCCTAAAGGCTAGCCCAAGCCGTCCCCTCCATTTTGAGTATCCAGCGATTACGCAACATTTTGGTTAGCTGACTACTCACGATCGGGTACAGTGATTTCATGAAGTTATCCGATAAAAAGAGAGTGGCATTGGTGTTGAGCGGCGGTGGCGTAAAGGCCGCGGCTTTTCACATCGGCGTATGCTTGGCACTGCGCGAAAAAGGTTTCAGCTTCGGCGGCGGAACCGATCCAAAAGAACGCGCCCAGTTTCACGAACGTCCCCTAACCTTCAATATTTACGTCGGGTCGAGCGCCGGATCAGTCGTTGCCGCTTTTCTCGCGGCCGGCCATCCGCTCGACGCCATCATCGATGCTTTCACACGCGGCACCGGTCTAGCTTCGCTGACCCGCTCGAGAACCGAAAACTCTTATCTCAAGCCGCTTTCGTACCGCGATATTTTCGCGCTCAATTATTCGGCCGCAAATCCAAGTCGCTTATTGCCGCGGTTTTTCCGCAAACGTTTGAACGTGACCGGAAGTTTTGAATCACTGATCAAAGAAGCTTTCAAAGTGAACGGCGTCTTCACGACCAAGAATTTAGAAAAGTACGTTCGGCAAAACGTCTTTCCGGAAAATGATTTCAAGAAACTCGCCGCCGAATTGTATATCGTCGCGACGCAGCTCAATCACTCCCGCAAGGTGGTCTTTGGTCCGTACGAAGAGACCGTAAAGGGTAAAGAGGTCACCCGCGCAAACTACGCGAAAGTGTCGGACGCGGTGGCGGCCAGCGCGGCCTTGCCGCCATTTTTCGCACCCTACGGAATCAACAACGAAGCCGGGAAAGAGATCCATCACTTCGACGGTGAAATCCGCGACACCCTATCGACCCACGTCGCCGCCGAACGGGGCGCGGATCTCGTTATCGCTTCGTACTCTATTCAACCCTATCACTACACTCCCGAGATGGGTTCGCTCCACGAGTACGGCATGCCGTTGATCTTCAACCAGGCTTTGTACCAGGTCGTTCAAAAGAAAATTGAAACTCACATTAAGCATCAACAAGACGTTCGCTCTATGATCGCGGCCGCCCAAGGGTACATGCGCGAGCAAGGCATCGCCGAAGAGCACATCACTAAGCTGGTCGAAATCTTGGTCAACCGCACCAACTTCAACCCGGATGTCGATTACGTTTACATCCATCCCCGGCCGCAAGATTACGAATTCTTCTTCTACGATCACTTCTCGCTGAACCCGAAAGTTCTAAGCGGCATCGTGCGCACCGGATTTAAATCCACGATGAACACTTTGCGCGCGTACAATATCTAGCGAGGGTCGGCGAAACCAATCTTTTCGAGTCGCGTTGGGTCGAAGGTAATCGTCAGTGAAGTAAATTCGTCCTGAATCTCCTCATCCTTAATAAGAATGTAACCATATCGCTGCACAATCTTAGAAATCGCCGAACTTCTTACTTTGTTCGTCCCAACAATTGAAACTGAAATTCTGAAGTCCTCCACGATTCCTTTTTTACCAGGTTCAGAATAAGACTCTTCGTCGATGCGGTAATCTGCCTTAGGACTTACGTTCTGGATATAGCTGCGAATTTCATTTGTCATCGTGCGGCTTTTTGTTTTCCAGGTCGCGTAAACTTTGTCCAATTGCTCGGGACTTATGCTTTGAATCTCTGCAGTTTGGGGAAGTGATTTCTTTAGTATGCACGCCATTTCGGCGGCGTGTCCCTTTCCTACTTGGATCCATAGATTCTTCCCGGAAGCCGCGACTTCACAGTACCTATTCCTTATTTTCGCTGAAAAAAGAATGCTACGTCCATACCCATAGATATAGCCGCCCTCGTCCTTTAGATCTAAGAATGAATATTTGGGATTTCTGCGGATGGCTTCCAATAGCTGCGATGAAACTTGCCGAGAAAATGTCAGAAGTTCAGATCGCTCCACCGGAATTTCATCGGAAATTTTCAAAAACTTGATAGCACGTCCTAAATCGGTTCGGATACGCTCTACAATACCCGCCGGAAGTTCTCGATCTCCTTGCAGAACTAATGTTGGAATATATGAAGTTGAAAAACGATAGATAAGCTCATCTTCGAGGGGACTGAAATTTTCCGTTCCGAAAATGATTCCCTCATTAAAGGATTGGACTTTGGAATGATCGACGATCGAACCTACGTGATTCTTAGTTGTTTTGGCACTCCGTGAACTGTGGTCTTCTCCGACAATGTAAACTCGAGCTGAATGTGCACACTTCAATGGTTTGATCACCGCCGAATCGTCGTGAAAAGGTCCGCAAGTGCCCGCGAAGGCCAATCTCGGGATTAAAATGACAAAAAACGTCACGATAGTACGCATATAAACTCCAATGGCTTTTCACGTGAATTCAATGCGAACACTAGGCCAGGAGGGCGTTTCGAAAAGCCATCGCACGCGCTACCGGATCAAAGAAAAAGTCAGCTCATGCTTATTGTTGAACAGGTGCCGAACCTTCGCGCCCTCAATCGCCGCGAACTGTTTCACGACGTCCATATTCGTCGGACCTTGGAACTTAATGGTGCAGACGAAGTTCTTGGCCATGCCCGCTTCGCGCCAACGCTCGACTAATTGTAGCAAACGCTCTGGATAACAAATGATATCCGAAAATAACCAGTCGACCGGGCCGACTTGCTTAGGCTCTAAACCAAACGCGCTCTCTTCGATGTGCTTCACGCGTTTCGATATCTTCAGATCTTTCGACAACGGCGCTTTATCTACGCTCAAAACTTCGGAACCTAATTGATCGAGCACCCAGGTCCAACCGCCGGGGCTCGAGCCGAGGTCCATCACTTTTTCGCCGGGCCCGGGGTGCTTTTCTTCCGTGGTGAAGAACTCCCAAAGTTTTAAGTAAGCGCGGCTCGGGGGATCGGTTTTGTTTTCGATGAAGTTTACTTCACCGTCAGGGTACGGGCTCGCGCACTGGCCAGAGTAGTACATGGTCTTCTCATCCCACAGGGTCCACGATCCCATCGGGGATTTGGGCACCGGCGCTAGAAAATTTAACGGCTTCGGTTTTAGGGGCGGCAGTTGATCTTGGATTAATTGCGCTCGCCTATGAGTGACCACGGAGTGTGGCCACCAATTGCGTTGAATGGCGCGCAGATGTTTGGCGGCCGAGGAAATGGAATCAAATTTAAATTCTTGAACGTCGAACCAGGTGTTCTGCGCCCAGAAGGAATGCGCCGAATCCTCAACTAAGAACAGACGTTCCTGCTCTTTGATGATTTGCGCCCCGAGCTCTTCACGAACGATGTCCGCATGGTCGGCCGGGGCTAAGATCATTTTCATGTTACTAGAATACTTTAGAAACGGACGCGAGCACGGCTTGGTACACCGGCTCGGAAGCCAGTCCGAAAGCCATCGTTAACAAAGCTAAGAACAAGACCGCGAAATAGCTTAACGGCCGAAGCTCGAAAGTGTAACGACCCGCGGTCGGCTCTTCCATGTACATGGCGACGATGGGACGTAGGTAATAGTAAACGCTGATGATGCTGCCGACGACGCCCCAGATGGCGAGCCAAACTAAACCCTGCTTTACGGCCGCCGAGAAAATAAAGAATTTTCCCCAGAAGCCGAGCGTGGGCGGGATACCGGTTAAGCTTAACAACAAGATGGTCATCGCCAACGCGAGCCACGGCTTGTCGCGCCCAAGTCCGCGTAGGTCTTCAAAAGTCAGATCGGAATCGGCGCGGGTTTCGAGCAAATGTAAAACCCCGAACGCACCGATCGTCATGATGGAATAGGAGAAGATGTAGAACATCACGCCGCCGGCACCGAGCATGCTCGCTCCGCCGATGCCCGCCGCGATCAACCCGATCAATACGTAACCCGAATGGGCGATCGACGAGTAAGCCATCATACGTTTCAAAGATTTTTGTCTGAACGCACCGACGTTACCGACCAAGATGGTCAACACCGCTAACCATTGCAATACATCCACGAACGGCCAGAAGCGCTCGACGCTGAACGCTTGCGAAGCCACTAACCGTAAAAAGAAAGCCAACGAAACCGCTTTGACCGCGGTGGCCATGAAGCTGGTCAAAGGCGTAGGTGAACCTTGGTAAACGTCCGGCGCCCAAGCGTGGAACGGGAAGATTGCGACCTTAAAGCAAACGCCGACCAACAACAGCACGAAACCGAAAAGGAAAAGCCGGTTTGTGGCCAACAAATTCGGTGCGGCCGAAATCATGTCGGGCAAGTAGGTCGAACCGACCGTACCGTAGATAAATGAAATACCATAAAGCATAAGGGCCGAAGCGAAGCTGCCGAGGATGAAATATTTGAACGCGGCTTCTTTCGACGTACGCTGCTCGAGTGACAACGCGATCATCATGTAAAGACAGAGCGAGAACAATTCGAGCCCGACGAACACCACGATTAAATCGTTAGCCCACGCCATGGTCAGCATTCCGACTACGCAGTTCAACATGAGGAACATGTTCTCGGTAAACTGTTTATCGTTTGTTGATTCGGAATCCCGCGCGAAGGTTAGCGAAACGGCGGCGACGAACAAAAGCACCAAACCCGTAAAACCCGACAGACCGTCGAAGACCAAAGCGCCCTCGAAGGCGGTTCGGTTCGAACCCATCGTCGCCACGGTAAGCCCGGCCGCGATGATGATTCCCATGTAACCCCAGATCAGGGTCGCGAAGGAATTTTGTTCGACATTGCCGCGCAAAACTTTAATGAGCAGCGGGATGCAGCTGAAGATGAACAACGCCACCGCCGGGGACACCAGCAAGAAATCGACTAGCTTAAATTGAATTTCCATAAGGGTGACCTACTCTTCGAGCTTCAGCTCATAATGGGTACGATTCTGCACCAGATTGTCGAGGCTTGCTTTCGACCAGTTTAAAAAATCACTGGGAAAAAGGCCCATCCAAAAAATCAAAATTACGAGCGGAATCAAAACGGCGATCTCGCGCCCGTTGATGTCGAGGCTTTCTTCTTCGTAGTGACCGAGGGCTTTGCCGCGCGGGCCGAAGAAAATGCGTTTCACCGCCCACAACATATAGACGGCACCTAAGATCACGCCCAACACCGCAACGCCGGCGAACCAACGGTTGGCTTCGAACGTACCGAGCAGGATCAAGAACTCACCGATGAAACCGTTGGTTAACGGCACCGCGATCGACGAGAAGGTGACGATAAGAAACGCGATCGTGTAGATCGGAGCGGCCTTCGCCAAACCACCGTACTCGGAAATCTGGCGCGTATGGGTGCGTTCGTAAATCATCCCGACGAGTAAGAAGAGCGCACCGGTCGAGATCCCGTGGTTCAACATCTGGTAGTAACCACCGGTTGTGCCGTAGAGGTTCATCGCGAACAGACCCAGCATGACGTAGCCCATGTGGGAAACGGAAGAGTACGCGACAAGCTTCTTGATGTCGGGCTGAACCATCGCCACCAAAGCGCCGTACACGATACCGACCACGCCGAGGAGCATGAAGAACCAAGCGAAGTACTCGCTCGCTTCGGGGAAGATCGGCAAAACGAAGCGCATGAAACCGTACGTTCCCATTTTCAACATGACGGCGGCTAGGATGACCGAGCCCGGGGTCGGCGCTTCGACGTGCGCGTCTGGTAACCAAGTGTGCACCGGGAACATCGGAACTTTGATCGCGAACGCTAAAGAGAAAGCGAAGAACAATAGCGTCTGCGTGTTTAAGAAATCACCCGCGACGAAAGGAACGTCGAGATTGTAGAAATCAAGCACGCTCGCGCTCATCTGACCCATTTGTTCCTGGGTCATGAAGATTAGCGCGATGATCGCGAGCAACATGAAGAGCGAACCGGCCATGGTGTAGATGAAGAATTTCATCGTCGCGTACAAGCGACGCGAACCACCCCAAACACCGATCATCAAGTACATCGGAATGAGCGACGCTTCAAAAAAAGCGTAGAACAAAATGGCGTCGACGGCCAAGAAGGTACCCATCGTCGCGCTTAACAAAAGAAATAAGCAGATGTGAAACGCGCGGACCTTTTTCTCGATCGCCGTCCACGAACCTAAGACCGCGAGCGGGGTAAGGAACGCCGACAGAATGACGAGCCAAAAAGAAATGCCGTCGATGCCGACGAAATAATTTACGCCGAAGGTGGGAACCCAGGCATGTTTCTCAACCAGCTGTAATGCACTTGAGGCCGGGTTGAAGCGCCAGAACAAGAGGCAAGTCGCCGCGAAGTGACCTAGGCTCAGCACGAACGAAACGGGCCGAACCCATTTCTCTTCCGGCAAAGCCGCCACGACCAAAGCAAACACCACGGGCAGAAATATCAATGTAGTTAAAAGCATTTTGACCTCATGAAGACAAAACGACGGTCATGATAATGACCACGCCGAGTGCCATGTACAAGGCATAGCTCTGCGTTTTGCCGTTCTGAATTGTCTTTACCAATTGGGCTAATCCCGAAACTAAATCACCGGCGAAGTAGGTAGCCTTATCGATGAAGTTCACATCGATGTACAACCAAATAGCTTTCGAGGCTTCCACCAACGGATTGATGATCTTCCCGAAATAGAATTCGTCGACAAAGTATTTGTTCTCGACCAAACGGTAGGCGGGCCCGAGCGCCGCAGCGACAGCCTTGGGACGCGAAGGAACGCGGACGTAGAAATCATAAGCCAACCAGGCAAAAATTCCGGCGAGTCCGACCGAAAATCCCATCAATGACCATTCCATTACCGCGCTGCCGTGACCGGCTTCCACTTTCGCGACGACCGGTTCAAGCCAGTGCGCAAAGATGTTCGGCGGGTGGCCAGGCAAAACTTCGCCGATAACGTGCGGGATACCGATCCAACCACCGATGACCGACAGGATACCGAGCACGATTAAAGGAATCGCCATCGTGGGCGGTGATTCGTGCGGATGAACATCGGGACTGACCCGGGATTTTCCCCAGAAAGTTAAGGCCATCAATCGGGTCATGTAAAAAGCCGTGCACGCCGCGGTGATCGCCCCGATCGCCCACAAACCTTTGCTGCCGTGGGGACTTGACCAAGCCTGCCACAAAATTTCGTCTTTCGAGAAGAAGCCCGCGAACGGCGGAATACCGATGATCGCCAACCAACCCATCAGGAATGTGATGTAGGTCACGGGCAAATATTTTTTCAAGCCACCCATTTTACGGATGTCTTGTTCTTCGTGCATGGCGTGAATTACCGAACCCGAGCCTAAGAACATCAGCGCTTTGAAAAACGCGTGGGTCATCAAGTGAAACTGCGCCGCGGGGAACGCTCCCACGCCGACGGCCATGAACATGTAACCAAGCTGCGAAACGGTCGAGTACGCGAGGATTTTTTTGATATCCCACTGCGTGATCCCGATGGTCGCCGCCATCAGCGCGGTCAAAGCACCGGTCCAAGCGATGACTTCCATCGCGTGCGGCGCAAGCACAAGCACCGCGCTTAAACGTACGAACAGATAAACACCGGCGGTCACCATCGTGGCCGCGTGGATCAATGCCGAAACCGGCGTGGGGCCGGCCATCGCGTCGGGCAACCAAACGTAGAGCGGAATTTGCGCCGACTTTCCTGCCGCGCCCAAGAATAAGAACAGGCAAGCCATCGTCACCGGGCCGGTCCAACCGAGCTCGGCCACTTTCGGCACGACGGCCGCGAGATCCGAATAATCTAAAGTACCGAAGGTGAAGAACAGAATGAACATGCCGATTAAGAAACCGGCGTCACCGATACGATTCGTGACGAAAGCCTTCATCCCGGCCGCGGCTTTTGCCGGATCGGTGAACCAGAAGCCGATCAATAGATAAGAGCAAAGCCCGACGCCTTCCCAACCGACGAAGGTCATCAACATATTGTCGCCCAAAACGAGAACGAGCATGTTGAACAAGAACAGATTCAAATAAGCGAAGAACTTTGACGGGCGCTCGTCATGCGACATGTACCCGATGCTGAAGAGATGGATCAAAGAACCAACGCCCGTGATGATCAAGATCATGATGATGCTGATTTGATCGACGACGAAACCGAACGGGATTTTTAAGGTACCGACGGCGATCCACTCGAAGAACTTGGTCTCGAGCACCCGGTTTTCAACGGGCAACGAAACCAATTTGGTCCACAAGGTGACCGAGCACAAAAATGAAATGGCCGAGGCCCCCGTCGCCACCGCGCCCGCGAGGTAAGCGTTGTGCGAACGGAAGCGCAAACCGTTAAACAGAAAACCGATTAAGGGAGCGATCAACAATGTGAGGATCAATAATGCGTGATTCATGTCAGCCCTAGCCCTTAAGTTGCTCGAAGAAACGGATGTTCACTTCGTGGAATTTCTTGTAGATGGCGACGGCCAAGGCCAAACCCACACCGGCTTCGGCGGCGGCAATGGTCATGACGAAGAAGACCATGATGTGACCGTTCAGATTGCCGGCTTCTTTGGCGAAAGCGACGAACGACAAATTCACGGCGTTCAACATAAGTTCTACGCCCATGAGCATGACGATCACGTTTTTGCGCATCATGACCGCGATCATGCCGAACGAAAAGATAATACCGGAAAGAGCGATGTAATGGCCGAGGCCAATGCGCATCAGCGCCTCAGTGTCGAGCATGCGTGCCACCCTTCATACGTGATACGGCGACGACGCCCACGGCGACCGCCAGCAATAAAATCCCTAGGATTTCAAAAGCAAAAAGATATTTAGTGTATAGCAAAATTCCAAGTTGGCGAGTGACGTCGCCGGGAACGGCCGCACCGGCAGGCGCATCGAGAACCGTAACCGAACTGCGCGCGCCGCCGAGGGCGAGGCCCGCGATCAGTGCGGCCGACATGACTTTGAGCGCGCCGGAAATTAACCCGCGGGAGAATGAACGGATCTCCGTCTTCAGATCGAAAAGCATCAGCACCATGACGAACAGAACCATGACCGCACCGGCGTAGACGATCACTTGAACGCCCGCGATAAACTGCGCGCCTAAGTTAAAGAACGCCGACGCAAGCCCGAGCATCGTAAGCACGAGGTAGAGTGCCGAATGCAATGGATTGGGTACCGAAATGACCTTGTACGAAAAGAAAATCAAAAAACCGGCAAGCATGTAAAAGGCGATGGCTTCCATCATCATATTAAGCACCCCAGGGATGGCGCATGATCAAAATCACGACGGCCGTAAGAATGGTATTGAAGAGTGCCCACGGCAACATCGTACGCCAACCGAGGTCCATCAGTTGATCGTAGCGAAAACGCGGCAACGTCCAACGCACCCAAATGAAAATCCAAAGGAACAAAACGACTTTTGCGAGGAACACACCGTGCAGAACAAGCGCCGTAAGTAGGCTGGTTTGGGTGAGCGACATTCCAGTGAACCATTTCGCCACCGTCTCGGGAGTAAGCCACGGCCAGAGAGTGTATCCACCGAAGAAGAACGTGACCATCAGGGCCGACGCGACCAACATGTGCCCGTATTCACCGATGAAGAACATGTTGAACTTGAAACCCGAGTATTCAGTGTGATAGCCGGCGACGAGTTCACCCTCGGCCTCGGGCAAATCGAAGGGCAAACGGTTGGCTTCGGCAAACATAGCCGAAAACAAAAGTACGGCACCAAGTGGTTGGTAGAAAATCCCCCAGTTGGGCAGGAACGCTAACTCGACCTTTTTACCGAATAACATAAAGTTCATCGGCGCGGATTGGGCGCCGACGATTTCGGCGAAATTGAACGAGTTAAAAAGAAGGATCACGCCCACGATCGAGAGACCCATCGCGAGTTCGTACGAGATCGTTTGCGCACTCGCACGAAGCGCGCCGTAGAGGGCGTACTTGTTCGCGCTGCCGTAGCCGGCAAGCAAAACGCCGTAGGCCGCTAAGGATGAAACGCCCAACACGAAAACGATGCCGATGCCGATCTCGTAACCTTGGAATTTAAAACTGTAAGGACCCCAATGCTGGCCCATCCACTCGAAGGCTTCGACCATGACCGGCGATGAAAGCGGAATTGCGCCGAAGGCTAAAGCCGCGGGCACCATCGCCACGACGGGAGCCGCGTAGAACAAGAACGGGTAACCGCGCTTGGGAACGAACTCTTCTTTAGTTAAGAACTTCACCGCGTCGGCGGCGAGCTGCATAAGGCCGAGCGGACCCACGCGATTCGGACCCAAACGGTTTTGGATGTACGCCGAGCCCCGGCGCTCTACCCAAACCAAGAGCGGAACGATTTGCACCATCATCAAAAAGATCGCGATCATTTTGACGAAATTTACGCCGATTTCAAATACGTCAATTCCCATGCCCTATTTCATTCCCATTCTAAAGCTTTGGATTTGACCTCCCAAAAGAGGCCGAAGATGAACACCGCTAAGAAGAAAGCCATCACGCAGAAAGAATAAACGCCGTAACCGGCCGCGATGAAATCGCCGTAGGTCATCGCCCACGGATACATAAAAATGATTTCGATATCGAACAAGATGAAGAGGATCGCGGTCAGGTAAAACTTAATCGAGATTTTGGTGTCGCCCGAATTGTCGGACGGTATCCCACACTCGTATGTTTCGTCTTTGACCGGGTCGGGCTTTTTGGCCTTGATGCTGATCAGGCTCGACACGAGCATCATCGCGCAGCCAAACGTAATGATAAAAATAGCTAAAATGAGCACGGGCAGAAGTTGCGACATGGTGAATTCCTACGTTGCAAGAACGTTTATACTGGTTATAAGTTGTGACCGATTTAAATCCAAGAATATAAAGTGAGGCAGACCTTATCCAAGCCGAACTAATATGCGGCGCGGCGGGCACATGTTCGAACATCTTCCCTGGAAAGTTGAAAACACACTCGATCGGTTTTTCCGAAACCGCGAGAAATCCTTGGAGCTCATCGGTTCGGACTCGGTCACCTTACTCGCGGGACTGCTCACTCTTCCCAAAGTTGCGTTGAGCGATAAGCCTCACCTCATCATCGTCGGCGACGGCGAGACGGCCGATCGCTTGGTGACTTCGCTGCGTTTTATCCAACCCGAATTGAGAACGAGTATCCTTCCCGGCTTCGATGTCGGCATTTACTCTAATCTTTTTCCGAACCGGCGAACGACCTCGGGCCGGTTGCGCTGGCTCTGGGAGGCGCAAAACGCCGGTCCCGGCCAAATTTTCATCGCGCCGATCGAAGCCCTGGTGCAGCGGACCCTGCCTTACCAATCTTTATCTTCGAAGGCTTTCCACCTCGCCAAGTCCGACACGATGCCCGAAGATCTAGCGACACGCCTCGAAGCGATGGGCTATTTGAACGTGCCCTTGGTCGAAGATACCGGCACCTTTAGCATCCGTGGCGGAATCGTCGATGTCTTTTCGCCCGCGCACGATTTCCCCGTTCGGATGGAATTGTTCGGCGACATTATCGACTCGATGCGGTTCTTCGATGCCGAAAATCAACGTTCCGCCGGCGACACCGGCGAACTTTGCATCATTCCCGCGCAAGAGATCTTATTCACCGACGACAACCGCCAGAAAGCCGCAACCAAGTTTAAGGCTTCGTTCGAAGGGCGGCAAGTCGACCGTGAGGAGGCTCAATCCGTTTTGCAGCAACTTGCGCAAGGCCAATACGTTCACGGGATCGAATTTCTACTTTCGAATTTTTACGACACGCCGGCACTTCCCACCGAGCATTTTAATTCAGGCCTCAACGTTTGGCGGTTGGATCCGTTTTCGCTCGAACGCGCTTACGATAAATTAGTAGCCGACAGTAAAAAAGATTACGACTCGTCGAACGGTCAGATTATCCGTCCCGAATTTAGCGCGGTTTTCGCGACGCTCGACGGTTTGCAGTTCCCCGACGGTACGCAAGAACTTACGTTAACGAAAGTTCGCCTGGGCGGTGAAGCCGATGATGAAGGTGTCGGCATCTTGCCGATCTCAACCTCCGATCTCAAAGAGATCGCGGCCAACGCAAAGAAGCTCGCCGGGCACGTTAACGACCTCGCCGAGTTCTTAAACAAGAAGATGCACGAGTGGAAAAACCTCGGCTACAGCGTATTCGTCTCGGTCGCGTCGCAAGCCCAGGCGCAGCGGTTAAAGCTACTGCTCGAAAAGTCGGAGTTGAAGTCGGAGCTGGTCGACGCCTATTCGTGGGATCAGTGGATCTCGAGCCAACGGGCCGACCGCAACTTGGTTCACATCGTTGAGCGGCCGTTGGGCGAGAGCTTGCGCTACAGCGACGAGCAAATCATTTTCCTGCGCGAAGAAGATCTGTTCGGCAATAAACGCCCGCGCAGTGAGTACAAATCGAGCGGTACGCTAGAGCAGCGTGCGCAAGCCTTTAATTTCGGCGATCTCAAACCCGGCGACTTGATCGTGCACAAGATGCACGGCATCGGCGTGTACGAAGGCCTAAAGGTTATGCCGATCAACGGTATCGACGCCGAATTTATTCAGCTGAAGTACAAAGGCAACGATCGCCTGTACTTGCCCGTCTACCGCGTACACCAAATTCAGAAATACTCGGGCCCGCAGGCCGCCGCGCTGGTCGACAAACTCGGCGGCACGGGTTGGGAAAAAACCAAAACTAAAGTCCGCTCACATTTGCGCGACGTCGCGGCCGATCTTTTGGATCTCTACGCCAAACGCGCGTCGATGGAACGGCCTACCTTCGCCGCACCGGATGCCGAGTTCGCGAGTTTCGAAGCGGTTTTCCCGTACAGCGAAACCGAAGATCAATTGCGCGCGATCAATGATGTCGTTCGTGATATGAGCAAACCGACGCCGATGGATCGCCTGGTTTGCGGCGACGTCGGCTTCGGCAAGACCGAAGTGGCGATGCGCGCGGCATTCCACGCGGTTCGTAACGGCAAACAAGTCGCTATCATCGCACCGACTACCGTTTTGACGTTTCAGCATTACGAAACTTTCCAAAAACGTTTTTCGAAATGGCCCGAGATCACCATCCGATCCTTGAACCGCTTCGTTCCGAAAAAAGAAATCACGAAGACCATCACCGAATTGCGTGAAGGCAAGGTCGACATCGTCGTCGGTACCCACCGATTGTTTTCGCAGGACGTACAATTTAAAGATCTCGGTTTGATGATCGTCGACGAGGAGCAACGCTTCGGCGTAAAACACAAAGAGCGCCTGCGCAAGATCCGCGCCGGCCTCGATACGCTCGCCATGTCGGCTACGCCGATCCCGCGTACGCTAAACATGAGCTTGGTCGGCATTCGCGATCTAAGTTTGATCCATACCGCGCCCGTCGATCGTTTAGCGATTCGCACATTCGTCACGAAGTTCGATGCCGACACCATCCGCAAAGCGATCCTTTCGGAAGTCGGCCGCGGCGGCCAGATTTATTTCATCCACAATCGCGTGCAGAGCATTTACGGCCTAGCCGATCAACTGCGTGAGATCGTACCCGAGGTTCGCATGCGCGTTGCGCACGGCCAGATGGAGGAGGGCGAACTCGAGAAGTGCATGGTCGAATTCTTCCACCACGAGATCGACATGTTAATCTGCACGACGATCGTGGAAAGCGGCATGGACGTTTCGGCCGCGAACACGATGTTCATCGACAACGCTCACCAACTTGGTCTCTCGCAATTGTACCAGCTGCGCGGCCGCGTGGGCCGTTCGAAAGAACGCGCTTATTGCTATCTTATGATCCCCGGCCAGAAGCGCTTGGACAAAACCGCTCTCGAACGCTTACGCATCTTACAAGAGAACACGGCGCTCGGCTCCGGCATCCGCATTGCGCAGTACGATCTCGAACTTCGCGGCGCGGGTGATATCCTCGGTGAAGAACAGGCCGGGCACGTCAACGCCGTCGGTTACGAACTCTATCTGGAATTGCTCGAAGAGGCCGTTCGCACCGCCAAAGGTGAAGACGCCGCGATCGCCGATATCGAGCCCGAGATTAACGTGCGTATTCCCGCACTGATTCCTGATGCGTTCATCCCGGATCTACGCATACGCCTCGCTTACTACAAACAGCTCTCCGAGATTGAAAGTCCCGAAGACATCGACCGCATCGAAGATGAACTGCGCGATCAATTTGGGAAGCTGCCCGATCAAGTGCTCAACCTTATGGGTCTGATGTTGATCCGCAAAGAATGCAAGGACCTTGCGGTCCGCGATCTTTCGAGCGGCGAATCGACCATCACGCTCGCCTTCACCGAAAAAACGCCGTTGTCGCCGCAAAAGGTGATCGAACTGACCGCACGGGCGAATAAGAAATATTCGATCACGCCCGACAGTCGTTTACGCGTACGCATGAACGAGATCACCTGGCCCCGCATTCACGATGAGCTGACTTATCTCAAAAGTTTGTGCTGATGAAAGTGCGGTCTAAATGACCGCCGAATATGCGTTTAAAATTCTACTTTAAAGCCACCGGCGAAATTCACCTGGCTCGAAAAATCGGGATCGAGCTCGTCGCCGGCTTCGAACAACGAGCGAGCTTCTACAAAGGCGTAGCATTGCTCGATGCCGGAATCTTCGTACGAAATGCGCGCGGCGGTCTTGTCGATCCAGTTGAGGGAGAAAGCCATGCCCGCGGTTAAGTAAGGCGCGATCTGCGTGTTTCCGTTGATCGAAGTGTCGTTGTTGTCTTCCTTATACAAAACCATGTAACCACCGCCGGAAACGTACGGCACGAACATGGGCTCGGGTCCGAGCGCATCCAACATCAGGGTTCCGCCGAGTTTGATCGGGATGATCTGCAAAGAACTTTGGATCAAGGATTTTTGGTCCGACTCGTTCTGGTAAATACCGACGCTCATCTCGGCGCCCCACGTGATCGAACGGCTGTTGCGTTTGATCGCGAACTGCATTTCGAACAGCGGCAGTTCCGGCGTTTCGTAGATTTCGTCGTAGCCGGCTTCCAAAAAATTAGGCGAATAGTTCGAAGGTTCGTAGGTGCTGTAGCCCAGCGAAATGGTTTTGCCCCAGTTGCCGCGGCGGTCGCGGTAGGACTCAAGCGAGTAATCGCCGTCGTCTTGTTTCACCGTGATGATGTGGCTTGGCTCAACCGTCACCATCTTCGCTTCCCCGGTGTATTTCGTCATTCCCTCGAGCTGCGCGAACGCGGCCGGGCCGTAAAAGTTTAAAAGGAAAATGCCGATGATATAGATGTGAAAACGCCCGCGCTTCATGCCTTAAGTATACTTAAAACACGTATAAAGCTTGCCGTGCTTTTGCAAATCTCCTCTTTCGTCGCGGGATTAATTTTCCTAGCCCAATGTCCGCGGACGAACGCCCAGGAAAAACCTTTGATTGAACGTATGTCAGTCCAGGAAAAGGTCGGGCAGACGATGATTTGGACCTTCGCCGGGACCAGCTTTTCGAAGCAGACCGAGGATATGCTCACCCGGTATCCGCTCGGCGCCCTTATCGCGTTCTCGCGTAATATCAAATCGACCTCGCAAATTGCAAAGTTCAACGCCGACGCCCAGAAGTTCGCTTCTAAGAAAATCAAAGCACCGCTATTCATGATGATCGATCAAGAAGGTGGAACGGTCACCCGCGTGAAGGTCGGCACTCCGCTGCCGAGCGCGCTTGCCGTTGGTCAGATGCAAAATGCGCAGTTTGTGGAAAGCTACGCCCATACGAACGCAGAACTACTCATGGCCCTCGGTTTCAACGTCAATCTTTCGCCCGTCATGGATATGTCGAATCCGAATTCGAATTCTTTTATCTCTAACCGCGTGTTCGGTTCGGAGCCGGAAGATGTGACCGAACTCTCCCTAGCGTATGCAAAAGGTTTAGCCTCCGCGGGCATGATCCCGACCGCGAAACACTTTCCCGGTCATGGCGGCATGGTCAACGATAGCCACTTAAAGGCGGCGAAAAAAATGGCCACGCTCGAAGAGCTCGAGCAAAGAGATCTCATGCCGTTCATGCAGTACGCCGGCGCTAAATATCCTAAGGCGATGATGATGGCACACCTGGCTTTGCCGAACGTCGATGCGACGGGCTTGCCCGCAACGTATTCGCAAAAAATCATTCAAGAAATCTTACGCAATAAATACGGCTACAACGGTCTTGTGCTCACCGACGATTTAGAAATGGGCGGTGCTTCGATAAGCGACGACCTCGGCGAGCGAGCGATCCGCGCATTCTTAGCCGGTAACGACATGCTGATGTTGGCGGGCCACCCGCGGAATCAAAAACTCGCTTTCGAAGCGATGATGACGGCCGTTAAAAGCGGCCGAATTTCCGAGGAGCGCCTGAACGAGAGCGTAGCCCGGATCCTCGAAGCGAAAAGTACGCTCCGCAAACCGCTGGTGCAGGTCGAAGACAAGAAATCACGCGAGATCAAAACCAAACTTGAGGCACTCTCTCGCGAGATCATGCAGAAGAATTTCAAGGACGCGGTCAAAGCGAAAACCTCATTGTGGCCGGTGCTTGATAAAAAATCGCGCGTCGTCGTGCTTGCCAGCGATCGCCGCTTCTACGCTTCTTTCAAACGAACGTTCCATGGCAAAACCGACTTCCAAACGCTAAATCCAGAAACCATTTTGCAGGCCGCGGCTGAAATCGCCGACGACCGCCGGGCGGTGGCCGTGTTCTACGCTTCGGGATCGAAGACCGCAAAATGGCTGGTTCAACTTAGCCCAGAGTTGCGGGCGAAAGTGATCGTCGTCAATTGCAACAATCCCGGAAAGATCGAAGATCAATCGGGTTTCGCCGCCGTTTTAAATATCAATTCTTATTCACCGGAAAGTGGAGAGTGGCTCGCGAAGGAGCTGAATACTCCCCCGCTCGAACCGGACATTCGCAATCCCGCAACCGCGGGCGTAGAGCTCGAATAATTCTTAGTGGGAAGTGTCGTTGCCGAGAGCGTTGATACGCGCTTGGTTGCGTTCAACTTTTCGCTGCATCATAACCATTTGGTCGGATTCCAACAAAGGATCAACGAGCGCGGCTTGTGCCTTACGTAAGTTTGCCTCGGCGCGGGCGCGATCAATCTCGGCCAGGCTTTCGGCAACTTCGGCTAACACAATCACTCCGTCGGGGTGCACTTCGCAGTAACCCCAACTGACCAAGAAGGTTTCGTATGAGGTCGCACCTTTAAGCCGATACTTCACAACACCCGTACCGAGCGTCGTCATCAAAGGCGCGTGACCCGGCAAGATATCCAATTGACCTTTGAACCCGGGCACGATGACTTCATCGACTTCCAGATCCGTAACCAACTTCTTCTCGGGCGTAACCAAATTCAAATTAAACATTCGTTTATCCTCAAGGCCGCGCTGCCGCGCGGCCGCAGTTCAGAAGGCCGCGTTCGCGCGCGGCCGCAATAACTTACGTCGCTAACTTCTTCGCTTTTTCCAACGCTTCTTCGATCGCGCCGACCATGTAGAACGCCTGCTCGGGAACGCTATCGTGCATACCATCGAGAATCTGGCGGAAACCTTTTACGGTGTCTTTGATGTCGACGTACTTACCGGGCATACCGGTAAATTGCTCGGCGACGTTCATCGGCTGCGACAAGAAGCGCTCGGCTTTACGGGCGCGGGTCACGACCAATTTATCTTCCTCGGACAATTCGTCCATACCGAGGATCGCGATAATATCTTGAAGTTCACGGTAACGCTGCAAGAGCGCCTGAAGATCACGCGCCGTTTTGTAATGCTCTTCACCGACGATGGCCGGATCCAAAATACGCGAAGTCGAGTTCAACGGGTGAACCGCCGGGAAGATGGCCTTGGCCGCGATATCACGATCCAAGTTTGTCGTCGCATCTAAGTGGGCAAAGGTCGTCGCGGGAGCGGGATCGGTGTAATCATCCGCAGGAACGTAAACGGCTTGAACCGAAGTGATCGATCCGTTTTTGGTCGACGTAATACGTTCTTGCATCGCGCCCATCTCGGTACCGAGAGTCGGCTGATAACCGACCGCCGAGGGGATACGACCGAGCAAGGCCGAAACTTCGGCACCGGCTTGGGTAAAGCGGAAGATGTTATCGACGAAGAAAAGAACGTCTTGGTTTTCAACGTCACGGAAGTATTCGGCCATCGTCAAAGCCGACAAAGCAACACGCGCACGGGCGCCGGGCGGCTCGTTCATCTGACCGAACACGAGTGCGGTTTGTTCGATAACTCCGCTCTCGGTCATTTCGTGGAACAAATCGTTTCCTTCACGGGTCCGTTCACCGACGCCCGCGAAAACCGATTTTCCTTTGTGGAATTTAGCGATGTTGTAGATCAACTCTTGAATCAAAACGGTTTTACCGACGCCGGCGCCGCCGAACAATCCGATCTTACCGCCCTTAGCGTAGGGAGCGAGCAAGTCGACGACTTTGATACCGGTCATCAGCATTTCGGCGCGGGTCGATTGATCTTCAAACTTCGGAGCCGCGCGGTGAATAGACCAGTACTCTTTCGCGTCCATTTTCGGACCGTCATCGATGGCTTCGCCCGTGACGTTCAAGATGCGCTTAAGAACGGCGTTGCCGACGGGAACTTTGATATTATCGCCGGTGTTGGTCACTTTTTCGCCGCGAACCAAACCGTCTGTGGAATCCATCGCGATCGCGCGGACAACCCGGTCACCCAAATGCTGAGCGACCTCGAGGGTCAGATTGTCGGGCTTGTCGTTGATCGAGCGGTTCGTCAACTTGAGCGCGTTGTAGATGTTGGGCATGTCGCCATCGGGGAATTCGATATCCACGACGGGACCCATAACTTGTCTGACGTAACCTGATTGAACTTGCATCGTAATACTCCCTTAGCCTTTAAGCGCTTCTGCACCCGACGTGATCTCAATGAGCTCGGTCGTAATGGAAGCTTGTCGTAATTTATTGTAAGTCAAAGTCATCGAGCGAATCATTTCGCCCGCGTTCTTGGTCGCGTTTTCCATCGCCGCCATACGGGCGCCGTGTTCCGCGGCCACACTCTCGGCCATCGCGCGATACACTTGGATCGCGAAATGTTTCTTGAGTAAATCGTCGATAATTTCTTCGGGCGAGGGCTCGAAGATCATATCGGGCGAGAAGCGTGTGTTGCCGTTTGCCGTCGGGTGATCGGGGCCGGCCATGCGCGCCTTCGACACATCGACGGGTAGCAATTGCTCTTTAGTTACGACTTGCGAAATCGCCGATTTGAATTCGTTGTAGATCAAATAAACGGCGTCGTAATCACCCTTGTTGAACTCGTCCATTAGGCGACCGGCCACGCCCTGCGCCAGCGGAAACGAAACTTCGCGCGCAAGGTTCAAGATCGTGTCGACACCTTTGACCGAACGGGCGCGGAAGAAATCCGAGCCCTTGCGGCCGATGAACAAGAAATCCATTTTTTCATACTTCGACTTGTTGTCTTGGTAGTACTTCATGGCGAAACGATTGATGTTGCTGTTGAAACCGCCGGCCAAACCGCGATCCGAGGTTAGAACAACCGTCAGAACTTTTTTGGGCGCTTCGACGGTGGCGAGCAGCTTGTGTTCAAGCCGTTCGGTCGAAGCAATGTCGGCGATCACGGAGAGAATATGGTTCGCGAAGGGACGCAAATTTTGAATATTGTTTTGCGCCCGGCGCAGCTTCGCCGCCGAAACCATTTTCATGGCCCGCGTGATCTGCTGAGTGTTTTTGACACTCGATATTCGGTTGCGGATGTCCCTTAAATTAGCCATGCGTTAGTGCTTCACCTATTCGCTTTCGTGATTACTTCTTAACGATCGGTTTGAAGATCGCTTTGAATTCTTCCAAAGCGCCTTTCAAATCGCGCTTGTTGTCGTCATCCAATTGTTTTTTCTCGCGGATGTTGGTCAAAACCTTCGAATACTTGGTGTCCAAAAATTCCATCAGCTCTTTTTCAAAACGTTGAACGTCGGTCTCGGGAATCCAATCGAGATAACCGTTGGTGGCGGCCCAAATCCCGGCGACCTGCTTTTCAACCGCGTACGGTTTGCCTTGGCCTTGTTTCAACATTTCGACCAAACGACGGCCACGCGCCAACTGGTTTTGCGTCGCTTTGTCCAAGTCCGATGCGAAAGCCGAGAAAGCTTCCAACTCGCGGAACTGCGCCAATTCAAGTTTCAATGTACCGGCAACTTGCTTCATCGCCTTAATTTGCGCCGAACCACCCACGCGAGAAACTGATTTTCCCACGTCAACGGCGGGACGAACCCCTTTGTAGAACAACGAACCTTCAAGGAAAATCTGACCATCGGTGATCGAGATCACGTTGGTCGGAATGTACGCCGAGATATCGCCGGCCTGAGTTTCGATGATCGGGAGTGCGGTTAATGAACCGCCACCTTCTTTATCGGACATTTTCGCCGCACGTTCGAGCAAGCGAGAGTGAACGTAAAACACGTCACCGGGATAAGCTTCGCGGCCGGGAGGGCGGCGGAGCAACAAAGACAACTGGCGGTAAGCCTGAGCTTGTTTAGTCAAATCATCGTAGATGATTAGTGCGTGGCGGCCGCTGTCGCGGAAGTATTCAGCCATGGTGCAGCCGGTGTAGGGCGCCAAGAACTGCAGGGGCGCCGCATCCGAAGCCGTCGCCGCGATGACGGTCGTGTATTCCATCGCGCCGGCGTCACGTAGCTTTTCAACAACCTGAGCAACGGTCGATTTCTTCTGACCGATGGCTACGTAAAAGCACTGAACGTTTTGGCCTTTTTGATTGATGATCGTATCGATCGCGATCGCGGTCTTACCGGTCTGACGATCGCCGATGATCAACTCGCGCTGACCGCGACCGATCGGAATCATGGAGTCGATCGCTTTGATGCCGGTTTGCATCGGCTCGTGAACGGATTTACGAGCCAAAATGCCCGGTGCTTTCAATTCAACGATGCGGGTGTGGGTCGATTTCAAATCGCCTTTGCCGTCGATCGGATTGCCAAGGGCGTCGACTACGCGGCCGAGCAAAGCTTCACCGACGGGAACTTGTACGATCTTTTTCGTACGCTTAACGGTATCGCCTTCGCGAATCGTCGAGTCGTTACCGAAGATCACCACACCGACGGAGTCGGTTTCCAAGTTCAGAACCATCCCGAAAATCTGGTTCGGGAATTCGACCAGCTCACCGGCCATGACTTTCTCGAGTCCGTAGATACGGGCGACGCCGTCACCCACCGAAAGTACGCTTCCGGTTTCTGAGACCTCGATGGTCTTGTTGTAATTCTTGATCTGTTCCTTAAGAACCCGGCTGATCTCGTCCGCGCGAATGGTGGTTTCCATCTTAATTCATGCTCCGTGTGAGTTGCTCGTTAATACGGCTTAAATGTGAAGTTAGGGAATCGTCAAACGTGAAGCTGCCGACTTCGGCAACCAAGCCACCGAGGAGGCCGGGCTCTTCCTTGTAAGTCAGGATGACCTTTTTCTTAGTCGCCTTGCTTACGAGTTCTTCAATGCGTTTACGATCGTCAGGACCGAGAACGGCGGCCGAACGAACTTGGCCACGGGTGACTCCGTGAGATTCGTCGGAAATTTGCTGATACGCCGTCACTACGTCGCCGAAGAGGGGCAGACGGTCTTTGCGCGCGAGCAGCAAGATGAAGTTTTTAAGAACTTCAGAAACTTGGACCTTCGCCAGCATGCCTTCGATCGCTTTAATTTTATCGGCGGGCCGAACCATAGGTGTATTGATAAAGCCCGCAATCTCTTGGTCAGAGGCAAAGGCTTCACCGACGACGCGCATTTGATTAAAGACATTGTCTTGTTCATTGCCGTCTTTGGCGAGGTTGTAGACGGCCCGGGCGTAGCGGGTAGCTAAAATCATATTTCTCATCCGCCCACCACCTGAATTTTTTGAACGAATTCGTTTTGCAATTTAGTTTGCTCGGAAGAGCTGAGTGAGCTTTTCAAAACTTCTTGCGAAGTCGCTAAGGCACTTTGCAGAAGATCGCCGCGAAGTTCGGCTTTCGCTTTCTCAACTTCGCTATTCACCGTGCGCGTAGCTTCGGTCTTCAAACGTTCACTGACCACTTTGGCTTCGGCGATCATTTTCACTTTGAGTTCGTCGGCTTCGCGGCGCGCTTGCACGAGAGACGCTTCGGCGCCGGATTCTAGTTTGTCTAATCTCTCTTTGATTTCGCGATGACCGCGCTCGGCTTCTTGCTTCGCGGCTTCGGCGCGACGGACGAGTTCGTTATACTCTTTAGCGCGATCCGCGAAGTGGGCAACCGCGCCCTTACGCAGAAGGAAGAAGAGAACCGCAAAAAGAACGATAACGTTGAACGCTTGGACGAACAACGACTGCGTAGGAATAACGACGGCGTGATCGCCGCCGTGAGCCGCGCCGGCGGCATGGTGCGCGTCTTCGGCGAACGCGAAAAACGGCGTCCCGACCGCGAGAAGGATAAATAAATTCAATTTGTTCATCATACGCTGAGATCCTTACCAATCAATTTTTGATTGATGAGCTTGGAGACGGTCGCCACTTCGGACTTCAATTGCTGACCGACAGTTTCCATCTCTTTTTGAATTTTCGTACGCGCTTGATCCATCATCATCTTCGATTCATTGCGAGCGTCGTTGACGAGGCGATCGTATTCTTTCGTAGCTTCGCCGCGAGTTTTATCAAACATCACTTTGAAGCGGTCGTTTACTTCGTTAGCTTTCGCGGCGAAACGTTCTTCAAGCTCGCGAGTTTGCAAAACGTATTTTTCGGCGAGTTCGGTTTGGCCGACGGTGCGGTTATTGCGTTCATTGTAGGCTTTGAAATAGGGGTCGAACAAAACGCTCTTAAGCGTTACGTAGACGATGAGAAAAACAACCATCTGAATAGCGAGGGTTGAATTTACCCCGAGTGAGTTCAGCAGATCCATGAAGGCGCATCCTTTTGATTATGAGGTCGCCTCTATATATATATTTGCTGACGCCGTGTAAATTAATTCTTCGGCATATATGAGGCACCTTCAAATAAGACGCCTTCGTCGATGCGTAAGGACGGTGTCGTTACCGTACCTTGAAAAATGGCGGGCGGATGCATGATCACCCGGCGACGCGCGAAGATATTGCCTTTGACCGCGCCGCTAATGATCACGGTTTCGGCTTCGATCTGCGCTTCGACTTGCGCTCCTGGATTAATTACAAGCGTATCGTTTGTGAAGATCTCGCCGCGGAAATGCCCACCGATGCGCACCGTCCCTTCAAAAGTGAGCCGACCATCGAAGGACGCTCCTTTTTCGAGGAGCGCCGTAACCGAACTTTCTGTTTCTAATGCCGCCATGAGTCCCTCAAAGTGTCCGCGATTTGGTTCAGCTCTTGATCCGAGTAGAAATTGATCGTGATCTTACCTTTGCCTTTTTCGTAATCCAGCACAACCTTCGAACCGATGAGCTTCTGCAGCTCTTCGCCAAGTGCACGTGCCATTTTTGTGGGCAAATCTTCCGTTGTCTTTTCGTTCGAAGAACTCTTGCCGGCGGCGACCATTTTTTCGAGTGCGCGGACGCTCAAGTTTAGATTCCGGGCTTTTTCGGCCATTTTTTCCTGCGCGCGGCCGTCGGATATTCCCAGCAGGACCTTCGCCTGGCCCATGGACAGCTCACCGCGCGAGACCATCTGCCGCACACCGGGTTGAAGATTCAGCAAACGAAGCATGTTCGCAACGGTCGCCCTGTCTTTGCCGACCTTGGTGGCCAATTTTTCCTGCGTTAAGTTATACTTTTTCATAAGGAATTCGTACGCTTCCGATTCCTCGATTGGATTCAAGTTCTCACGTTGGATGTTTTCGATCAGCGCTAGCTCGAGTACTTCCTGGTCTTCGATATCTTTAATCAGCGCCGGGACATCTTTAAGCCCCGCAATTTGTGCCGCACGCCAGCGTCGCTCGCCGGCGATGATCTCAAAAGTATCATCTTCGCTCTTTCGCACGAGCAAGGGTTGAATAATCCCTTTTTCCATAATCGACAGTGCGAGTTCATCCAGTGCTTCTTTATCGAAAACTTGGCGAGGCTGGTTCGGATTCGGAAAGATCTTTTCGATGGCGATGTTCCACAAGCGCATATGCGGAGGAACCTGCGGCACCGGCGGTGTCTCGACCTTTGGCGGCTCGACATTCGTCGGTTCGGCCTTGGCCTGGACTTCGGTCTTAGCGGGTTCGGCGACCGGAGCTGCGGCCACTGCGGGCGCCGTGGTTTCGACAAATCCCTCCTTGATCGCGGTGACTTGTTGGCTTGGAAGATCGGCGCTTAACTTTTCAACCAAGTTGTCCTGGACCGGTGTCGATTTCGAAAACGCACCGTTGCCCGAATTTCCAAGTAAGGAGCCGAGGCCACGCCCTAGACCTTTTTGTTGCTTCGGATTTTTTGTCGCTTGTGCATCAGACATGGAGGTCTCCTTCGCGGCCGGGGGCCGTCAGAAGTTCGAGTTCTTCGTCGGTCATTTCGGTGATGTCTTTGGCCGTTTCTTCGTGTTCGGAAGCGGAAAAATTATTTTCGGCGATGTGTTCGCTCGAAAGATTTTGTTCATGCTCCGTATGTTCATGCTCGGCGTGGTCGTGGTCGTGGTCGTGTTCAGAGTGGTCATGAGACGACGGCTCGATAAAATCATGAGAAGCCGTTTCATGATTTCCTGGTTGGTGCTCGGCTAGCTCAAGGTCCGGCGACTCTTCGGTCGCAAAATGTTCTTCGATCGCGGCCTCCACGGACATGATCGCCGGAGTCGGCTCCGGCGGTAACTCGACCGGCGGCGGCTCCGGTGCGAAAGAAACAATGGGCGGAGGTGTGATGACCGGAGCGGCGGCGGGCGCGACCTTTGTCGGGGCGACCGTTCCGTAGACGCGAGCGTCGAGCTCCTCAGCAAGTTCCTTGTATTTCTTCGCGCCGAGGCTCTTGGCGTCGTACTGAAAAATGGTTTGCCCGTGCGAGGGCGCTTCCGAAAGACGAACGTTTCTAGGGATGATCGCGGCGAAGACTTTCTCGCCGAAATGATTCTGAATTTCGGCGACCACTTGATGCGATAAGTTGTTACGAGCATCGAACATCGTCAGGCAAATCCCTTCGATTCTGAGCTCCGGGTTTAGAGATTTCTTAATCAATCCGGCAGTGTTGAGCAGTTGGGAGAGACCTTCCAGTGCATAGTACTCACACTGGAGCGGAACCAAAAAAGTCTCGGCCGCCGAGAGAGAATTCACGGTCAATAAACCCAGTGAGGGCGGGCAGTCGATCAGGATGTAGTGGTAGGTGCCTTTGACCTGATGAAGTGCGGCCTTCAGACGGTATTCGCGCTGCGGCATATCGACCAATTCGATCTCGGCCCCCACCAAATCGGGGTTAGCCGGGATGATATCCAGATTAGTCACCTGAGTAGCCTGGATAGTCTCTTGGATAGGCTTCTCACCGATCAAAACTTGGTAAATATTAGCTTCTTGATTTTCATATCTCTTGACGCCAAGCCCACTTGACGCGTTGCCCTGTGGATCCATGTCTACAATGAGTACTCGCTTATTCAGAAGAGTAAGCGCCGCGGCCAGGTTGACCGAAGTCGTGGTTTTGCCTACTCCGCCCTTCTGGTTAGCCACACATATGATTCTCGCCATGCTAGGTCCCTCGTCTTTGATGCATATATTGGTGGTAAGGCTCAATTACTTTGTAAATCTTGCCGATTGTTCCATGTAGAACTTGGGGAGTCCATTCGAAAATGAATCGTTCCTATTCCATACTTCACTTCATCGTCGGACTTATGCTCTCGTGCATGATCCTGGGTTGCAAGAAAGAAGATCCCACCCCTGAGAATCTTGATCCGATTTTTAAAGATTTATCCGCACGTCATTCGGCTTACACAAAAAATTTGGAAGAATCGAAGGCAAAGATTCCGACGCTGGAAGAGTCCTTACGTAAGGCCGAAGCACGAACGATCGAAGTTAAAAACTTCCAAAAAGAATTGGCGAAAGAAAAGCTGAAATTAATGAACGCGGATCAACTGTCCCGCTACTATCGCATCCGCGCCGAGCGCCGTCGGTTGGTGGCACGATTGGCTTATAAAAAAGCTTTCGCGGCGGACAAACCCTGGCCTGATCCGCAGGAATTTTTAGATTATCAAACGAATCTCAGGCTCCAGGAGTCCAACCGAAACTGGGCCACGCGTGTCCCGAAGCTCGCGGATCGGCAGCCCGGCAGTCAACCCGCGGCCGCCAAGCCGGCCGGTGGCGAACACGGCGCCGCGCCTGCACCAAGCGGCCACTAATTGCCGCTGTTCCACGTGGAACATTCGGCAAAACAACCCTTATGATCTTTGTTCTACGTGGAACATGCGAATTTTAATTTAAAACTTTTGAGAGATGTTCCACGTGGAACACCCGTACAGAACTAATTTTTAGTTGTGCAGACCACAACACGTCGAGCCTGAGTGTCGGGCAAGGTGTATTCTCCAATGAGCTCCGGAGACCAAAGAGAGATCAGTTGCGTGGGAATTTCGGCGATTTCGGAACTCCAGTTGCTCCCTTTGAGGTGATAGAGCCGTCCACCCTTTTGAAATCCCTTATTGGTCGCAAGAAGAGCCTTCGAAATGCTCGCAAAGCCCCGAGAAACCGCAATTTCCATTTCCGAAGAGAGTAAGGTTTCGACCCTTACGTTCAGTACCTGAGCATTTTTCAACTCGAGAGCCGCGACCATGTGTTTCAGAAACTCGCATTTGCGCGAGTCACTCTCAACCATCCGGAATTCGACGTTCGGAATAAGAATCGATAAAATAATTCCCGGGAAACCGTTGCCCGCGCCGAAATCATAAACGGGCTTATTAAGGTTTACCTTCGCCATCAGCTTCGTCGCCAAAATGCAGTCCGCAAAGTGAGCCTCGTCCGCATCGCGCTCCGTATTTCGGGAAATCAAATTGAGCTTTGAATTAAATTTTAGGAGCTCGCTATGGTAGATCTGCATCTTCTGAATCACGGACGGGTTTAAATCCGGGAACCACTCGGGGACCCGCCATAGGGCATTGTCACCCTTTGGTGCTTCCGGTTTTTTCTCAGCGGCCGTCGGCGGAAATCTTGGGGTCGAAAATTTTGAACTCACAGCACGCGCTCCTCTGCTAAAGCCGCGCGTTCGCGGCCTTTCAAAAAAACCAATATAGCTTGGATTGCAGAGGGATTCACGCCACTTATTCTTTGCGCCTGTCCCAGAGACCGCGGTTGAATGGTGTTCAGTTTTTCAACTTCCTCACGAGATAATCCACGTACGGACATGTACGGCAAATCCGCCGGCAAACGCATATTTTCTAGCTTCTTGGCTTGATCGACCATCTCGTTCTGCCGGTGAATGTAGCCCGAATATTTGACGTGGATTTCGACGGGCGAATGAACGTTTTCATCCTCGCTCACGTCCACGCCGAACACCCGCAGATCTAAACACTCGATTTCATCGCGGCGTAGCAAGTCCGCGGCTTTTAACGGCTTATTTATAACTGGGGTGTTTAATTTTACGAGTTTTTCCTGAGTAGCGGCGTTCGGAACGATCTGCACCGTCTCTAAATCCGAGAGCAGCTTCTGTCTTTTGGCCATGATCTCACTCAGATGTTCAAAGTCGGCCTCCGATATCAAACCGGCGTTTCGTGCGACCCCTGCTAAACGCTCGATCGTATTGTCTTCTCTTAAAACAAGCCGGAACTCCGCGCGTGAGGTCATCATGCGATAAGGCTCTTTGGTGCCTTTGCAAACCAAGTCATCGACCAACACGCCCATGTACGCTTGATCGCGACCGAGTATCAAAGGTTCGCGCTCCAGAATTTTTAATCCTGCGTTCGCGCCGGCGAGCAAACCTTGCGCGGCCGCCTCTTCATACCCACTCGTTCCGTTGATTTGACCGGCGAGGTAAAGATTCTGAATGGTGCGACTTTCCAGCGTGTGATGAATTTGGGTAGGTTCGATAAAATCGTACTCGACGGCATAACCCGGCTTGAGCATTTTCACGTTCTCTAGACCAGGAATGGTTCTCAGGAATTGATACTGAATATCTTCGGGCAAACAAGTCGAGATACCTTGAAGGTAAATCGAATTGGTCGTTAAACCTTCCGGCTCTAGAAATGTCTGGTGTTTATCTTTGTCGGCGAAGCGGGTGACTTTGTCTTCAATCGACGGACAATAGCGCGGGCCGATTCCTTCGATGATGCCTAAAAACATCGGTGATTTATCAAGATTATTCCGGATGATTTCGTGAGTGCGCTCATTCGTATAACTGAGGAAACAGGCGATCTGTTTTTGCTGAACGGCCTTCGGACTCCGGAAGCTGAACGGCATAAATTTCTCATCGCCCCACTGCGGTGAGGTTTTAGACCAATCGATCGAATCACGGTCCAAGCGCGCGGGCGTACCGGTCTTTAGTCGAGTCACGCGGAAGCCGTGTTCGCGGAGCTGATCCGAAATTCCACGGGTGGCTTTATCGCCGACGCGGCCACCTTCAATTTTTTGTAAACCGATGTGCATGACCGCATTCATGAAGGTACCGGTCGTAATGATCACCGCCTTAGCGAAGATCTTCGAACCTTGCTCGTCGACAATCCCTAAACAACGCCCATTTTCCAGGATTAATGACTTGGCTTCGGATTCAAGGACGGTCATCCGGTCGAGGTTCAGTAAACGTGAACCCATGTATTCACAATAGAGATCTTTGTCACATTGCGACCGTGATCCGCGAACTGCCGGACCTTTGCGCGCGTTCAATCTTTTGAATTGGATGCAGGTACGATCGGCGGCCTGGGCCATCGCGCCGCCGAGAATATCGATCTCGCGAACCATGTGGCCCTTGCCTAGACCTCCGATCGACGGATTGCAACTCATGTAGCCGATCCGATCGGTGTTCGTGGTCACCATCATGACGTTAAGACCTAGACGGTGACTGGCCAAAGCCGCCTCGATACCGGCATGCCCCGCGCCGATGACAATCACATCAAAATTTCTGGTGCCGTCGCTCATGATTACTTTCCTAGACAGAATTCTTTAAAAACACGGTCCATCACTTGATCGTCGTAAGTCAGCCCAAGAATTTCGTAAAGGGCGACCAATCCCGTCTGTAGTTCCAAGGCGATCAAATCCGGAGATTCTCCGTTTAACACGAGTGGCAAACTTGCCGCTACGGCGGTACGTACCGTTTTCAAACCTTCGAAATGCCTGACGTTCGCCACCAAAGTCGAATCCTCCGAAACCTCAGTCGAAAGCTTCGCGACGATGGCCGCGCGCAGGGCCTCCAGACCTTGACCCGTATGGGCGCTCACCGAAATGAGTTGGACAGGCTCGGCGCAAAAGAGGCGCGAATCAGGCAGAACGCGAGCTTCGGCCTCCGGCGCATCGATTTTGTTCCAGAGTACGCTTGTCATATGCCACGGGATTTTTGCGAAGAAAGCACGGTCCTCTTCGCTGAGGCCTTCGCGAGCGTCGGCGACGTAGAGAACCATATCGACCAAGGACAGCTTTTCGATCGTTCTTTGAACACCGATTTTTTCGACACGATCATCGG
The DNA here is from genome assembly GCA_947444305.1 of Pseudobdellovibrionaceae bacterium. Taxonomy (GTDB): domain Bacteria; phylum Bdellovibrionota; class Bdellovibrionia; order Bdellovibrionales; family UBA1609; genus JALHOQ01. The sequence goes on along the minus strand of CANEZP010000003.1, from coordinate 155,626 downwards.
TCATTCGGAGCCCGGCCGTGTCGATCATCGTGACCCGGTAACCGTTCATCGCAAACTGAGCCTCGACGAAGTCCCTCGTCGTACCCGCGACTTCCGTTACGATCGCACGCTCTTCGCCGGCCAAGGCATTCAACAAAGACGATTTACCGGCGTTCGGGCGACCTACCAAAGCAACTTGAAATCCTTCGCGCACGATTCGACCCTGCTTATACGTCGAAAGCAGACGCTCGACTTGCGTCTGCAATTTCTCCATCCGTGTAGCGAGAACATCCGCCTCGGCGATCACGATGTCTTCACTCGCGTAATCAATATTGGCTTCGAGATGCGCCAGTACCCAGGTTAAATCATCCGCAATCTTTTTAAGCTCGGTAGAGAACTCACCCTGCAATTGTCTTAAAGCTAATTGCGATGCACGCGTCGAGCGTGACTCGATCATTGCGAGTACACTTTCGGCCTGCACCAAATCAAGCCGGCCATTCATGAAGGCCCGGAACGTGAACTCACCGCGCTTCGCGGGCTTCGCGCCGGCGTTCACCAACTCTTGCAACACATCGTTAACGATCGCCTCGGAGCCGTGGCAGGAAATTTCAAACGTAGTTTCGCCCGTGAACGATTTTCCGTTCGCAAAATATGAAATCAAAACCTCGTCGAGACGGCGATTGCCGTCCACCGACTTGATGATTCCGTAATAAATTTTGTGGGACTCTAAGTTTTCGGGAAGGAAGCCCGCAAGCCGCCTCATGATCGCGATCGCATCGCCACCACTGATTCGAATGACCGAGATGGCGCCGATTCCGTGCGCCGTCGCTAGGGCACAAACCGTCGACGACGCCCCAAGCGAGGCGCCCACGTTGGAACTAACGGTTTCCGAAGGCCTCATCGGGTGAATCCATTGCGTCGTCCGTTGCCGGCCCGCCGCCCTCTTTCATGGGATAGATTTTAATTTTCTTGAAATGTCCGTCACCGATTGAGCGGCTTTTCACGCGCCCGTCTTCGGCAAGGTATTGGTGAATGACTTTACGATCTTTGGGCGGCAGCGCGCGGAAGTAAACCGATTTACCTTTTTCGAGCGCAATGCCTTTTAACTTTTCGGCAAGTTCGATCAACGCGGCGTCGGCCTGTTCGCGGAAATTAGCGCAGTCGATGTTCACGTTAAAGTTGTCTTCGGGAACTTGGTGTTGAATGGCGCGGCGAATGTAGAGTTGCAAAGCATCGAGGAGTTGACCCTCTTTACCGGTAAGCATCTCTTCATCCTTACCGTAAAGGTCGACGTGAACGGTTCCGTCTTCAAGGCGTTTAATATCGTAAGACAATTCGAAGTTCGCGAGCTCGATGATATTGCCGATAATGTTTTCGACCATGCCTTCAGAACCGAGCGCTTCTTCTTTTTTGACTTCTTTTTTACCGAACAATTTTCCTAAAAACCCTGTCATATACCTCTCCTGATTTTAAGACTGACTACGCAGCCGGAACCGGTTTTTTTTGGTCACGCATAAAATAAAGCTGCTGCAAAACACTAAATAGAGCACCGACCCACATGTAAAGCGTCAGCCCGCTGGGCAGCGACACCATGAAGAACGTGAAAATAAGCGGCATAAATTGAAGGATCTTGGCCTGAGCCGGATCCATCGTGTTAGGCGTAATTTTCTGTTGAATAAACATAGTTACCCCCATCAACACCGGCAAGATGTAAAACGGATCCTTCAAAGAAAGATCGTGAATCCAGAGGGTAAACGGCGCTTGGTATAGTTCGATGCTGTTACCCAGCACCTGATATAGTGCAATAAATATAGGAAATTGCAGAAGCACAGGAAGACAGCCCCCGACGGGGTTGACCTTGTTCTCACGCATCAAGGTCATCATTTCCTGCTGCTGCTTTTGCTGATCATCCTTGTAGCGCTCGCGCAAACGCGCGATCTGCGGCTGGATCTCCTGCATCTTCTTCATCGACTTATAAGAGTAGACGTTGAACGGCAGCACGATCAAGCGAACCAAAATTGTGAGCAAGATGATCGCCGCGCCCCAATTGCCGACTAAGGCGTAGAACCACTTGAGCGTGGTCAAAATTTGCCGGCCGATCCAATTAAAGAATCCAAAATCAACGACGTGTGAAAGATTCTCGTCGACGTTTACCAACAGGTGATGGGATTTAGGTCCCATAAACGCCGAATACTCAAGCGAGAGACCATCGTTTTTGTTTAGTATCGGATAGAGCATCAACACTTCGGCCGATTTAGTCGCGTGGTTTATCGTCGCCTTGGCTTCGGGCATAATAGGCGAATTGTCGACCACCGCTTGGGTAAAATATTGCGAACCGACGGCCGCGACTTTTACTTTGCTCCAAGATTTTTGCACATCATTTTTGTCAAAGTGAACACGGTCGTGTGAATCGGCGGTATCGATGTAAAATTCTTGCTTCGCAAATTGCGGAAGCAGGAAGTTCCCGCCCGAGATATCGTGCACTTCTTCGCCGAGTACCGTCGATAATCCGACGAAGCGGTCAACGCTACCTTGCGTGGCGATCTTATATTTAAGAACGTAAGTGTCGGGCAAAACTTCCATCGTCTTGGTGATTTCCATGTCGCCGACTTTCGCGCGGCCAACGAACATGCTGTCACTCACCTTTTCGACTCTGAAATCAAGCGCCTGCGTACTGCCGATTAGCCGAGTCTCGAGCGCGAGACTGCTTTCACCCGGGTGGCCTAATTCGATGACCTGACCCGATCGGTCTTTGTATTTACGGATCATGAAGTTCTTAAGACCCATGCCTTTGCTCGAGATCTGAAAAGCAAGATTCTCGTTTTCAAAAGGAGTGAGGCTCTCGGCGATGGCTTCCGCTTTCACCGAATCGGGAACGGCGGCGGGCGGATTGGTCGCGCCGGGATTTTCTACGTCCGCCACTTTCTTATCTTGTTGTACGGGTTTCCCGTCTTGCGCGACGGCGTCCTTCTTCTTAAACGAATCGGGATACTTTTGTTGCATATAGTACTGCCAACCCATGAAGGTGGCGGCGACCAGGATAATAGCCATGATCGTACGGATGTCGAAAAAATTTGGATTATCGTTATTCGTGGAACTCAAGAAATTTCCCTTTCCGGAACCGGGTCGAAACCGAAGGATCCCAGAGGATGACATTTACAAAGCCGGCGCACGGTGAGCCAGCCCGCCTTAAGCGGCGGATGTTGTTCAAAGGACAATTGCGCATAGCGGGAACAAGAAGGTTCGAATCGGCAAACGTCCCCGAAAAGCGACGTTATCAAGGCCGAGAAAAAACCACGGTAAATAGAAAGAAGGAAGAGAGCCAAGCCGGCTATAATTTTATTTATGAAGTTGCCGATCGGGCGCTTTCGCAATTTGAAGTCGCAAAATCTTACCGACCATTTTTTCCAAAGCTTCATCAAATTCCTTATGGCCCAAATTTTTGTAGAACGATTTGTCTTTGCGTTTGAAAACTAGATTCAAATCCAGACTATTGTTCGACCGCTTGGACCATGCTCGTAAATATTCCCTTCCCCAACGGCGGAAACGATTGCGTACAACCGCCGTACCGATTTGCCGGGGCAGAGTCCATCCGCAGCGCAAAACCGAAAGTTCGGTCTGCTGTACGTTGACCAAAAGCCACGAGGTGATGTGAATACTGTGGCCGTTCGCTCGCAACGCTTCAAAATCTTTGCTGCGGGATAAAGAAACAAACCGAATACAAACCTCAGATACAAGCGAACAAAAATATCGGTGGATCAACCAGCATCAGCAAACCGCCAACAGACGGTGAACTTATATGAGTGAACCTATTAACGAAGGCAGTAAGCCCATCAGCGAACCGCCGGCAGGCGTGAACCGATAGCGGTGAACCAATATCAGTGAACCGCCGACAGGCGGTGAACCAATATTATTTGGCGCCTACCGAAACGGTTAACGACTTGCGACCTTTTGCACGGCGAGCCGACAAAACAGCGCGGCCATTTTTGGTCGACATGCGTTTGCGGAATCCATGAGTTTTTTTACGGCGAACGCGGCTAGGCTGATATGTGCGCTTTGGCATCTTTTGCTCCATAGACGATCAACACGGGAGATCGCCTGTAGTGTGGGGTTACGACAGAATGCGCCAATAAAGCACAAAGCGAATTTTCGAGTCAAGGAGCATGACCCTCGGAATCCCTTATAAATTCCCGACTTTGACCGGCCGTGCTGAAGTTACAAGCATGTGGATAACCCTGTGGCTCGGACCGCTAGATCACCCTAATCATTGAAACTTTTATTCGTCGATGCTAACTCCCATTTGCTCTTATCCACATAAAAGCAAGCATTGGCTTGCAGGGATCTACAGTTGAATCCACAGACTTCTCCCCATAACCAGGCACAGATCAGCCAAGAATTTTGGCTGCAGATTAAGAACAGCCTGAAATCGAAAAACTTGAATAATAAGCCCCTGCAGATGTGGTTTGAACCGACCAATTTGATCGCCGTCGAAGATCGTCAAAACGGACGCTGTTTCACGCTTGGCGTACCCACCGAATTGCATAAATTTTGGATCTCGCAAAACCTGTTGGAGCGGATTTGCTCAGAAATCTCAGCTATTTACCAAAATCCATTCCAGATCGAGCTGGTGGTGACCGGCCAAGGTAATCTCTCGGTCAGTGATATCCCGAACATGCAAACCGAACTGATCCCCCCGCCGGCTCCGGCCGTGAGCCAAGAGGATTCCGGCGTTTCGGGCGGCGCTTTCGGTTCAAACCGCGATATGTTGAACGCGGATTACACTTTTTCGACGTTCGTCGTCGGACGAAACAATGAATTTGCCCACGCCGCGAGTTTCTCGATCGCCGAAAACCCGGGCAAAGAGAACTACAATCCCCTCTTTATATGCGGGCCGACGGGGATGGGTAAAACACACTTGCTGAATGCCGTAGGCAATCACATCCGTATGAATTTTCCGCACCTGCGCATCCTATATGTATCGGCCGAGCGTTTCTTAAACGAATGCATCTCGAGCATCCGCCGTAACGAGATGGACCGCTTTCGAATTCGTTACCGCGATAAGTGCGACGTTTTGCTGATGGATGATATTCAGATTTTGGGCCGGGGCGAAGCCGTGCAGGAAGAGTTTTTTCACACGTTGAATGACTTCTTCGAGAAGGATCAGCAAGTCATCGTCGCTTCCGACCGCATGCCTAAAGATATCAAAGGCCTCGAAGACCGTATCCGCACCCGGCTCGAATGGGGATTGATCGCCGATATTCAAATGCCCGACATCGAAACGCGAGTGGCGATTCTTAAATATAAAGCCGAGCGTAAGAATATAATGATGCCCAACGAAGTGATCGGGCACGTCGCGCGTATTTCTAAACGTTCGATTCGCGAACTCGAAGGCAACCTCAACAAGATCAAAATGTTTTCCGAGCTCCAAGGCGTACCGATCGATATCGAACTCGCCAAGCGCGTGCTCAGCACCCACGATGACGTCGCCACGATCACCATCGACGACATCCAGAAGCTCGTGGCCGAACATTATAAAATTCGCCTCCCCGACATGAAATCGAAGACCCGAACCAAACCTTTAGTGGTCGCGCGGCAGGTCGCCATGTACTTAGTGAAAAAACACCTCGATAAATCGCTGGTGGATATCGGCCGTTCGTTCGGGGGCAAGGATCATACGACGGTTATGAACGCCTTGCGTCGAATCGACGATCAACTGAACAAAGACTCAGAAATCAAGAGAGATATCGAGGATTTAGAGAGCCGAATCCACAATATCACAGGGGTGTGAATGTGGATTGTGTATTGGTATGTGGATAAGCATGCGAGGAAAAATGTGGACCCAAGTTACGGGGATAATTCGCAAAGTTTCGCCGGAGTTATCCCCGGTAGTTATCCACGGAGAAAAGAGAAGATTTTCAAGCAGTTACGAGATAAGCAGGAAAATCACAGCCCCTACTACAACTACTAGTTTTTAAAATTATTAAAAGAAGCTTCTTAAGACCTAAAATTTTGAAAGGGATCGTTTGTGAAACTCAACGTAGAGAAAAAAGATTTGTTGAACGTAATCGCAAGAGCGCAGAACATCGTTGAGAAACGAAACACAATGCCGATCTTGGTGAATGTTTTGCTGGAGGCCAAAGGGGAAGGTCTCCGCGGATTCGCAACAGATCTCGAAGTTAGCCTCACCGACGAAATCCCGGCAGGAGTAAAATCGCCAGGCAAAGTCGCGGTGAATGCGAAAAGTCTTTTTGAAATTATCAAGGAACTGCCCGAAGGAAAAATCGAACTCGAGCGCAAAGAAAACAATTGGCTCAAGATCACTCAGAACCGCGCGGTATTTAACATCGTCGGAATCTCACCTGAGGAATATCCCGTCTTCCCGACTTTCACGACTCAGGAATTCGTAAAAATCGAAGCCAGCATTCTCTCCGAGATGATCGAAAAAACGATCTATTCCGTCTCGACCGACGAAACCCGTTACCACCTCAACGGCGTTTATTTGGAAGTAAAAAGCGAGAAGGATTTAGGCACCTACCGAATGGTCGCAACCGACGGACACCGGTTAAGTTTGATCGATCGAAAAATCCCGAATGCGGGTAGCAAAAGCGGCGGTAGCCAAGGCGTAATAATCCCGCGCAAAGGTTTACACGAAGTTCGCAAACTTCTCGAAACCGTAGACGGTGAAGTTGAAGTGGCGATCGAAGGTGCGCAGTTGGTTGTTCGCTCACAAACGACCATTTTGATGGTGCGTTTGATCGAAGGCAAATACCCGAATTACCAACAGCTTATTCCACAAAATTTGAAAGAACATTTCTTGGTCCAGCGTGAAGCTTTATTGTCTTCTTTGAAACGCGTTTCCTTATTGTCGAACACGAAATCCAAAGGCGTAACGTTCGCGTTGAACGGCGGCAAAATGGAAATCACTTCGAACAATCCTGAGCTCGGCGACGCGAAAGAAGAAATCGAAATTGAGTATAAGGGCAAAGAGATGAAGATCGGTTTTAACGCGCGCTACGTTCTGGATGTGTTGCAAAGCATGCACGACGATATCGTACGTGTAGAGTTGAACGATCAACTCTCGCCGGGTCTCGTGCGCCCGAATGATGATCCGTCGTATACTTGCGTGGTCATGCCGATGCGGATTTAACATTGCGCCTTCCAGGCTTGGAAGGCTTAGTGTTGCGGGCCCGTTCGGGCCGGCAACCTCTTACGAACTGCTTAGGTACGATGTGTTTTTTTGAATCCACAGGTGTTCACAGAGTAATACACATTTTTATTGTGGATTAAGGTGTGGGGGATGTGGATATCTAGGATTTGTTTATAGATTTTTTTGTGCACTAACATGTGGATAAGTTTTGTTTGTTTAGTTATCCACAGTGTCCACTGAGTTATCCACTTAGCGCTTATGAGTTTCCATGAAGTTCGATTCCTTACGGCTCAAAAATTTCCGAAACTACCAAGATCTGAAACTTGAATTTCCTTCCGGCGTTGTCGTCTTCTGCGGTCCCAATGGACAAGGGAAGACGAACTTGATGGAAGCGTTTCATTTCATGTTGCGCGGGGAAAGCTTCCGGCCCTACTCGATCGATAGTCTCTTGTCGCATTCTGAGGGCTCCGGCAGCGCCGCCACGACGGGGATTCTCGAAGCCCGCCTCACCCAGAAGGATTTGCATCATCACATCAAGATGACGGTCACGGGCGGCAAGAAATCGGCTTTGTGGAATAACAACCGCGTTAGTTCGGCCGCGTTAGCCAGGAGTTTTCCGGTCGTTCTCTTTTCGCCGGAAAGCCTGGGCGCCATCAAGGAGGGGCCACAGGCCCGGCGACAGTTGGTGGATGATGTCGTGCTTACGCATTCCCATTCGTCGGTCAAGATTCTGAAGGACTTCGCGAAGGCTTTGAAAATGCGCAACCGCATTCTTAAAAACTTTCAGAACGGAATTACGCCCCGTGGCCAAACCGTGGCGCTGCTCGAAAGCCTTGATCCCTCGTATTTGCCGCTCGCAACGGAACTCACGATGGCGCGTCTTAAGGCCTTGGCGGCTTTGCGCGACGACTTCGGCCGGGCCGTCGCTTACGTTTTAGACCAAAAAAATGTGGATATCTCGGTGGAGTACCTGGTGAGTTCACTAGATGTGGCCGAATGGAGCCGTTCGGACATACTTTCTGCCATGCATAAACGCAGCTTAGAATTGCGTGAACAAGAGCTCAGCAGCGGCAGCTCTCTGGTGGGGCCCCAACGTCACGACATAAGAGTCCTATTTGCTGGAAAAGATTCGCGCTTTTTTTGTTCGCAGGGGCAGCAAAGAGCGCTGATTTTATCTTTCAAAATGGCGCAAATCTTGTATCATCACAGGTCTTACGAAGTGTACCCGTTTTTACTTTTGGACGACGTCCTGTCGGAGCTCGATCCGAACAGGCGAACGAACTTAGTCAAATTCTTGAGAGACATTCCGGCGCAGATTTTTCTGACGACTACGGATCTTTCGTTCTCGACGGATTTTGGTGACCGGAGAATCAACGTCTTCAACATCGAAAACGGCAAAGTGTCCGCAAGGGATAGAGGTTAGCAGTGGAAGAAAAAGAAAAGGCGTATGACGCCTCATCGATTCAAGTTCTCGAAGGACTTGAGGCCGTTCGTAAACGTCCGGGTATGTACATCGGTGATACAACCTCGCGTGGATATAACCATTTAGTTTATGAAGTTGTGGATAACTCGGTGGATGAAGCGCTTGCGGGATACTGCAAGAACATCACCGTAACGATTCACGCGGATGATTCTCTTACCGTCGAAGATGACGGCCGCGGCATTCCCGTCGGTAAGCACAAAGACGGCCGCTCGGCCCTCGAAGTCGTTATGACCGTTTTGCACGCGGGCGGAAAGTTCGACGGTTCGTCCTACAAAGTTTCCGGAGGTCTTCACGGCGTGGGCGCATCGGTCGTCAACGCTTTGTCGTCCCGTTGCTCGGTCACGGTCCGTCGTGAGGGCTACATCTGGAAGCAAGTTTACGAAAAAGGAATTCCGCAGGGCGCGATCGAAAAAGCCGGCGAAACGGACAAAACCGGCACCACCACGACGTTTAAACCCGATCGTGAAATTTTCAAAGACGAGACAATCAAGTTTGATTACACGATTCTTTCCAACCGCTTTCGCGAATTGGCGTTTCTGAATGCCGGCTTGCACATCTCGCTGACCGACGAGCGCACTTCGCAGAAGCAAGATTTCCAGTACTCGCAAGGGATCATGGAATTCGTCGCGCACATGAACGAGTCTAAAAAAGCCGCGCATGCCGAGGTCGTTTATTTCAAAGGCGTCAGTAACGACGTCGAAGTTGAAGTAGCCATGCAGTGGAACGACTCGTACAGCGAATCCATCTACAGCTATTGCAACAACATCAACACGATCGAAGGTGGTACGCACCTTATCGGATTCCGTACGGCGTTGACCCGGACCGCGAACGCTTACGCCGCGAACAAAAATCTAATCAAAGATCTCGACGCCAACCTTGAAGGTGAAGATATCCGCGAAGGCCTGGCCGCGGTGATCAGCGTTAAAGTGCGCGAGCCGCAATTCGAAGGACAAACGAAAACCAAACTCGGCAATAACGAAGCGAAGGGCGCCGTCGAAACCTTGGTGAACGACAAGCTCGCCGATTGGTTCGACCGCAATCCTAACTTGGCTAAAACGATCGTCACGAAATGTGTGGAAGCGGCCCGTGCGCGTTTAGCCGCGCGCAAAGCCCGCGATCTTGCCCGCCGTAAGACGGCCCTCGACTCGGGTTCATTGCCCGGTAAAATGGCCGATTGCCAGGAACGTGACCCCGCGAAGTGCGAACTTTATTTGGTCGAGGGTGATTCGGCCGGTGGCTCCGCGAAGCAAGCCCGTGACCGCCGAACCCAAGCGGTTCTGCCGCTTAAAGGTAAAATCCTAAACGTCGAAAAAGCGCGTTTCGACAAAATGCTCGGCAACGAAGAGATCAAAATGATGATCGCCGCCCTCGGGACCGGCATCGGGCGCGACAACGTGAACATCGAAAAAACGCGTTACCACAAAATCATCATCATGACCGACGCCGACGTCGACGGTTCGCACATCCGAACCCTTCTCCTGACGTTCTTCTATCGCCAGCTTCCCGAGATTCTCGAGAAGGGTTACGTTTACATCGCTCAGCCCCCGCTTTACCGCGTGAAAAAAGGCAAAGACGAGAAATACCTCAAAGACGAAAAGGCGCTAACCCAGCACTTGCTGGATTTAAGCTTATCCAAGGTGAATATCGCGAACATGCGCGCGGGCACCAGCGAAGCCGAGATGAAGAAATTCATTTTGAACATCCATCGCTATGATCAGCTGCTTAAGACCCTGGCCGTGAACTACGACCGCGATGTCTTGAATCACTTTCTTCGCCAGCCACAAGAGCTCAGCGACATTTTGAAATCAGACACCGAAATCCTGCGAGTTTTTGAAGACTTCAAAAAATGGTCGAAGGACAATCCTTTGGCCGGTGTGACCGACGCAAAAATCACGACCGAAAAGAACGAAGAATTCGGCGACGTGATCGTTTCGATCAAATCGACAAAGTTCGGTTACATGCAAACTTCGGTTTTTGATCACGACTTCGCCGAGAGCACCGAGTGGGAAGAGCTGCGCGAACTTTGGACCAGCTTTGCTTCGCTCGCGCCGTTGCCGATCGCCGTAAAAACTTCGGATTCCGAAGACGAGCCTAAAGAGTTTTACCAGTACGTCGATTTCTATAATTTCATTATGGAGATGGGCAAAAAAGGCATCTACGTTCAGCGCTACAAAGGCTTGGGCGAGATGAATCCTGAGCAATTGTGGGAAACGACGTTAAATCCGGCCGTCCGCAATTTACTTCGCGTAACGATCGACGACGCGATGGCCGCCGACGAAACTTTCAGCATGCTGATGGGCGAGTTGGTTGAACCGCGCCGTAAATTTATTCAAGACAACGCCTTGTTGGCTAAAGAGTTGGACGTTTAAAAATGGACGATATTCCGAATAGCAGAATAACAAATATCGATATCAACAAAGAGATGCGTGAGGCTTACCTCACCTACTCGATGAGCGTTATCGTAGGGCGCGCCTTGCCCGATGTTCGCGACGGACTGAAGCCGGTTCACCGCCGGATTTTGTTCGCGATGAATGACCTCGGCAATACGCATGACAAACCGTACAAGAAGTCCGCTCGTATCGTCGGGGACGTGATCGGTAAATACCATCCGCACGGAGACTCGGCCGTTTACGAAACTATGGTTCGTATGGCGCAGGATTTTTCTTTGCGCTACCCGCTGATCGACGGCCAAGGAAACTTCGGCTCGATCGATGGCGACACGGCGGCCGCCGCACGTTACACCGAAGTTCGCATGACCAACTTGGCCGAAGAGCTGTTGGTCGATATCGACAAAGACACGGTTCCGTTTGGTTGGAACTACGATGACTCTTTGCTGATTCCGCAAATCTTGCCCGCGAAATTTCCCAATCTCTTGGTGAACGGTTCGGCCGGCATCGCGGTCGGTATGGCCACGAATATTCCTCCGCACAATTTGGGCGAAGTGATCGACGGCTGCGTGGCCTTGATCAACAATCCGAAAATGGGCTTGGATGAACTCTACAAGATGATCCCCGGTCCGGATTTTCCGACCGCGGGCGTGATCGCCGGCACGGCCGGCATTACCCAAGCCTATAAAACCGGCCGCGGCGTTATCATTCTAAAAGCCGTCGCCGAAATCGTTCCGAAAAAAGACCGCGAAGAAATCATCGTTTCCGAAATTCCCTACCAGGTGAACAAAGCGAAGCTGATCGAAAGCATCGCGGACTTGGTCAAAGATAAACGCATCGAAGGTATTTCGGATATCCGTGACGAATCGTCGCGCGAAGGCATGCGTATCGTGATCCTGCTTAAACGCGGCGAGAACGCGCAGGTCGTGCTCAATCGCTTGTACAAATACACGCAGATGCAAGTTTCGTTCGGGATCATCATGTTGGCGCTCGATGCGCGCAACCAACCTGTCGTTTTTGATTTAAAGAAGATGCTCGAGGCTTTCATCGCCCATCGCAAAGACGTCGTAACCCGTCGTTGCATCTTCGACCTGAAAAAAGCCGAAGCGCGCGCGCACATCTTAGAAGGCTTAAAGAAGGCTTTGGATCACATCGACGCGGTCATCGCGACGATTCGTGCCGCGAAAGAAGCCGAAGGTGCACGTCACGGCCTCATGACGACTTTCGGTTTTTCCGAGAAGCAGGCGCAAGCTATTCTCGATATGCGTTTGCAGCGCCTGACCGGTCTCGAACGCCAAAAAATCGTAGACGAACTGGCCGAAGTTCACAAGAACATCGCCTGGCTAAAAATGGTTTTGGGTTCCGAAGAAGAGATCTACAAAATCATCGTCGGCGAACTGACCGAGATCCGCGAAAATTACGCCGACGTCCGCCGCACGAAGATCGAACGCTCGAACGAAGAATTCCAGGACGAAGACTTGATCGCGCGCGAAGAGATGATCATTTCGATGACCAACTCAGGCTACATCAAGCGCATCGCGATCGATGAATACCGCTTACAAAAACGCGGCGGCAAAGGCCTCAAGGGCGCCGAACAGCGTGACGAAGATTACGTCTCGCGGCTGTTCTCGGCCAATACGCACACCACGATCCTCACGTTCTCGGACCGCGGTAAGTTGTATTGGACCAAAGTTCATGAACTCCCGCTCGGTAGCCGCACCAGCAAAGGCAAGGCGATCAATAACGTCGTGCAATTGTCTTCGGGTGAAAACGTACGCGCGATCCTCCCCGTCGAAGAATTTAAAGAAGATCAGTTTGTCGTCATGCTAACCGAAAAGGGTACGATCAAGAAAACTTCTCTCGAAGCTTTCTCGCGTCCGCGGCCTAGCGGTTTGATCGCGTTAACGATCGATCTCGACGACAATTTGATCGAGGCCAAACTTTCCGGCGGTAAGGACGACATTTTCATCGTCACCAAAGAGGGTATGTCCATTCGCTTCGACGAAGACGACGTACGCGCCATGGGCCGCGCCGCGCGCGGTGTAAAAGGCGTAACGCTGGGTAAAGACGACAAGGTCGTCGGGATGGAAGTCATCTCGAAGGACAGCAAAGAAACGATTCTGATCGTGACCCAAAACGGTTTCGGTAAGCGCACCTCTATGGAAGAGTACCGCTTGCAAGGCCGCGGCGGTGTCGGTTTGATCACTCAAAAGACCACGGACAAAGTAGGCATGGTTGTTTCGGCACAATTGGTGACCGACAAAGAACAAATCTTGCTCACGACCAATAACGGTCAATCGATTCGTATGCGTTGCTCGGACATCTCCGTGATCAGCCGCAACACCCAGGGCGTTAAGCTTATGGATTTGCACGAGGGTGAGTTCGTGACCAGCGTCGCTTTGCTCGAAGAAGAGGAAGAAGTCGTTGCCGCCGCGACCGAAGGCGGACCGGCGGGCACAACCGGGGGCGGTCCCGGGGCTCAGTGAGTCCGCGTTTAAAACTTGTCAGCTTTGTTTTTGCGACCCCGCTTTTTTGCGGGGGCTGCACCTTCAACATGGATTGGCTGCGCCAGTACCGGGCGCAGCGGGCCATCGATCAGCGTAATTACGCAACGGCTCTGCCGCTGTTGCAAATGTTAGTGGATCATCATCCCGAAGGGGGCCGCGGCGTCGAAGCTGCACGCACCGGCGCACGGGCGGCCCATCTCGACACGAAGAATTATCCGCTCGCCGTAAAATTTTACCGCTACCTCGTGATGAAATCGGACTCACCCGAAGAACGTAAAGGCGCGCAGCGGGCGATCGCTCATATTTATTACGAAAATTTGCAGGATCTTGATCAGTCGGTGATCGAATTCGAAAAACTTTTGAAGCTTGAGAACACGCCCGACGAAGCGTTTCGTTACCGTTTGTACTTAGCCAAAAGCCAGCTGGGTCTGAACAACGTTGAGCAAGCTTTGACCGAACTCAACGTTTTACTCGAAAATAAACCGCCGGCCGACGGCGTATTCGAAATCAAAATGCTCAAGGCAAATGTACTGGTGGCGAACAAGCAGCTCAATGAAGCCACCGGCCTTTGGGAGTCGGTGCTCAAAGACTTTCCCGAACGTTCGACCAAAGACAACGTCGCCATGAACCTAGTAGTGGTTTACGAAGAGCTTAAAGAATTCGGCAAGGCGATCACCGTCTTGGAATCTATGCGTGAAACTTACCCAAATCCAAAGTTTCTCGATCAGCGTATTGAACGCCTGAAAGAACGCCAGTACAACTTGCCCGGAGCCCAGGGGTTAAAACGATGAGTAAACAGTCCGCAAATAAGGGAATCGTCTTCTTCGGCGTTGCTTTCGAGCTCGTTGCCCTTTGCATCGGCGGCTGGGTGATCGGCAGCATGGTGGACCAACACATGGGGTGGGTCAACACCGCGCAGACCTATCTCGTCCTCGCTCTTCTCGTGGGTTGGTTCGTGCACCTGTTTTACCTTTTGCAGAAATTCGAAAAAGACAATGCCGGCGACGATACTCAACAGTCTTAAATCTATGGCCGTTTACCAGCTCGCGATCATCGTGATCGTTACGGCCGGATTAGTGATCGCCGGCCGCGCGCAACTTGCCGCGTCGTTCGCCGTTGGGGCGGGGCTTATGCTGGGAAATCTAGGCGCGCTGGCGTGGTCTTCGTGGCGCTCGGTTGCGAAAAAACCCGTTGCGTCGACGGTCCTTATCATTGTAATCAAGTACGCGATATTGCTTGGCTCTGTGTTCTATTTCTCCCGGATGGACTGGTTCAGTGCATTCGGCGCCGGTCTCGGTATTGCGAGTTTCATTCTCGCGATTCTAGGTTCGGCGATCGCCACTCAGAATACAGAATCGCTTTAAGCATGGTTTTTTGAAGAACACCGCTTACGAAAGTGAAATCCCTTGGCTCAAGCGCATTTTAATTGGTTGATGTTGGTTCCCGGAGTCACTCACGACAACGTTCACGTCGCAACGGCCGCGGCTGTCGGCGGAGTTTTGGTCGCAACTGCATTCGCGGGCCGCGCGGTTCTCGGAACCGGCGAAGCCGCCGTGACTCCGGCTTCTACTTTCTCGCTCAAAGGCATTATCGAATTGATCGTCGAGTTCATCGTCGGCATCGTCGACATGGTCGTCGGTGAAGGTGGCCGCAAGTACGTACCGATGTTCGCCGCGGTTTTCATGTTCGTTTGGGTGCAAAATTTAGCCGGCCTGTTGCCGGGTATGACTCCCGCGACGGACAATATCAACACGACCCTCGCCGTAGGTATTTTCTCATTTCTCGTTTACAACTTTTATGGTCTCAAAGAAAACGGCATGGATTACGTAAAGCACTTCCTCGGTCCCGTAACCGGCTGGGTTTGGTTGCCGATGATGGTGCTGATGTTAGGCATCGAGGTTATCGGCCACGCGGTTCGTCCGCTCACCCTCGGTCTGCGTCTTTACGGAAACATCATGGCGGATCACACGGTCTTGTCGGTCTTCTTATCGATGTTTGAACGTCTTTGGTTCATTCCGGTTCCGGCGATTTTCTACGGCATGGGCATTTTCGTTGCGTCTATGCAGGCTTTCGTCTTCACGATGCTCTCGATGATTTACGTCTCGATGGCGATCGCGCACGAAGAACATTAATTTGTCATCAACCTGGGAGAGCCGCGAGGCATTCCCGGGCACAGGGGACACCCGGTTTGCGGGAGTCTTCCTTTAACAACGAGGGTTTCCCTCAAAGGAGAATTCATGAAAAAAACAGCGCTTCTCATCTTCGCGATGTTGATGTCCGCTTCGGCCTACGCTCAAGAAGCCGTTAGCCACGTAGGTACCGACAAAGCTATGTACGCACTTGGACTGGCGATCATGCTCGGTCTCGGCGCTTACGGTGCAACTTCGGCTCAAGGTAAAGTCGGTGCTTCGGCGATGGAAGGTTTGGCTCGCAATCCCCAAGCCCGTAACTCGATGTTCGTACCGATGATCGTCGTCTTGGCTCTTATCGAGTCGTTGTTCATCTTGACCTGGCTGATCGCTCAAGGCGTCGCCGGCAAAATCTAGTCGGGATCCGCTCGCGCGGCCGGACTAACATCAAGCCGTGAAGTCATTCTTCACGGCTTTTTTTATTTACGATCCGACTAAGGTCGGCGTTTACTCTCGCATCGTTAAAACTCCCCAACATTTTGCCGATAAGTCCTTAGAAACACTAAATGCTTAGTGTTTAAAGGACCATCTTTGGCGATCGATAAAAATGCCAATATGCAGGATATTGATCTCGATGATATCGAGGTATTGGTTCTTATTATCGCAAAGACTCCCGCGAAGATTCAGCCGGCCGCCAATTTTTTAACCCGGCGCGGTTGGCCGACGACGATTCTAACTAATCTTTCGCAAGCGATCGAATTCGCCACGGATCGCAAACCTGATTTTGTTTTGATTAGCGTCAATCATCCCAATCCCGCGACGATCAGACTTTCGGATCTTTTAACGACGACCTTCGGTGCGACATGCGTCGCCTTCGCCGAGAATTTTGATAACGCTTCGGGCGCCCGCCTCGCGAAATCGCCCATCGCCGCGAAAATCCAAGGTCAGGCGAGTGGACCGACCTTGCATCGTTCGCTACGGAAGTTGCTGGCGGAAAAACTAAACATTCAGTTAGACGACAAAGGTCAGACGCGTTCTTCCGGTGCGAAGGACGACAATGGGCCGACGACCATTAAGGGCGAAAAGCACGAGGACGAAGACAATCTGATCGAGAACGAAAAGCTTTCGACCGGCAAGTACACGATGAGTAAAACAAACCGTCGTTCCTTGCGCGAGCTTTCGAAAGCGGCGAAAGATGCTTCGGACGAAGCGGACCAAGGCGTCGATCAGAAAGCACTTGCCGCTAAATTAAAAAAATCTTTGTTCGGTGACGCTGCGGAACCGGAAGTTACGCCCGATCCCGCCGATGAATTGCAATCGGACCCCGGTAAGGAAGCTGAAGCGGATACGAACCGAACGACGGGGCTGAGCGCCGCGGGTATGTTCACGCAGGAAGCCGGCTTTTCATCGGGTGACGGACCGGGAACGATTCTACCGGAGGCGACGGCGCGGGGTAACGAATCCCTATTGCCGCATCAGACGGCTCCTCAAAGCAATGAGTCGATTCTACCCGAGCAAGCAAGAGCGCAGGGTGATTCGGTCTTACCGCGGCCAACGACGGCGCAGACAAACGAAGCGATACTGCCTTCGCCGGCGACGGCCCAAGCGCAGGGTCTCGTCGTGCCCACCGCTGGGCAAACCAACGCGACGAACGAACAAAAGCCGCGCGCAAAAAAGATGAAGTCCTTAGCTTCGGTGGGACCTCATTCCCTTATCGAGCGGGCGGTTCAAGCGGCTCTAAATAAAATCTGTAAACCCGCCACGGACGAACCCGCGAGCGTCGGTAAAATTGAACAAGTCGGAGTCTTCCCGGTCGATTCGCCCACTTTGCCCGGCTATCTCGTCATCGCTTGGCCACACAATGACATGCAAGCGATCGAACCCTTCTTTAACAAAGTGCAAGAAGTTCTATCGGCCACGTTTATCGAAATGAATTTGCAAGCCGGTTTAGAGTCGGGATTCTTCGTGACCTTACCGAGCGTTGATTTTGGTGACTGGGCCTCGAAAAATTCGGCTTTCAGTTTTTCGACCTCGCACGGAACCGAAGAAATCGGTGTTGCGTTCTTCGCGACGAAGCGCCCGATTCCTAAGCCGAAGGTCATCGAAGACAAATCGATGTATTCGATCGCGCTGGAACATATCCCGGCCGAAGCGCCCGTTACGTTCAAGGTCTATTTGCATTTTAAGAAGAACGAAAAATACTTTTTGTATCTTCGTAACGGACGCCAAATGCAGACTAAACAGAAAGAGCGTCTACAAAGCGGTCAAATCAAAGACCTCTATATGAAAACGATCGACGCAGAAAACTTGCGCACGTTTTTGGCGACCTGCTACCTGACCGACATCATCAAGAAAAAAGCGGGTTAAAAAGCTTTACGGGCAAACGGGTGAAACCGGCGTCGTCGTGGGCGGCGTAAGGGTGGCCGACTGCAACTTAATATCCGAGCACGAATAGTAATACGTCGGCGACATCGGATTTTCGGTCATCACTTGAATCAATTGAATCGTGCAAGCCGTGCAGGGCGTATTCGGTAGCGTGACCGTCGTGGAATACTGGTGGGGCAAGTCATTCGTATTGTCCATCGTATCGGGAATCGTCTTTAACAATTGCCAATTCGCATCGCCCGCCGGCGAGAATGATATTTCGAAGCGACCGGGATGGTTGATCGTCTCTTCCCAAGTCATGGTGATGGTCTGGCCGGGAGTGTACGTCGCGGACGAGAGGGCGCGGGCCACGCCTCCGCAAGGGGCGGATTTTAAACTATCCGAAGTAGAACGCGGCACTAAATTACCCGACGTCTTTGCGCGAATATGCGCCTGCGCACCGAGGCCGAAAAGCGTGATGAAGGCGAAGATAAAAATTCTCATTGATTCTCCAGGGCTTTTTCACAAGCGGACATCGCGGCGCTTAGCGATTCTTCGATGGTAGATTTTTCGCCTTCGAATAAAACCGCACCTTCGTACAACCAGCGGTGATGACAGCGAACCTCTTCGTGATTGTATGATCCACCGGGTTCAAAGTCGGAGGCCTGGGCGCTTGGACCGCGCGCAACCGAAGTGTTGTATTGGCGTACATCAACCTCAACGCAAATCGTGTCGCCGGGTAAACATTCGGTAAGTAAGTGAGTCATGTCTTGAACGTCGGGGCTAAACACGCGGCGTTCGCAGGCGTAAGAGGCAAAATCGTCACAGCGGAAATCCGCGTGGGACCATTTCTTCTTCAGCGCTTCGCTTTTCATGTGGGCTTTGCATTGGGCCGACGAGGATTTATCGATGCCCGCCGCGGTAAAACCTTGGCTGCAGTTTTGGAATGCCAATACCATCGGTACGAGCGCCATGCAGATTAGGACGAACTGTCTTGGTCTCACCTCCACTTATCGGAAAGAGACACTCAGGTCTTTAGGCGCGCGGCGCTTATTAACGTCTCAGTCTGAGACACCTACCGAGCTTAGTGTGAATCGGTGATCGCGTGCCCGAGCATGGGTTCAACTATGGTTTCGAATTCACGGCGAATTCGGTTGAGACCGGCTTCGCTCGTTGATTCAAAGCGCAGAACCAAAACCGGCTGCGTGTTCGAGGCGCGGGCTAGGCCCCAACCGTCCTTAAAGCTAACGCGGATACCGTCGAGCAGGTTGGCGGAATAGTCGGGTGATTTTACGGCAAACCTTTCTTTGAGCGCGGTGACGATCGCGTATTTCTTCTCTTCGGTAGTGTCGATGCGGATCTCAGGCGTGCAGAACGCGGGCGGCAAATCCTTAAGAAGTTCGGGAATGGTTTTGCCCGTCTTTGCCAGAATCTCGATCACGCGAAGACCCGCGTAAAGCGCGTCGTCGTAACCATAGTTGCGATCGGCGTAGAACACATGCCCGCTCATCTCGCCACCGAACGGGGCGCTGACTTCTTTGACCTTATTCTTGATTAATGAATGGCCCGTTTTCCACATGATGGGTTCGCCGCCGTGTTTTTTGATGAAGTCGAACATGCGGTCCGAGCATTTTACGTCGCCGATAATTTTCGCGCCCGGATTTTCGCGGATGATGTCGTAAGCCATGACGGCCATCATCTCGTCGCCGAGGATGAAGCGGCCGGTGTCGTCGATTAACCCGATGCGATCGGCATCGCCGTCAAAGCCGATACCGACTTTGGCTTTGTGCTTGGCGACTTCGGTTTTCAAGATACTTAAGTTTTTCTCGACCGTGGGATCCGGGTGATGATTGGGGAAACGGCCATCGGGTTGTTCGAACAAGATGACCGGATTTAAACCCGCGGCTTCGTACATGCGACGAACGACGGTTCCGGCGGCGCCGTTGCCGCAGTCGACGACGACGGGGAAATCCTTAAACTTGTCCTTTAGCGGAGCAAATTCTTTTTTGTAACGTTCGACGTAAGGAGTGAGGATATCGATCGTCTCTTCGCTTCCATTGCCGTCGGCGAAGTCTTTGCGGTTGATGATGCGCTCAAGTTCTTTGATTTCATCACCGTGGATCGTCGTTTTATTGAAAGAAATTTTGAAGCCGTTATGGTCGGGTGGATTGTGACTTCCCGTAACCATAATACCGCCGACGACACCGTCGACCGTGAAGGTTGAAAAGTAACTCACCGGTGAGGTGATCATTCCTAGCCGCACAACGTGCGCGCCACTCGCTTTGAATCCGTTCGCCATTTCCTCGACGACTTCGGGGCCACTTACGCGGGCATCGTAGCCTAGAGTCACGCGCGGGTTTACTTGACCCGTTTTTTTGCGCAGG
Organism: Pseudobdellovibrionaceae bacterium; assembly: GCA_947444305.1. Classification (GTDB taxonomy): domain Bacteria; phylum Bdellovibrionota; class Bdellovibrionia; order Bdellovibrionales; family UBA1609; genus JALHOQ01. The sequence goes on along the minus strand of CANEZP010000003.1, from coordinate 135,246 downwards.
TAGGTGATGAACGCACGGGCTAAGGTAAAAGCAAATTTTTTATCGAAGTCGGTGTTGTAAACTCCGCGGATATCGTACTCGCGAAAAATAACGGAATTCATGATCATTTGGTTTTCTCCTGGCCCGCGGTCTTTGCTTTACAAAGGCGCATGGCGGTTTGAATCGCATCCTTCATCGAACCGGCTTCGGCTTTGTTCTTACCGAAAAGCTCTTTGGCCGTACCGTGGTCCACACTGGTTCTGACAAACGGCAGACCGAGTGTCAAATGCACGCCGCCCCGGAAGCCGTGAACCATCTTGAAAGGTATAAGACCCTGATCATGGTAAGGACAAAGGTAGACCGAATATCTTTTCCAGTTATGGGGTAAAAACGCGGCGTCGGGCACAAGCGGGCCCGCGATTTCGCCGAGTTCCCCGCTCAGCTTATCGATCACTTTCCGCATCCATTTTTCTTCGCCGCCGAGTAAACCCTCTTCACCCGCGTGGGGGTTCAGGCCGACGACGGCCATCGGCCTCGCGCGGACCGCGGCCGGTAGCGATAATCGGAATTGGTTAGCCGCCCGGAGGGCCTTGACCATTTTTTCTTCGCTAAAAGAAGATGCCGCCGTTCTCAACGGCTCGTGGCCGCCCATCAAGACGACGTTGAACTTGGTCCCCGCAAACCCCATGAAGAGATCACGCACCCCCGAAACGCGCGCTAGAATCTCGGTGTGCCCGATGTCTTTGAAGCCGGCCGCGATGATTGAGGTTTTGGAAAGCGGCGCCGTCACCAGTCCGGAGAACTGGCTCTGGAAACACGCGGTGGCCGCTTCGTCAACCCAGTACGCGGGCGATTTAGCGTTGCGTATTTCAACCGCGAGCTTCGGATCGAAAGCCACCGTCGCCGCTTCTTCGAGTGAAGATACCGTCAGGTGCTTGAAGCTTTTTGGGAGCGCGGGCCTAGCCGATGCGGCTTTCGTGGAGCGATAGAAAAAGAACTGGGTGCCGGGCGAAGGCCCTACGCTTTCCAAGGCCTTCGCGGTGACTTCCCAGCCGATGCCGTCCGGGTCACCGGTGGTAAGAAGCAGCCGTGACTTAGTAGCCATTGATGCGGATAAAGGCCTCGTCGCGGCGCTGATTTAACCAAACGCGAAATTGTTTTTTGAATTCACGTGCGTAGATTACGCCGCGGATCGATTCGCGTTGTTCGTCGAGCATTGGATCGGCGATGAGCGTCCGTTTGATCACTTTAATGATGTGATAACCCTGAGGGCTTTTGACCGGTTCGGTCACGTCGCCGGTTTGGGCCTTCGCGAGAGCGTCTTGGAATTCTTTGCTCATTTCGTCGGCCCGCAGGACGCCGAACTGTCCGCCTTTGGAGAAGTTGGGATCTTCGCTAAACTGCTCGGCGACCTTCTCGAAGGATTCGCCGGCTTTCAATTTCTCTTCGACCGCGCGGGCACGGACGAGGGCGCCTTCGGGACCGCCCGTTTTCGGTGTGAATAGAATGTGCGCGAGATTGTACTCGAAGGTCTGTGCGCCCGTCGGGCCTTTCGTGGAAAGGTAATAAGACGTGATGTCTTCGTCGGAGATTCGGATTTTCGAAGTGACCTCACGCTCGATCAGGCTTTGGCGTTCGAGCGAAGTTTTAATAAAATCCTGGTACTGCGAGATGGTGACGCCTTTGGCACTCAAGGCATCTTTGAGTTGATTGCGTGAAATATTATTACCTTTGGCGATCGTCCGGATCTCTTGCTCCACCCGCTCAATCGTGACTTCCATGCCTTTGCGTTTCACTTCGGAGTCGATCAACTTTTCGTCGATGAGGTGGGTCAAAAGGGCGTTACGATCTTTTTTTAGAATCTCGGGCTCGGTCAGGCGTAGGAGAGCGTCATCCACTAGGCCTTGTGAGGACAGACGCTTTCGAAACTTTTCGGTGTCGGTCAGGGTGACGAGTTGATCATTGACGATCGCTACGATTTTATCGACGACCCGGGCAAACGCAGGCGCCGTGAAACCCAAGCCGCCGAAAGCGAGCAGGCATACTGGTAGAAGGCGTTGCAGATTCTTGTTCATTAAAACTCTATTCTCCGGCCGCGGGGATCGGTCGATCCAATATCAATTTATTTTGGTCTCAACCTTGAGGGCATCGATAAACGCCTGGTCTTTAAACACCCGGGCTTTACGCACCTGTTCTTCCAGCCATGCAAGATAAAGCGATTGTTCGCGTTTTTCCATCAAAATACTTTTAATCTGATCCTTCACCTCGGCGTAGGCTTTCGAGCGCGAAGGTTTGCGGCCCGTGACCTCGAAAATGTGGTAGCCGAAGGCGCTTTTGAAGACGGGGCTGCGTTGCCCCTGTTTCATCTGGAACGCGGGTTCAAACACGTCGGTTAAGCCCTTCTCGATCCAGCCGACATTTCCGCCCTGCGACGCTTCGGGAGAAATCGAATACTTCTTTGCCAAGTCGGCCATCTTTTTGCCTTTTTTCAGCTCGGCTTCGAGTGATTTAGCATCGCTTTCGGTCGAAACCATGATCTGCCGTACTTGCGCGCTTTCCGGAGCGGAAAATTCGCTTTTGTGCTCGTTGTAGTAGGCTTGCATTTCGGCGTCGGTCACCGCGCCCGCGGACTCGACCACTTTACGCACGACGAGTTTTTGCAGCATGGTGTTTTGCAGCCGGTCGCGCCAGGCTTTGAAAGTCATGCCCTGATCGGTGATTGCCTGTTGAAACGAGGAGTCGTCGGGGTAGCTTTTTTGGATATCTTGGATTTGCGATTCGATCTGTTCGGCTTTCACCACGATACCGTTATCTTTGGCCCATCCTTCACTTAAAGTTTGCACGACGAACTCTTCGGCGATCTTCTTTTTTACGACCGCAAGCATCTTCGGATCTTTGGCCGAAAGCGCATCTTGATCTTTAAGCCTGAAGGCGAGCTCTTGCGAAAAACTTTGGGCCGACATTTGCCGGCCGTTGACGTCGAGCACGATTTTCTTGGTGAGCGACGGGCGGGTAAAATCGCAAGCGTTTAGCGTCAATAAAAGAGCGAGTAGAAAACAAAAACGCATCAGTTCTTCACGGACTTAAGCGCTTCGCGGTTGATCTCAACCTTGTAACTCTTCTTGGCCTTTTCAAAATATTCGTTGAAGAGTTTGGCGCGCTTGTTATCGAAAAGAGCTGAGCGAATTTGGCGTTTGTCGGCAAGATCGTAACTGCGGCGATCGATAAGTTTGATGATGTGAAAGCCGAAACGTGTTTCGAGCAGACCTTTCACCTCGTTCTCTTTCATGTTCACCGCGACGTCATAAATCGTGGGCAGCAGGGTAACGCGGGATTGAAAGCCGATATCGCCGCCCATCTCTTTGGTAGGCAAATCGTCGCTGTACAATTTGACGAGCTCTTCGAAAGGTCGTTTCGATTTTTTTACGTCATCAAAAATTTCTAAGGCACGTTTGCGGGTAATCTCGCGCTCCTCGGGAGTGGCGTTTGCCTTAAGATCGATAAGAATATGCGCGATTCGAAGCTCAGGGTTTTTTTTGTAGAACTCTTTCATCTCGCCGTCGGTGATCTTGATCGACTCGGTTTTGCGCCCGAGCTCTTTTTCGAGCAGCGAATTGTAAAGCACCTGCTTGAAACGCTCTTTGACCATCGGGTCGTCGGCAAGCTTCATCTTCTGAGCTTCTTGCACGCCGACTTCGTAGCGAACCAAATCTTCCAGGAACTGCTCGGGCGTAGGCGGGTTCATCGCTTGTTTTTTTATGTCATCGAGCTTGCGGTTAAATTCTTCGAGCGTGATCTTCGAATTGCCGACGGTCGCGAGGATCTGTGCGTTCGCGGTACCGGCCACGGCGAAAAATCCGGCCGTGAATGCAACGGCGATCAAAAAAAGTCTCATAGATAAACCCCCTGTAGCACGCCGATCTCCGGGTGCAAAATTATCGTAGGTGTTCACTAGCAAACTGGCAAGCCCTAGCGATTTCGTTTTCTAAGCGCGCGGTGAGGGCAGGATCTTTCGGGGATTCGTCTTTTGAGATAACAGCGAACGGTTCGCCGAATAAAATGACGACCTTCGCGAATGGCTTAGGCAGCTCCGCTTTATTCCAGGATTTTTTAAACAAAATGGCGCGGTCGGTGGCCGCACCGACCGGTACGATGCGAGCCTTCGCTAGCCTCGAAAGTTCGAAGACGCCGGGCTTCACTTTATGCAGCGGTCCCTTCGGTCCGTCGACGGCCATGGACGCGCGGTAGCCTTGGCCCACGAGGCGTATTAAGCCTTTTAGGGCGCCGATACCGCCGCGGGTGGAACTGCCGCGGCTCGTAGCGCCGCCTAATTTCCGAATTGAAAAGTCGATCAGTTGGCCATCTTTGCTCGTCGAGGTCATGGTAGCGATACGATAAGGAGTGACCATCGGGACGATTTTTAACTCGTCACCGTGCCAGTGGGCGAAAATCAATTTCTCGCCGGCCGCGATCGCTTTTTTTAAACCATCGGATTCAACGCGTTCGACGCGCCAAGTGGCGGTCCACAGGCGATAAAATAGATAGACGATCCAGGGAAGAAAAAAGTTGCGGAACATACTTCCCTGCCCGCCCTTACTTGTGCAGAGCTTTCTTAAATTCTTCGGTAAGCTTCGGAGCGAGTTCAAAAAGATCACCCACTAAGCCGTAGGTTGCTTTCTGAAAAATCGGCGCGTCTCCATCTTTGTTAACGGCAACGATCACTTTGCTGCCGCTCATCCCCGCCAAGTGTTGAATCGCGCCCGAGATGCCGAACGCAATGTACAAGCTTGGCGCAACCGTTTTACCCGTTTGACCGACTTGCATGCTGTGCGGAACCCAGCCCGCATCGGCAACCGCGCGCGAAGCACCGACGGTGGCGCCCAGTGCGTTCGCCAAATCTTCAAGCTGCTTGAAGTTTTCGGCGCTGCCCATGCCGCGGCCGCCGGCCACGATGATGTTTGCTTCCGCTAGATCCGTCTTTGACGAAGAGCCTTTAACCAAATCCTTCGTCTTGATTTTGCCCGAGGCCGCAGGCGCAGGAAAATCTTTGGTCTGCGCGGTCGCGGCGGCATCCGGTTGACCGACGGGCAACTGGTTGGGGCGCATCAACACGATTTTGACCGGGCTATTTACAAACTCAACTTCGGCGGTGCATTTGCCGGAATAGAGCGGCTTGCGCACGGTGACCGTGCCGCCGTCTAATTTCAGAATTGTGCAATCGGAAGCGACGCCCGAATCTAGCCTAGCGGCAACCCGCGGGAATAGATCGCGCGCAAGGACGCTACTGGAAGCCAGCACGACATCGGCGCCGGAGTCTTTCACCATGGCCGTTACGGCGTCGGTAAAAGTTTCGGGATTGTAGTGGCCGAGCTCGGCGGCATCACAAACAAAAGTAGTTTGTGCGCCGTAGTGGGCGGCCTTCGGCGCCAGCGCTTTCACGCCCGGTCCGACCAATCCCGCCACAACTTCACGGCCCGAGGCTTTCGCCGCCGTTAGAAGTTCGAGGCTGCCTTTTTTGAGATCCTGATTGTTGCCTTCGAGGAATACAAAAACTTTTGCCATCTTATAACACCTTTGCTTCTTCCATTAACAAACGAACCAATTCTTTCGCCTGCGCGCCCGCATCACCCGAAAGCATTTTTACGGCGGGCTTATCGGGCGGTAATTGAAAATCTTTGAGGCGAGTTTTCATTTGCGCTGATGAAACGCCCGCGTCGGCCAAGGTCATTTCTTTAAGCGGCTTCTTCTTCGCCTTCATGATTCCGGGCAACGAAGCGTAGCGCGGAGTATTCAAACCTTTGTTCGCGGCAAGTACGCACGGGCCGGTCACTTCGAAGATTTCGCGGGCGCCGCCTTCGATTTCGCGTTCGACCAGCATCGATTCGCCGGCCGTGATTTTCGAAACGACGGTGACGTGGGGAATATTCAAGAGCTCGCCGAGGATTTGCGGAACGCTGGCCGCGTTGTCATCAATCGCGTGACGTCCGGTTAACACGAGGTCAAACGCACCTTCTTTTTTGATCGCTTCGCTCAAAGCTTTGGCGGCCATGAACGTGTCGACCTGTTCGCCGGCGGAGTCGATCACGATTCCGTCATCGGCACCCATGGCCATGGCGGTGCGCAATGAATCCGTCACACGCGACTTTGGTCCAACGCTCATCACGGTGACTTGCCCACCACCTTTGGCATCGCGCAGTTTCAACGCTTCTTCAACGGCGTACTCGTCGTAAGGGTTCATCACCCACTTCACGCCGGACTCTTCGATGCCGGACTTGTCCGTCTTGATTTGGATTCTCGTTTCCGTGTCGGGGACTTGTTTGAGGCAAACAAAGATTCTCATAGACTCTCCGGATGAATGTGTAGACCATTACGTGTTTCTGGGGTATTCAACTTAAAGTCAATCGATAAGAATCTCAAGGGCTTAAGTGATGCAAAACCATTCTGATAACGGCAGCGTGAAGACCACCGGCTGGATGAGCTCCACCATCGGTAGAAAACAATTAGTCGGAGTCACCGGACTTGGGCTGAGCGGTTTTGTACTGACACATATGTTGGGCAACATGCTCATCCTGGTAGGGCCGCAAGCGTACAACCAGTACGCGCACGCGCTAGTAACGAATCCGTTTATATACATTGCCGAGGCGGGATTGATCGCGATGTTCCTCGCGCACATGTTCATCGCGCTCCGCTTAAGTTGGTCGAACTGGAATGCGCGAGATTTTAAATACGCGATGCGACCCAGCGGGGCTAAGCGCACGACGTTCACGCAGCGAAGTTTGTGGGCACAAGGTCTGCTGATCTTAGCCTTCACCATCCTGCACCTGATCACCTTCAAATACGGTCCCAATTACACCGCAAATTATGGCGGCATAGAAATGCGTGATCTGCACAAGCTGGTCATCGAAGTTTTTCAAGAGCCGGTTTACGTCGCTTGGTACATCGTCGCTTTGATCGTGCTGGGTTTTCACTTGAGCCACGGCGTAGGCTCCTCATTGCAAACTTTAGGAATTCACCACATCCGCTATCAACGGCATTTCAAGACGGTGAGCATCGTTTACGCGCTGATCGTGACCGTGGGTTTTTTGTCGCAACCGATTTACGTTTATTTCCTTAGAGGCTAAGCATGGCTGACACGACACCTGTTTCTTTAGGCAAGTTGGATCCCAAGATCCCCACCGGACCGATCGAAAAGCGGTGGGAGAAACATCGCTTCGAAATGAAGCTTGTGAATCCGGCGAACAAACGCAAACACACGATCTTGATCGTGGGCACGGGGCTCGCGGGTGCATCGGCCGCCGCTTCGCTTAGCGAATTGGGCTACAAAGTAAAAGTATTTTGCATTCAAGATTCCCCGCGCCGCGCGCACTCGATCGCCGCGCAAGGCGGAATCAACGCGGCAAAAAATTACGCCAACGACGGCGATTCCGTTTACCGGTTGTTCTACGACACCGTTAAAGGCGGTGATTTTCGTTCACGCGAATCCAACGTTTATCGTCTGGCCGAAATTTCACGCGCGATTATTGACCATTGCGTAGCGCTCGGCGTTCCTTTCGCGCGTGAGTACGGCGGCATGCTCGACACCCGCTCGTTCGGCGGCGCGCAGGTTTCGCGTACGTTCTACGCCCGTGGGCAAACGGGACAACAACTCCTGCTCGGTGCCTATTCCTCGATGATGCGCCAGGTGGAAAAAGGCGCGTGCGAGATGTATCCCCGCCGTGAAATGCTCGACTTGGTGCAAGTCGACGGCATGGCCCGCGGGATCACGGTTCGCAATTTGATCACCGGTGAAATTGAATCTTACGTCGGCGATTCGGTGTTGTTGTGCACGGGCGGGTACGGCAATGCGTACTACCTTTCGACCAACGCGATGAATTCGAACGCTTCGGCTTCTTGGCGCTGCCACCGCAAGGGCGCGTACTTCGCCAATCCCTGCTTCACGCAAATTCACCCGACCTGCATTCCCCGCTCGGGCGATTATCAATCCAAGCTCACGCTGATGTCCGAATCGTTACGAAATGACGGCCGCGTTTGGGTTCCAAAAAGCAAAGGCGACAAACGCCCACCGCAACAAATTCCTGAAAGCGAACGCGATTACTATCTTGAGCGACTTTATCCGTCGTTCGGGAACTTGGTTCCGCGTGACGTAGCTTCGCGCCAGGCGAAATTTCGCGTCGATGAAGGGCGCGGCGTCGGTCCGTCGGGCGAGTCGGTTTATCTCGATTTTGCCGATTCGATTAAACGCTTAGGTAAAGATGCGATATCCGAAAAGTACGGCAACCTATTCGACATGTACGCGAAAATCACCGACGAAAATCCGTACGAACAACCGATGCGTATTTATCCCGCGGTCCACTACACGATGGGTGGCCTTTGGGTTGATTACAACTTGATGAGCACAATCCCCGGATTACACGTGCTCGGTGAGGCTAACTTTTCCGATCACGGCGCTAATCGTTTGGGCGCTTCGGCATTGATGCAAGGTTTAGCCGACGGCTATTTCGTTATCCCGTATACGCTCGGCCACTACATTGCTTCGACCAAAATGGAAAAGGTCGACACGACTCACGATGCCTTCAAAGCCAGCCGCGAGGAAGTTTCGGTTCGGTTGAATAAGCTGCTCAACATCAAGGGCAAGCGCCCCGTCGATGAAATCCACAAAGAGCTCGGGAATATTATGTGGGATCTCGTGGGCATGTCTCGTACCGAGGCCGGTCTTAAAGACGCCATCGCCAAGATTCGTACGCTTCGCAAAGAGTTCTGGTCCAACGTGCACGTGACCGGTGAACCGAATTTCAAAAATTCTGAATTAGAGAAAGCCGGTCGCGTAGCCGACTTCCTCGAACTTGGTGAATTGATGGCGACGGACGCGCTCGAACGCAACGAAAGTTGCGGTGGTCACTTCCGTGAAGAATACCAAACCCCCGACAACGAAGCCCGCCGCGATGACGAAAAGTATTCGCACGTGACGGCGTGGGAGTTCACGGGCAGCAACGATTCGGCCGCGTGGAAGCCGAACAAAGAACCGCTGACTTTCGAATACGTGAAGCCTTCGCAGCGCAGTTACAAGTAAGCAATATTCAGAGGTAGATATGTCCGACAAAAAGATGAACCTGAATTTAAAAGTTTGGCGTCAAGCGGGCCCGCAAGCGAAGGGCCACTTCCAAGAGATACAAGCGACGGATGTATCCGAGCATATGTCTTTCTTAGAGATGCTCGACGTCGTAAACGACAATCTCGTTCGCAAGGGTGAAGAGACCATCGAGTTTGATCACGATTGCCGTGAAGGTATTTGTGGTTCGTGCGCGATGGTCATTAACGGTAACCCTCACGGTCCCGACCGGGCGACGACGACCTGCCAGTTGCACATGCGCCGGTTTAAAGACGGCGAATCCATCACGATTGAACCGTTCCGCGCCAAATCCTTCCCGATCCTGAAAGATCTCGTGACCGATCGTTCGGCCTTCGACCGCATCCAAAAGGCCGGCGGCTATATTTCGGCGAACACGGGTTCGGCCCAAGACGCGAACAATATTCCGGTGCCCAAGAAAAAGGCCGATCTTGCGTTTGCTTCCGCAACTTGCATCGGTTGCGGCGCTTGCGTTGCGGCCTGCAAAAATGCTTCGGCGGCTTTGTTCGTCTCGGCAAAGATTTCGCACTTGGCGCTGTTGCCCCAAGGTGAAGCCGAACGAAGCGAACGAGCTTTAGGCATGGTCGCGCAAATGGATGCCGAAGGTTTCGGCGCTTGCACCAACACGGGCGCGTGTTCCGCTTCGTGCCCCGTCGAAATCAGCTTAGAAAATATCGCGCGTATGAACCGCGAATTTATGTTCGCTTCGCTGAAGAAAAAGTAAGCCGGTGAAATGAGCTGGGGGCGGGTTCGTCAGAATCTGTCGTCCAGCAAAAATCGGCGACAACGCGAATTTGGCAATCTGCCCCCTTGCTCAAAAATCCAACAGGACCCCTACCGCTAGTGTTCTAGACCTTTGGCTGAGGCACCCATAGCGACTTATGAACATAAACCCACAGAGTTATCCACAGCGCAGCCCCTAAACACGCTGTGTTACTAGACGTTTGTCCTGAATTTGGGGCAGAATTTCCCAAAACTTCACGTATTCGCTGTGTTGCCCAAGCTACAGATCGCCATGCCTTCTTCCGCTTTCCACCAAATACGGTTCAATCGGTCGTCAAAATGCGCCGACAAGACCTTATTAGTAGGAGTTTCTGTGAAGAAAATGGGAAATCTGTTGGCCGATTTAGGCTTCAAAAAAGAATCCTCGGTCCATACCCAACGGGCATTTTTTAAGCACTTGGTTCGAGCCGCGACTCCGCCAAACGTCCAGAATTTGGATCTATTTTCAGAACTAAAAAAGAGCCCCGCTTCTCCTACTGAACAAGCCGCGCAACTTGCCTTCGATCCGCATGTCCTGAAAGCCGGCAATAAATAGATAGTCGTGGACTCACACGTGCAACTTGGTACCATTTTGGAACTGGCGGGCTTTAGCCCGAGCGAGCCTGTTCGGAGCCGAAGGATTCGGCGAAGCGTACTTCATGGATTGAAGAGCGGATGACTCCAAAAAAATTCAAATCATTGGCTCAGTGACGAGCCGGGGGAAACCATGATTCAAGGACGACTCTTTGGAGCGGTAGCGGCGATGGCCGTTGGCCTCACTCTGTTTTTTAGCGGTCTCGCGCAGGCCAAAGATTTTCCGGCCGTGCCGGGTGAATACATCGTTAAATTAAAAAACAATTCGGTGGTCCTGAGTACGGGTTTAGTTTCCCTTTCGACTTCGCTGAAGGCGAAGGTCAAAGAGGTCGTTTCGGCAAAGGGCGGCGTGATCTTGGTGCAACGGCCGGTCATTGAACTCAAGTCTTCCGTCCTCGCAAGTCTTTCGAACAATCCGATGGTGGAGTATGCCGAGCCGAACTTTATCTACCGGGCGAGCGGTGCTTCACCGGATTTACCAATCGATCCCGGTCTCTCGAGTTTGTGGGGCTTGGTCAACTCCGGTCAGCAGGTCAGCGGGGACGGCGGCACATTCACCGGTAAAACCGGCGTGGACATCAACGCACGACAGGCATGGATGCTCGAGACCGGATCGCGCGATGTTGTCGTCGCGGTCATCGACACCGGCGTAAACTGGCAGAATCCTGAACTGCTGCCGAACATCTTCACGAACCAAACTGAATTAAACGGATTGCCCAACGTCGATGACGACAACAACGGCTGCGTGGACGATATTCACGGTTGCGATTTCAGCGGTAAAGACGGCGATCCGATGGACGTCTTCGGACACGGTACGCACGTTAGCGGAACGATCGGCGCGATCAGTGACGGCAACGGAATCGTCGGCGTCGCTTGGAACGTCACCATACTTCCCATTCGATTTTTAGGTGACGACGGCGGTGGTTCACTCGCCGATGCGATCAAGTCGATCGATTACGCGGTCATGATGAAGGCCAATCTAATGAACAATTCATGGGGCGGCGGCGGTTTCAGCCAAGCGCTTATGGATTCTATCGTTCGCGCAAAAGATGCCGGCATTTTATTTCTGGCGGCCGCGGGCAACAGCGGAAATGACAACGATGCTTCGCCTGAATATCCCGCGAGCTATCCCGTCGACAACATCATCTCGGTTGCCGCACTTGATCCTACCGGCGCCATCGCCGACTTTTCAAATATCGGTAAGAATTCGGTGCACCTCGCGGCACCCGGCGTGAACGTAACAAGCTACACGATGCGCGGACTCGAAAGCTGGTCGGGAACTTCGATGGCTTGCCCGCACGTCGCCGGCGTCGCGGCCCTTCTGCTTTCGCAAGATCAAACGCAATCATACGCTACGATCAAGAACCGCTTACTTGCGTCGGCACGACCCCTCGCGGGCACGCGCGGCCGAGTTTCTAGCGGGATGGTAAACGCTTACTACGCGCTCACGAATACCACGGCCAGCCAAGATCCCGATGACCCGTACTATTGGCAAAAAAATAGCGAGAGCATTTCGACCGTTCATCCTTACGTGCAAAACACTAAACAGGATTGGACGATCACGATACCCGGAGCTTCAAAGATCGCGGTTTACTTTTCAAAGTTTGAGACGGAAGCAGGCTACGACAAGGTAACCTTTAAGAATGCAGCCGGGGTTGTTGTCGGAACGATGAGCGGCAAACTCGGAGAAACTTACGGGCCCGTCGTCGAGGGCAACACTCTGACCATGTCGTTCTCTTCGGACGACACGGTCAATTCATATGGATTTGATCTTAGCGGAGTCGCATTTCAATAAGACTTCTCACTATTAGTAAGTCGTGGGTGATACGAGATCTTGGAAACCAGGATTCTCGTACCTGCGATCATCGCGCATGCGGGGTTCGCGGGCACGTTCTTCGCGGGGTTCACGCGAAGTACCTTCGGCCACGACCTCGCTCTGACCAACTTCGGGCGGAGCGGGGTTTTGTTTTTCCGGGGCGACGGGCGCGATTTCGGGAGCGGGCACAACCGGCGGTACGCAGTTGTTGACCGAGCCGCCGTAAAGTTTAGACGTTGAAATGTCGACCACCGCCACGCAGCCTTTGATAAACCGGCGCAAGATTGAGGGATTGGGCGTAGTCATCACGTGACTGATGATAAGTTTATAATCTTTCTCGGACACTTCTTGAAAACGCCAAGATTCGGTCATCGTTTCTTTGATGCCGAATGAATAATAAGTTCGGGGAGGATTACCGTTGTAATCAAAATGGACTTGTTTGTCCACGCTCAGGCGTTTGTAGCCTTCACGGTCGTATGCCTCAAGATGATACATAGTCGCGGAGCGAGTCCGTTCGATTTTCATCGCGTGGCTTGCGACGAAGACTTGTTCAATGGCGAATGCCGGGGGACAGCTTAATAGGGCTAAGAACATTAAAATACGCATAATGCCTTTAAGAGCAAATCTCTGGCCGGTTTATCGGGCTTATAATGTAGCTTATGCCTACGTGGGCCGTAACTTGTCACCTAGACTGCGTAAGAATCGTTCGATTTTCAAATTTACAAGCTCGGGCATGTCGAGCTGGGTACAGTGCGATCCGTACGGAACCATGCAGAACTCACTCCCTTTAATCAGGCGGTGCATAGCTTCCTGATGTTCCTGCGGGGTCACCGAATCTTGCTTACCGCCGATGATCAGGGTCGGAACTTCGATGCGTTCTAAGATAGGCTTGCCGTCGTACTTCAACATCGACTCGAAAAGCGTGATGAAGGCGTTAAGATCCATCGAGGCGATTCCACGGGCGTAGATCTCGACATCTTTTAGTGACGTCAGCTTAAGGTTGAAGCCACCCGCCAAGGCACTAAGCTGGATTGCCAAAGGATTATTGATTCCGAACTTCCAGAGAAACGAAATCGTTTCGGGTAGAGTTTTGTATGCACCTTTAAGTAAACGAAATGCCGACTCGGTCATGTCGCTGCCGAACATTCCGGCTAACGGATTCTGTACGAAACCGTTTACGAAAACCAAACTGTTCGTCAATTCGGGAAAGAGATCGTAAAACCGCACCAGCATTTGCGCACCGAAGCTGTGCCCCCAAAGACTAGCGTCGTGAATTTCCAAGTGATCCAATAAACCTTTAAGATCCTGCGCGAGCGCATCGATCGTGAGATGTTCATGGTTCTCGGGGATCTCTGAGCGGTGATGGGCGCGGTAGTCGTAAGTGATAACTTTATAATTTTGGCCGAAGTGTTTGATCTGCGGGCGCCAGTGATTGATCAGGCAACCGATCCCGTAGTTGAGGACGATCGGGGTGCCTTCGCCGCGAACTTCGTAGTAAATGCGGGTGCCGTCGAAACTTTTGAACGTGCCGGTCGATTTGGGGATCAATTTCACATCGGAATCCAATTCATTCGGAAAAATCTACTTCAATCAAGGTGTCGAGGATACGAATTGTATCTCCCATGCGGAGCACCCGGCTGTCTATGCCTTCGCCGTTGAGCAAGACGATGTCGGGTCGCGCCGTTTTGAAGACGAGTCCGTCGGCCGTCGGCACGATTTCAAAGCACGTCGCCGGCGCGCCTGGTTCCCAGATCGGTAAGTCTAAAGACGCCGCCCCGATCTTACGCGGACCGAAACCGAGCACCCACTTCGAATTCACTTGGGTGCCCCGTACAAATTCAAGGACCAGCGCGGGCTCGAGCGGCGACACCGGCCGTGGGCGATCGCTAAACGCGGGCGAATTATTCTTAACGAAATCGGAAAGCACTTCGTGCCAATAGCGTTGCTGCTTGGCCGGCTTCGGCTTCTCTTTGGGTTTAATCGCGATAACTTCAAATTCACTGTCGCCAAGGTAGAATTTCGCGCCGGGGACGAGGCTAACGGTGGCCACCTTTTCGCCCTTTATCCGGATACCATTCTTTGAGTTATTGTCCTCGATCGTCCAATCCTCGCCGGTTTGCACGACCCGCGCGTGGAGAGACGAGATTTTTTGGTCCTCTAAACCGATTCCGGCACCCTGACGGCCGATCGTTAGGCCGTTAACCAAGGGAAAGGTATTGTCTTTTTGGGGTCCCGAAAGGGCCTTGAGCGCCAACGTCATTGAACCCATCCTACTACCGACCGGGGATGAAGATAAGTCCGGCTTTCGCTTGAAGGGGGCCCTGAGCCATGCTAACCCTACTTTTTTCCATTAATCCTTGCTCCGCCTACGGGTTAGGGGCTTAACCCGAAAGGATGTCTTAGATGGCTGAAGCCAGCACTAAAGCACGTCGCAAATATGAAGTTGTCATTATCATGCACCCGGATGCTTCCGAAGAAGACCAAAAGGCCTTGTTCAAACGCAACCTGGACATCATCAAATCGTTCAAAGGTGAAGTAAATCACTTGGACACTTGGGGCAAGCGCAAGCTCGGTAACCCCATGGATAAAATCACCCGTGGAAACTACTTCCATTCAACCTTCGAAGCCGAAGGCGAAGCGATTGCAGAACTTGAGCGCACCATGCGCATCAACGATAAAGTTTTGCGCTTCCAGCACACGCGCCTTGATGATCGCGTTTCGCTGACCAAAATCGTAGAAAAATTCAAAGAAGCTTTGGTTGAGACCGCGAATCGCGAACGCGAACGCGAAATCAAAAACCAACAGCGCAAAGCGATGCGCATGGGCGGCGGCTTCGGCGGCGGTGATCGTGGAGATCGCGGCGACCGTGGTGACAGAGGCGACCGCGGTGATCGTGGCGGCGGCGGCGGTTTTGACCGTGGCGACCGAGGCGATCGTGGTGGTGCCGGCGCAGCCGGTGCTGGTGCAGGCGCGGGCGCGGGCGACCGGGGTCCCCGCTAAGCTGCGTTTATGATCCAACTTCAAAGTGGCGTTCGCTTTTTATTTTATGGTGTCTGGGCGGTCTTGATGACGGCCCTAACCTATATTTTAGGAGCGGCCTCCCTCAAAGTTTTGCGCCAGAAATCCGGTCGCTTAATTTATTGGGGCTTGAACGTCGCCTTGAGCGCTGGATTGTTCGCGCTCGATTTCAAAATGCTCTCGGTCGCGTTCTTCAGCTTAGTTCTGCTGACGGGCGTCTTCAGCGAGCTTGAAGATTTAGGATTAAACCTCAGCGTGTCGGCGTTCTTCACCTTGGTGATCAACGCTTTGATCTGGACGGGCACTTTCTTATTTTGGATGTCCATTACGGGTCCGAAATGGTCGGCAACGGTTTTGGCCGCTGTCGAAAATTTGCTTAAGCCCCTTGAAGTTTATAATCCCGGTCTGCAAGTAAAGTATTTTGATCTCATGCTTCAGCTTCCATCCGTCATCATTATGATGTGGATGGCTTCGATCTACTTGGCCGTATTGCTTGAAAGCCGTTTGCTTACATCGCGTGATCCGCAGACTGATCCTTCAGTCATGCAGGATCTGCCGATGCGCGAACAATTGAAAGAGTTCCGCGTACCCGACGCCGCCGTTTGGATATTCATCCTCGCGCTGCTCGGAAAGTTCGGCGGATTCTCCAACCAGACTTTTGAAGCGATCTCGGCCAATGCCTTGAACGTTTGTTTTACGCTGTTCTTCTTCCAAGGGATCGCCGTCGTGGCGCGTACCTTCGAAAAAGTGCGGTTGGGCTTGATCTGGCAAACGTTGTTCATGGTGATGATCGTCGTTTACTTATTTTTATTCGTCAGTGCTCTGGGCTTGGTCGATTATTGGTTCGACATTCGCGCTCGATTGGCGAAGGGCCCGGAAGTAAACGTAAAAAGAGAAACGTAATTTAAAAATTTTTGACCTTACGAAAGAGGATATTATGAAAGTCATTTTACAAAAAGACGTGAAAGATCTCGGCAAAGTCGGCGATCTCGTCAACGTAACTAACGGTTACGCACGCAACTTCTTGTTCCCGCGTCAGTTGGCCCAAGCCGCCGACGAAAAAAGCGTGAACGAGTGGACCCATCTGAAAAAGATGTCCGACGTGAAAAAGAAAAAAGCATTGGCCGGCCGCCAAGAGATCATCAAGAAGATGCAAGGCGTGACCTTGAACTTCAAACTCGAAGCCGCGGGCGAATCCGAAAAGCTTTTCGGTTCGGTCACCACGATGGACATCTCCAAACAATTGTCGGCCGCCGGTTACGAAATCGACCGTCGCGACATCCACTTGGAAGAGCCCATCAAGTTGTTAGGCCAGCACAAAGCTCACGTCCGCATGGGCGAAGGCTTAGAAGCCGAAATCACCGTCGTCGTCGAAAAACTCTAGAGGCCCGCGTTCCGCCGAAGGCGCTCCCCCTCTCCTGGGGGCCGCCTGTTCCCCCCCCACTCCCAGGCTCAAGGCTATGCGCCGGGGGTGGAGATTGCTTTTTTCCAATAGTAAGGCTGTAGGTCTTTGAGCGTTTTGATTTGCCATTGGGTTGAATCAGAATCGAGCGGGACCGCCGCCTGAACGTTCTCTCCCCACTTGAATAAGCGCTCCTGACAAACTCCGCAGGGACTTAAGATACGAAACTTTCCTCGCTCATCGCGCGAGACGCAGACCGTAGCGACTACTTTTTTTCCTAATTTAAAAGCTTCGCAAATGGCTCCGGTCTCGTGACAGACCTCAACGCTCGCGTTCGGAAAATCCGGCGCGGTTGAAACGAGAATCTGCCCATCCTCGGTGCGCAATGCGGCCGCACCTACCCAATCCCCGACGGGAAATCGTTGTTGCACAAAAGAGATCGCGGCCTGCACTAAATCTTCATTCATTTGTACGTGCGCTTCAGGGACAGTCGTCCGTTAAGGTTAGGACGTGCTTGAGTTGCCATTGGCTCCCTGCGGGTTTCTCGAGGATGAAGAATGATTGATTGAGATCATCTTCAAAAAAAGTATAGACCAAGTCCATGCCGGTGATCTTGAACACCAGACTTGCTTCGAGCAGCTTAGAAATGTCGGCCGGAGTGTAGGCCGGATCTCGCGGCCAGCGCTTAGCGAGAATCTTCGCCAAAGCATCCGGTAATTCCGAAGGGATTGTCTTTACCGGTTTCGCACCGGTCGGAGCCTGGATAAAAATTTTCGTCTTCAACGATTTGTTTTTTAGACTCCCCACGATCTTCGACTTTGGAAGCCACTCCAAGGGATGCCGGCCACAGCCTTCGAGTTTCGGAACCTTAGGGCTGTTCATCGATTTGTTGAGATTAAAGTCCGGCAGGACATTCGGGCCATCCGAAGAAAAAGAAAACGTTTCGCCGGCCTTATCGAGGACGATGAAAGGTTGCCGCGCCAACTCAGTTGCCGGTTCGAAACCGGGCGCCCAATTTGACTCCAAAGCTGTTTTGTAAATCACACCATCGCGCACGAGGTAAATCTGTGCGAACGCAATTTGTGAAACAAGTGTGAGGCCTGCTAAAGCGAGTAATTTCATCCGTAGATCTTAACGTTTCTTTTCTTTCCCGGAAAAGAGACGTCGCGTTGAGCAGCGTTAGGGCCGGAAAGGCTTGAGACTTTCCACGGCGAGATTGACGGACCCATGTTCCACGATCGTAATGACCTGCCATTGGCCATTCACCCTCGCCATGAGCGGACGATATCCACTCGGGTTTTTAATTTCAAAGACCGCGCCCTTTATAAATGGCGAACGCTTCACCAGCCGTTTGATTCCATTCTGCTTTCTAGCGCGGGCTCGGCCCATCGTAAACGCGTCAAGAATTTGCCGCGAGATAAGCTCGTTCCGCCGTAGCCACGCCAAAGCTTCCGGTGAAAAGACAATACTCTCAATAACCTGACGACTCTCGCGCAAATGAACGACTTGATAGGTTTTATGCGATTCCAATTCGGCCAACGGCCGCGGCGCTTCGACGGCCCGGCTAAAATGCTTCAAGGATATATCGTATGGAATGTTTAGACCAAAATTTTGCGCGGTTGCGGAAACGGCAACTTTCCCACCACGCTGTTTAGCTGCCGCCACCTGCGGCGGCGGGAAGAAATCGATAATTTTAAGGTCGAGCGACGCTATGGATTTTGATCGCTCTCTCTTCTGTTTCCGGTCAGCCTCTGCGGCGATCCGCGAGAACCGCGCCTTAGCGGGAAGCAAAATACGGCCGGCTCCGTCGAGCAGCATTTGTTTTATTTCGTTCGGAGCCGACGGCAGCGGAACATCGTAAAAACAATAAAGGATGAGTGCGGTAATCTCGGAAATATTTGAGGGAATTTTCAAATCAATAGCTAAAAAGTTTTCGATAGCCTCCGCGTAACGGTCGGTCGTGTAATCTTGGGTTCCTTCGAAATCAGCCGTGATCTCGTCGTGATGTTGTCGATAAAAGATCAGCGAATAGATTCGCAGTAATCTTTTTGCTTCAGCATCCAGCTTGCCGGTCGGCAATTGCGCGAGCGCGCGATTCCAGGTCGTATCGAAATCAAGGGATTGCGAAATTTCTCTTTTGTTCCAATCTTGTTTAAATAAAGTCTTCGATCGTTGTGAAGTCATCATAACCGCCAGCGCATCGTTATAACGTCTCTGCGTAAGGGCGATGGCGAGACGATGATACAACGACCCGGCGTCACTGACCGACCCTTGCTTTATCCTGGGTTGAAAGGATGCTTTTTCTAAAAAGACCGCGATCAAAACGAGGTCGTCGTCGCTGAGATTGGTTTCGAAGGCATCGATATTCTGTTTCAATAGATGAAAATTCCGCACGGCCGCGGCGCTGGCGTTCTTAAAGTAAACGGAAGTCGGTTCAGGATAGGTTAACTCGAGGTCGGGATTATCCCGCAGCCAATCCGAGATTAACTCTAGATTCTCGTTCGTCGAGAACGCGAATATCCGGTGCAGCGACTCTAATAAAGCGCGATCCTCAGGATATTCAAACATGGCATGAAGAGCGTTCGCCTTTAGGCTTAGTTCCTTGGGAAGGGCTAAAGAAACCGATAAGGTAAGGTCACCGATACATTCGTTTGAGGCGAGCGCCGGCTTTGCGATCGTCGCTAGAATTCCAATGAACGTTACCAACGCCACGAGTTTCGTATTGCGTACACGGATAAACATTTTAATGAATAGAGGCATCGGTCACCCTAGTAGGAACACAGATTCCTACACTGGCAAATACTGTGCCGCTTAGCCGGCACGGTGAACTAGAGCTCGAACGGCTTCAAACTTTCAATCGCCAGATCAACCGCATCGTGTTCAACGATAGTAATCACCTGCCACTGGTTGTTTATCCGAGCCATTAAAGGGCGATAGCTACTTGGATTTTTGATTTCGGAAATTGATCCTTTTATGAAGGGCGAGCGCTTTACTAAGCG
This sequence comes from Pseudobdellovibrionaceae bacterium, assembly GCA_947444305.1. Lineage (GTDB taxonomy): Bacteria > Bdellovibrionota > Bdellovibrionia > Bdellovibrionales > UBA1609 > JALHOQ01. Next base: position 115,549 of record CANEZP010000003.1, on the reverse strand, counting down.
CTTGATGCCGTTCTGCCTTCTAAATCGCGCTTTTCCCATATTCAATGCATCCATCATTTGGCGAGCCATGAGCTCGTTTTCTTGCAACCAAATAACCGCCTCGGGAGAGAATACAACGTCTTCGATAACCTGCTGGCTATCGCGCAAGTGAAGAATTTGGTAGACGGTTCCCGCCCGTAAAGCCGCTAGCGGTCGCGGTGCATCGACCGACCGGCTAAAAGAATTAAGCGATAATTCAGGTGAAATCTTTAAGCCCGGGGCCGTATCACCCGCGGGTTGAGCCGGTTTGTTTTCCCGACGTCTTAGCTGAGGTTCGTTGGATGGCAAAAAGAAATCAACGAGCTTGAGTTCAATCGGTACGATTGTCTTTGTCGCGAGCGTATTCTTATTTAAATGAGTCGCGTGTTTCGCAAAACGACCCTTGGCCGGAAGCAAGATCCGGCCGGCGCCATCAATGAGCATCTGCCGAAGTTCGTTGGCCGATGAAGGCAGCGGGACATCGTAAAAAGCGTAAAGCATCAATGATGTTATATCGGAGATGTGCGACGGCACCTGCAAATTAATCGCTAAGAATTTTTCCATAGCGTCGGCGTATTGGCCGAATGAAAATCCCGATTCATCATCTAACGGCGCGGTAAGCTCATGGTGATGCTGGCTAAAGAAGATAATGGAATAGACTTTCAGCATACGCTTCGCCTCAAAATCTAATTTCCCCGTCGGCAGTTGCAGCATGGCCGAATTCCACGTGGATTGAAAATCAGGCAATGAATACTTTGCTTTTCGACGCTCCCAATCTTTATGAAAAAGGTTTTTGGATTTAGGGGATTTCATCATCACCGATAGCGCGGTTCTATACTTGGGTTGATCGAAGGAAATAGCCATGCGCTTCATGATGGGTTCGTAATCATTCACGGTCTCAAGCGTGACCCTCGGCTTAAAAGAGGCCCGCTCTAAAAAAATAGCCAGCAATGAAAGGTCGTCGTCGGTGAGTTCCGATTCAACAGAACTAATATTCTGCTTCAGCAAAAAGTAGTTCAGTAACACTTCACCGCTGGCACCGTCTAAATAAGCGGAAGCTTTGGAAGCCAGAGATGTGCCCACCTCGGGAGTATCCCTTAGCCAGCTCGAAATCATTTCTAGATTATCGTCGGTTGAAAAAGCAAAAATGCGGTTAAGTGATTCTAAAAGCGCGCGATCATCAGGATTCTCAAGCATGTAGTTGAAGGTGTTTGGTTTAAGCTTCAGCTCTTTCGGCAACGTGAACGGCAAGGCTTTGCTTAAATCCTGCAAGCAAGTCGCGGAGGCGATATTTGCGGATAGCGCTAAGCCGCCCATTACAAACGGGAAAGCAAATTTGGCAACCAAGGCTTTGGGATCAATTATGGATACGGTCGTGAAGAATTTATTCAAGCCAGGCATCAGGCACCTTAATTAAAGAGTGTGCCTCACTTCAGCAATTGCCGTGCCGCGAATTATTTAGTGATGTCTAGAATCTAACCCGCGGCTTCTGAGTTTTGCGCGGTCTTTGCTTCGACTAAGGTGTCTTGTAAATAGCTCGTTAGGATATTGCGGACGTCTTCCAAAGTGACTTCGGTGTTCGTTAAGCCGTGCTTCGCGACCAAGCCGTTGATTTCACGCTCGACCGATTCGGTGGGTAGACCGGTGGACTCAATCAAAAATTTTAAAAGTGCTAAACCTTCCATCAAACCCCTCCGTGGGTCTCTACTAAGACAAAATCATTCCACCAAATCGGTTAAGCGAAGGAAAGCCCCGTCGAAATGATTAGTCTTAGGTCCGGATAGGCAGCGTGGGTGAAGTCGTATTACACTTGGGCGATGAAGCGATTCGCCCTTTTGCTATTGCTAACGGCCTGCACGACGGGTTCAGAAATCCGCGGCCCCGCGACCGGTTCGCGAAGACCCGCGGGCGAGGTCGTGCCGACCGACTTACCGGTTAAATATAAGGTATCGAACGCCAAAGGGCTCAATCCGTTCGCTAAAGTTTCGGCGCCGACGAAGGGAGAAGCCCGTGCGCTCGGCGCCTACTCGGCAGGCTGCTTGGCCGGCGGTATACCGATGCCAAGAAGCGGACCCGGTTACGAGATGGTGCGCCTGAGCCGCAACCGATACTACGCGCACCCAAATCTAGCCGCGGTTCTTAAACGTGGCGGTGAGGCCCTAGGCGCGCAGTCCAAGTTGCTCTACGGCGATCTTTCGCAACCGCGTGGCGGGCCGATGCCGGGCGGGCACGCCTCGCACCAGAGCGGACTCGACGCCGATGTTTGGTTTCACAAATATCCGCCGCGTAAAAAAATGACGAACCGTGAGCGAGAACATTTGTACGGACAAAGTATGCTGCGCAAAGATTATTTAGATCTCGATCCGCGCAAGTGGAACGACATTTTTGCGACTCAGCTGATGTGGTTTGCGGGACAGCCGGAGACGGAGCGCATTTTCGTGAACGCCGCGGTCAAGCGCAGATTGTGCGCGCAATATCCGAACGACCCGCGCCTGGCGCGTTTGCGGCCTTGGTTTTTTCACGACGATCATTTTCATTTGCGTCTGAAATGCCCATTGAGTGAAGCGGGATGTTTTGCGCAGGAACCTGCGGCCGGCATCGAGTGTGAAGAAAAAGATTTAGCCGGTTGGTTTTCGAAAGAAATTATCGCGAAATTCACGACGCCTTCCCCGGCGGTGCCGATCGAAGCCGAGCTACCGGGCGAGTGCGCCGATTTAGTCGGCGCCGTTGCCGGCGCACGCATCGAATAATTAAGCGTTGCCGCTCGCGCCCGGCGCGAAGTTTTGCGGCTTGCCGCCACGGCGGATCGGCGTGGGGGGTTTGTCGGGCATCGGGGCTTCGGGCCCGCGCACGAGGTTATCGAAAATACCGTAATCCGGCATCCAGCGCAGCTTTACCGTATCGGTCGGACCGTTACGTTGCTTACCGATGATGATTTCGGCGACGCCTTTGATCTCGGGGTTATCGCGATCGTAGTAATCTTCGCGGTAGATCATCATGATGACATCAGCATCTTGCTCGATCGATCCTGATTCGCGCAAGTCAGACAACATCGGGCGACGGTCGGCACGGCCTTCGACGCCGCGGTTAAGCTGCGCGAGTGCGATGACGGGAACTTGCAATTCCTTCGCGATGGATTTGAGCAATTTAGAAATTTCGGAAACCTCTCGTTCGCGAGAATCGAACTTTTGCTTCATCGACATGAGCTGCAAATAATCGATCATGATCATGTCGAGCCCGTGCTTGGCTTTCATTCGCCGGCATTTGGCGCGGATATCGAAAGGCGAAACGCCCGAGGTGTCGTCGATAAAGATTCCGGTCTCGGAAATGGATGCGGCCGTGTTGATTAACCGTGGCCATGCTTGGTCGTCGATCTTACCGATACGTAGATCACCGAGGCGTATACGCGCGGCCGAGGCCAGGCATCGCACCATAACCTGCTCTTTACCCATCTCGACCGAGAAGTAAGCGACTTTCTTTTTTTCGCGAAGGGCGGCGTGAATAGCTATGTTCAACGAGAAAGCGGTCTTACCCATGGAAGGACGTGCGGCGATAATCGTTAATTCACCGGGATGAAAGCCCGCGGTGAGTTCGTCGAGATCGTTGAAACCGCTGGGCACCCCGGTGACCAACATTTGGTTGGCATACAGGCTTTCGATTTTCTCGAGGCTGAGTTTGACCAACTCGCTGGCGTCGATCAGACCGGAAGTGTTTTTGCCTTCGGCCAACTGGAACACGCGTGCTTCCATCGAATCCAGGAACGCGGCCATGTTTTCAAATTCTTGGCTGTAGGCTTGATCGACGAATTCCCCGCTCGCGGTGATCACTTTTCGGAGCAATGATTTTTCTTGAACGATTTTAGCGTAGGTCGAAATATTCGCGGTGCTCGGAGTCTGATCGATCATCTCGGCCAGGTAGGCGGCCCCACCGAGGCTCTCAAGCTCACCTTTCTCCATAAGTAAGTTGGAGACGGTGACTAGATCCGACGGCATCTCACGGCGGTGTAGCTCGCGAATACCGGCAAAAATCTTGCGGTGCGCGGGCTTGTAGAAATCTTCTTCGATCAAAATTTCGGAAACTTCATCCCAAGCTTCTTGCTCGAGCATCAGTCCACCCAAAATCGATTTCTCCGCATCAACGTTTTGCGGAGGTAGTCTATTTTCCATAATCCCTTCAGATCCATAAGTGAGGCCTAACTAAGCCTCCGCAATTTCCAGGATGCTTAACCAAGCATCCGCAATATCAAACGGAATGGAGAACGAATGTGCGAGCCTAATTCAAGGTGCAAAACATGTTGGCTCGCTGATGCAAAATCATGGTGAAAATCGATGATCTCTAGAACCTAAGAGGTACGTCAACAGGCCATTTGCGCGTTATTGCAAAATGGTTATTTTAGATGGGGGCAGTTTTATTTCTGACGCGGATTTTATAGCTGTCGATTTTTTTCTTGAGGGTATTGCGATTGATGCCGAGCATTTTCGCGGTCTTGACCTGGTTACCGTTGTAAACGCGCAGCGCGAGTTCGATCAAAGGCTTTTCAACTTGTTCGAGGACGATCTTGTGCAAGCCATCGAGCTCAACCTGAGCTTCGTGCTGTTGCTGGAAAAGAACTTCTAATTTTGAACGTACAAGTTTCTCGAGGCTGACCGTTTGAAGATTTGCGACGAGAAGATTATCAGAGCTGTTCACAGTCGGAGTCATTTGAACCGAATCCCCCACAGGCAATAGACAGATCAAGAGAGGAGTTTGTATGTGAAAACGGAAGGGCGGTCAAACTCCGCGAGTGGTGTGCGGCCAAATATATTTGTGCATCTGCAATTGCAGCCGCGCCTGCGACTGGGCACTGAGTATTCTCTCCGCCAGCCATCTTTCGTTCACCGTTTTAAATGATGGGCTGTATAAAACGTTTGATTTTTCGAAAAGTCGTTTGCGCATCGAGAACTCTTCGGCCCAGGTAAAATCCTTTTCGGAACAGATCACGAATTTAAATTCGGTGTCCGCATCGGCGAATTTTAAATTGTCTGGGCAAAAGGCTTGGGCCTCACCGCTATCGGGGGTTTTTACGTCGATGATTTTTTTAACGCGCGCGTCGACCTTTGCGCAGTCTTTATCGCCGCTGGTTTCTAAAGATACTTTATATCCGCGGTCGCAGAGCAACGTCATAAGGTCTAGTGTTGCGGACTGGAGCAAAGGTTCGCCGCCGGTAACGCAAACATATTTCGCGGGATGCTTCGCGATTTGCGCCAAGATTTGTTCGACGCTCATAGCGTCACCTTGGTGATACGCGTAGGTCGTGTCGCAGTACGTGCAGCGCAGGTGACAACCGCTGGTTCGCACGAAAACCGTCGGGAATCCTGCGTACGAGGATTCACCTTGAATGCTGAAGAAGATCTCGTTGATCTTAATGGTTTTGGAGAGGGCCGGGTCGGTTGTCATATAAGGGCTAAAGTCCTACTACACCGTCAGATCTAAATCCAGACTTTCAATCCCAAATCCCCTCCCATAAACTACCGTAATGAAACGTTTATTTGAAAAGTACCGCGGGGACCTCAGCGGTTTGTTCTGGTTGGGCCTCGCCGTGTTCCTTGCAGCAAGCCTGGCGAGCTATTCTCCGCACGATCCATCTCTCAATTCGCTCGTGGCGAAGGCGAGTCCGCGGAACCTGTGCGGTTATTTGGGTTCCTTCCTTTCGGACATCTTGTACCAAGGTTTCGGATTGCCCGCGTGGGTGCTGATCTTAGGTTGCACGCGCCGGTCATTTTTTCATTTTCGCGGCAAATTGCCTAAGAAGGCTGAGCAAACGCACTGGTGGATGGATCTGTTTTTACTGATCAACGTCACCGCCCTATTGAGTTTGCACTTAGGCGATGTGCGCTTTTATTCGGGTCAAATCCGCGTTGGCGGTTGGATCGGTTACGCCCTAACGCGCGCGATGATTACCGCCGTGAATCAGGTTGGGCTCGCCATTTTCCTATGGACGTCGCTCGCCGCCCTTCTCGTGTTTTACACCGATCGCACTTGGTCCGAAATTGTGCAGCGCCCGCGTGAACAAATCAGCGATGCGTTCGCCATTTGGTGGAACGCGAGCAAAGCGGGATTCACTTACCTGATGCGTGCGCCCGCCTTGCGACCCGTCTCGGTTCGGGCGGCAACGATTTCAAATGCTTCCGGTACCCAGAAATTTTTTAAGATCTCGCCGGAAGTTTCCGGTAAGCGCGTTCAACAAGATGACGACGATGAGATTGAGGATGATGAGGCGGAGATCGAATCGCCGAAACAAGCCCGCGCCGCTTCGAGTACCGAACAGCTCATCGGCAACCTCAATGAACCCGAAGAGACCGAAGAAGATGACGGGCCAAGTCTCGCCGCGCCGATCACGGGTTTTTTGAAAGAACAGTTCAGTATTTCTAAGCCTAAAAAATCGATCCCCGTGCGGATCGAGCGCCGCGTGGCGAATTGGGATTTGCCGAAGCTCTCGTTGCTTGAGGATCCGCCCAGTTCGCGCACTCGCCTAGACGAGCGCGAGATTAAAGGAAAAGCCCGCTTGCTGGTTGAGAAGCTGGCCCAGTTTTCGGTGCGCGGCGAAGTGGTGGGCATCAAGCCCGGCCCCGCCGTGACGATGTTCGAATTTAAACCCGCGCCCGACGTAAAAATTTCGAAGATCACCGAATTGGCGGACGATCTTTCGCTCGCGTTGTCTAGTGAGTCGGTTCGTATCGTTGCGCCGATCCCGGGCCGTGACGTGGTGGGGATCGAAACCTCGAACTCTTCGCGCGAATCCGTTTTTGCGAAAGACATTATTTCGCAAGAGCAATTCTGGAACGAGGAAATGAAGTTACCCGTCGCTCTAGGGCGAAAAGCCGACGGCGAACCTAAAATCGTCGATTTAAGAAAGATGCCGCACTTACTCGTCGCGGGATCCACCGGCTCGGGTAAATCGGTCTTCGTCGTCGCGATGATTACCGGGCTCTTATTCCGCCACTCGCCGAAAACGCTTAAGCTAATATTGGTCGATCCGAAACAGGTGGATCTTGCCGCCTTCGCGGAGATTCCGCATTTGGTGATGCCGCCGATCCGCGAAGCCAAAAAAGCCGTGGGCGCTCTGCGCTGGGCAATTCGCGAGATGGAAAAACGCTACCGTTCCATGTCTAAGTTCGGCGCGCGCGGTCTCGAAGCATTCAACGAAATCGTCGAAAAAATGACGACCGAAAAAACCGCCGAGCACACTCAGGTTATCGAAGCGCTCGAAGGCGCTTTTCACCCGAACTCGTATTACTTCGCGCCGCTTCCTTATATCGTTATCGTAGTGGAAGAGTTCGGGGACTTAATGGCCGTCGACAAAATCAACGTCGAGCAAGCGGTCGTAAGGCTCGCGCAGATGGCGCGCGCGTGCGGGATTCACTTGGTGCTCGCGATGCAGTCCCCGCGTAAAGATGTCGTTACCGGGTTGATCAAGACGAACATTCCCGGCCGCATCAGTTTCAAAGTTCAGAGTAAAATGGATTCACGGATTATCTTGGATGAAGGCGGCGCCGAACGTCTGCTCGCGCGCGGAGACATGCTGTTCCTGGCGCCGGGCGTTTCGAAACCCGAGCGTCACCACGGCCCTTATCTTTCGGAACCGGAAATCGCGGCGGTCGTGCAAACTTGGCGCGATCAAGGCGAACCTGAGTACGACGCGATCGCGCTTAAAGCGATCGAAGGTTCCGGCGGCGGATTCGATATGGACGGCACGACGGGCGCCGAGGCCGGCGGTGGAGACGTCGATGAATTCGGCGACGAAATCAAAGATGACCGTTACGACGAAGTGATCGCGTGGGTCGCGTCGCAAAAAGAAGTCAGCGCTTCTCTCTTGCAACGCAAATTTCGCTTAGGCTACCCGCGCGCGGCGCGGATGATCGAGATTTTTGAGCAGGAAGGGGTCGTCGGACCCTCGAACGGTTCAAAGCCACGCCAAGTTTTGGTGCGCGAATTCCCTGCCGAAAAACGATGATCGGAGCGGCGGTTTCCCCGCCGCTCAAAACAGCGTCCGCAAATTCCACCAAGTGAATAGACTTTTTCACGGCCCGGCTGCTATGTTCGAGCCCGATGCGCCGGTTACTATTTATCCTCATTCTTAGCTTCAATTTGTTTTTTGCTTTTGCCGCACCGGCGATCGATGCGGTGAGCAGCGCCGTCGAACAAGCGCAGGCTCTTGCGCTAAAGAAAAATCGCGTCGATGCCTGTTCCGTGCTCAACCGTGCCTGGCAGGACCAACCGGCCGGCGGCAAGGGGCGTCTTAAGCTGGCCGAAGCGCTTAAACAAATTTCGAGAATGTTCTTTACCGACAAAGGCCAAAAAATTTTTGAAGCGGGTCAAAGTTCCATGTGGGACACCCCCGATATGGCGCTCGCCCAATTCAAGGACGCGCTCAATCTTGAAGATCACAATCTCCAGGTTCTTAACAACATTGCGCGCATCCAGATGATCAAGTTGGATTGCGAAGGGGCCGTGCAAACTCTTAGCGACGCACGAAAGATGAATCCAACCGACGGCGAAAGCGCGGTCCTAGAATTGCGTGCGCTGAGCTGCAAGCCAAACCTCGAAGCTTTTCGAGAAAAAGCGAAGTCATTGCCCGCCCTCGATAAGTGGGAAGAATCTTTTGTTCAGTACCTGAACGCGGGCGAAGCCATTCAACAGAAATCCTACAAACGGGCCTTCGACGCACTTTTCAAGCTCACCGAAGAGAACTCGCAGTTTCCGGAGAGTTATTTACTGCTCGCCAAAGCGGCGACCGAGATGAATAAAGATTCCGAACCGTTTTTGCAGAAATACGTTTCGTTGTGCAAAGCCACAACCGTTCGCGAAAAGAAAAAATATGCGTTCGAGCCGCGTCTTTGCGCCGCTTTGAAGGAGGCCGAGGATGAATTGGTCAAAAAGAAAAGTTTGTAGCGCAACTCTCGTCGCCGCCGGGCTCCTTGTCATCGGCGCGTGCGGTGTAAAAGGTGATCCCTTGCCGCCCGAGAAACCGGTTGAGCTTGGCCGCGGCCGTCCGACGTACAAGCGAGCGACGGAGGATCTTAAAATAGAAAAGAACAGAACCGTGCCGGCAAAGCCGGTAGATAAAACCGACGGCGAAGATGAGGATGAAGATGACGCCCGGAAATAAATTCGGCGGCGTAATCACCGCGCTGGTAACGCCGTTCCAAGACGGCGAAGTTGATTACGACTCGCTCAAAAAACTTTTAACGTTCCAGCTCGATCAAGGTATCGGCGGCTTCGTCGTGAACGGTACGACCGGCGAAAGCCCGACGCTTTCACGCCGTGAAGTTTGGGAAATTTTTGATTTCGTTAAAGCGGAGGTCGGCGGCCAAGTTCCGATCATCGTGGGCACCGGTTTTAATTCCACCGCGCAAACGGTCGAGTTCACGCTTGAAGTCGGCAAGTGGGGCGCTGACGCCGTGTTGGTCGTCGTGCCTTATTACAATAAGCCTCCGCAACGCGGTCTCCTAACCCACTTCAAAGAAGTCGCGAAAATTTCACGCGTCCCGGTCATTACGTATAACGTTCCCTCACGAACGGTGGCCACGCTCGAGCCCGAGACGATCGGCTTCCTCAGCCGGGTTGAGAATATCGCCGGCATTAAAGAAGCCTCCGGCAACATGGACGTCTTACGCAGGGTGAAAGACGTTTCGGCTCCGTCCTTTGTTCTACTTTCGGGTGATGACGGGACTTACGTAGATTTTTGCGCGAAAGGCGGGCACGGGGTGATCTCCGTTAGCTCTCACCTCATCGGCAAAGATATGAAGGACTTTCTTCAACGTGCCGGCGACGCCGACGCCGCGACCGAATACAAAGCGAAGTACGCCGAGCTGATGAAGTACCTCTACATCGAGGCGAATCCGATCCCGGTGAAGATGGCTCTGCATTGGATGGGAATTCTCGCGACTCCTGATCTGCGATTGCCGCTCACTTACCTCGACGAAAAATTTCACAAGGATTTCAAAGCGTGTCTAGAAAATCTCGGGCTTCTTTAAATATTGCGCTCGCCGGGGCCGCGGGCCGGATGGGTAACGAAATAGAGAAAATTTCGGCCGACTCCGCTTGCGTTGTCGTGGCGAAAATAGATTCGGGTAAAGACTGGAAAAAAGCCGACGCCAAAATAATCGACGTCGTCGTCGATTTCTCGTCACCCGAGGGCTTAAGTGACGCGCTGAAGTGGTGCCTTGCGAACAAGAAGCCCCTCGTTTCCGGCTCAACGGGTCTAACAAATAAACAGCGAAAAGAACTTAAAGACGCGGCCAAGAAGATTCCGGTTCTCTACTCGGGCAACATGAGCTTGGGCATTGCCGTGTTCACCTCGATGATGGAATCGCTCGGTGCGATCAAAGATTGGGATTTTCAAATTGAAGAGGTTCATCACAACCAAAAAAAGGACAAGCCTAGCGGCACCGGACTCCTTCTTCAGGAAAAACTTGTTCAAGCGGTGAGCAAATCGGTGCCCGAGCCTTCGAGTTTGCGCGGCGGCGGAGTGCCGGGCATCCACACGTTATGGGCCATGGGTCCGGAAGAGACGTTGACCATCACCCATACCGCTTTCAACCGCACCGTTTTTGCGCGCGGTGCTCTGAAAGCGGCGCTCTGGCTGTTTGACAAAAAACAGGCCGGACTTTATGACTTATCCGACCTCTACAGTCATAAATAGCCCGATCCAGGCACATCTCAAGGAGCTCTCGTAATGCAGTTCTATATCGATTCCGCGGACATTGAAGAAATCCGTCAGGCCAACAAACGCGGATGGGTCGATGGCGTTACCACCAATCCCACGCTCGTCGCGAAGACGGGCCGTAAAAATGCCGACGTCATCAAAGACATCTGTAAGGAAGTCAAAGGTCTCGTCTCGGCCGAAGTCATCTCACTTCAAGCCGACGAAATGGTCCGCGAAGGCCTCGAGCTCGCGAAAATTGCCGACAACGTCGTCGTAAAAATTCCGATGTGTGAAGAAGGTCTCGTCGCTGTCCGCCGCCTTGCGTCTGATGGCATCAAGACAAACGTCACGCTGATCTTTTCGCCGTTGCAAGCGTTGCTCGTCGCAAAAGCCGGAGCGACGTTGGTCTCGCCGTTCGTCGGTCGTCTCGACGACATTGCCTACGACGGTATGGAATTGATTAGTCAGATTACTCAAATCTACGAAAACTACGAGATGGATACTCAAGTTTTAGTGGCGAGTATTCGCCATCCCATCCACGTTTTGCAATCGGCCTTGATGAAAGCCGACATCGTCACTTGCCCGTACAAAGTGTTCGCGCAACTCGTAAATCACCCGCTGACCGACAAAGGTATTGCGCAGTTCCTCAAAGACGCCGCCGCGATGCCTAAGTGACCGGATGTCGGAAGATCGCAGGCTTGCGATCTTCTGTACTTCATTAAAATGACTACATAGAATTAGGAGATGCGTAAGTGTCTCCTTTTTTTTAATTTCTTCGTGATGGTTGTTGTGGGTTGTACCACGACGATCGGTAATCGCCGGTCTTCGCGCATTGAGAGCCTAGACTTGCCTCTGCATGAGCTCCGCGCCGTGGCTTCGTCCGTCTTGCCGACGGGTCAGCGGGCGATCAGTCCCAACGGCCGTGAATTGCTCTCGCGCCATTTCATCCTAGAAGGTGCGAAGGGTTATAAACCCGCCGGCGATGCGACCGAGCGGTACTTCGCATCGATCTTAGTCTTGGGAGACCGCCGTCCTTACGATATTGAAATTTCCGTCACGCTTGAGCGCCGTGTTCTGCGCGGTAATCAATTCACCTACATCGTCGAAGGTTACGACACGCGACTAGCCAAAGAGCTTGAGAAAAAACTACGCATTGAACTCACCAAACGTCGCGAAGATCTGAACATTATTGACGATTTCCGGGTGTTCTAAGCTAGACTATTCATGGATGCTCACACCGCTCAGGATAAGAAAACCAAAATTGTTTTGGTCACGCGTAACGGCGGTCGCCGTTGTGCTCTTTCCGCTTTCAATTTCAAACGTCGATTTTCGCACGATCGTTAAGAGCGGGCTTTCCGTTTCACTTAACAAAGCGTCGCCCGCTTACGCCGCGTTCGAAGACGTGCGCGAAAATTTTGAGTCGAATGATTTTGAAATTCCCGACAACGGTATTCGGCTGAGCGCGGGCCAACCCGCAGACATGAAGTTGATTCAACAAGTCCCACGCCAGCGCGTACTCGCCATGCGCGGGATGACCGTTCGTGCACCGGCTCGCAACACGCCGGTATCCCCGGCGGTTGTTTACCTCGCGGGCAGCGCGGTTAAAACGCCGAAGACGATTGCGATTTCTGAGCTCGGGCCCGTGAATATTAATTTTGATCCTGATTCGCTGCTCGATTCAAAACCGCGCGCATTCACTCCCGCCCCGAAGATGACCGAAGAAGATTTCGCGGCCGTGACGCCCGCTCAGCGCGCACGCGAACTTGTTGAGCAAGAGTTGCAGGCGGCCCAGGCTTCGAACAGCCCGTTATTGGTCGCTCAATATAAAGCCCGGCAGCGAGAACTCGAGAAAGAAAACGACGAGAAAGAACAAAGTAAAAAAGAAGCCGTCGCGAGTCTCGCGAGTTTCACGCCGAATCCCGAGGGCAACCGTCCGTTGTGGTTGAACGGGCAAATTGAAATGACCGGCGGCCTCGCTTTTACCGGACCCGATACGCACATCGAAGTGAAGCGCACCTTGAACGGCGAGACTTTAGAACGTGGTCGCATCTGGATCACCGAAGGTAAGTTTGAAATTCACGTCAAGAAGGCATCGGGTTACCTCGTCGCCGAGTTGCAAACTCGGGATGGCCGGGTCCTCGGCCGCGGTGAGATGAATTTGGTACACCTGACGGAAATTCCCCGCAAAGAGAATCGTGTCAACGATATCCGGTTGGCCTTAAGACCCACGACGATGGGCGCCGCCTTCCGGCCGATTTCGGGATATTCGTATGGCCAACAACACATGCCCGTGGCCGACGCCCGAGTTGAAATCCAAGCCTATACCCAAGGCCAAGGCGTCAATGAGGAAGGTTTAGTCGTTGAGCCCTCTTTGAATCGCACGTCGAGTTTCGTAGCGCGCGCCTCGGCGAAGAAACATTGGTCTTCGCTCGTGGTCGGTCAGGCGGATCATCCGCAAGACGTTCGCCTGTTTTCGAATTCTTTGGTGGAAGCCTTGATCGACCTTGAACTCAGTCATGTATCGGACCGCAAAGAAGCGCTGGCTTCTTCGGTGGTTTGGGGTCAGCTCACGCGCAACGGGCTGCCCGTTCAGGGTGGCTCGGTCGAGATGGCCGGGGATTACCGTCCCATATATTTCAACAATATGTTCCTGCCCGACAAAACTCTTAAGCGCACTTCGGCGAACGGACTTTTCGCGTTTATTCGGGTGAAGCCGGGCGTGCAAGCTTTGCGGGTAAAGGCCAATGGACGGTTATACCCCGCGCAGATCTTTCCCACCGAAGGCAAACACGTTTCTTACGTCGAACTCGAAGTGCGCGAAAAGATCGTTTCGCAATTTAAAATTTTTGATGTGCTCGACATGAACCGGCCCGTTTCGGCCCGCATCCGTTTAGTCGGTACCGATAACGAACTGGCTCTAAATAAAAATCAATTCGTAGCTTACTCCGTAGCGTCGGATCACTTCATGGTTGAAGCCGAAGCGGGTGCCGAATTTGAAGTCAGCCGCATGACCCTAACCGGTTCGCCGGGCTTGGTGAACGTGCCGTTGTTAAAGCGCGACTGGATCTATTCGTTATACAAACATCAGAACACAGGATTGGCGCCGGGGCACGGTTCAATCGTCGGCTTCATCGATGATCAAGATTTCGAGGTTGAGCTCACCGGCTACGCGCGTGGCGAACAAGTTCAAATCTTGTACTTCGATGCCGAGGGCAAACCGCTTGAATCCAAAAAAACCGGCGTTGCGGGCGGTGGCTTCATCATCTTCAACGCACCGTTAGGCTTACAAACCTTGTACATTCACCCGACCCAATCCCGCGAGACCTACAGCCAGGTCGTCGTCGCCGAACCGCAATACGTTCACGTGGTCGCGTGGGCGGCCTCTGCGAAGCAGTAACATCCAGCGAAGCAGTAACATCCAGCGAAGCAGTGATATCCGGCGAAGCCGTGACCTTTAACGCACCTTTTCTTTTCTGGAATTTAAACAGCGCGACGTAAACTGATTTTATTAACGCGCCTTTTCCTGTCTGGAAAGGAAATCGTGCGTTATGGGTTCAGCGGCACGGTTGCCAGTCTTGGCCGTAATATTCGTAGCCTAAAACATTCTTTTTATAGCTGAAGTAAGCGCGTGTCGGCGCGGTTGCCGGGTCACCTTTGCACTTGCCGCCGTGAACCTCGCGCAGTGCGATCATTTCTCCGTCCTCATCGAAGGAGAAGCATTCAAATTTTTCGGTTTTTCCGATGATGTCGGCCTGAACGGCGCAATTCCAAATTCCGGTGAAGGCTTGCGAGCTAAGCGCAAAACTTTGTGCGGTCGGAATAAACAGGGCGATGAGTAGGATTGATTTCATGTTTAAGTTCCTCACGGGTTTGAATTCGTGAGGAACTTAACTGACTCGGTCGAATTGCACAAGCCGGCGGCACCGTTAAGGCGCCGCTCAATTAAAGAGCTTGGCAGCCGAGCGGGCGGCAGAAACGGGCGTTGCGTTGGCATTTATCCATCGCGCGCTGTTGAACGCGGCGGGGATTCGGGCCGGCGGCACGGTAGGTGTTGCCGCGACGATCGCGCGCGTAGCAAACGACATCGCGGTATCCACCGCCGCCGCCGCCACCACCGCGTCCAGGACGAAAGATGGAACCGATGATTCCACCGATGACATCTTCGGCGCCGTTGCGCTGCAGTTCCATTTGTTCGTTTAACTCTTCGGTCTCTTCGTACGGCATGGCGCCGACTTCAAGTTCGTATTCATCGGTATCGACATTTGCCGTCGGAATATTTTGTGCGAACGAAACGGGTGCGCACAGCAAGAGACCAGCGAAAAAAACGACTGCTTTCATTAAAAACCCCCCGGGGTAGCTATTTGTTCATGACGATCAGAAGCAAATGGGGGGCCACAAAAGCAAAGTATCGCTTACGCAACGGCGCGTATTTTAAGAGATCATTTGTTCTTGTTTAGCGTGATGGCCGGAGATCACCTATGCACGCGAATATCGCCGGATGTGGAATTCAACTGCATCTTTTTGTTTGCTTTCACATCATCACTAAATTCATTTTTTAGATCACCACTGACCGAACTCAATGAGAACTTCCACCCCATCGCCGTGGGCATGGTGACCGAAATATCCCCGGAAGTGGATTCGGCAAGGAGATCACCGTTCGCCGGTTCTTTGATCTCGACGTCGCCGGACGTAGATGTGGCTCGGAGTTTTCCGTTGAAACGCTGGGCCTCGATGTCGCCACTCTTGGTGATGAGCGTTGCCGCGTCGCGCGTGCCGCTATCGATCAAGCGTATTTCTCCGGATACGTTTTCAATATTAAGATCGGCAACGTTCATATTTTTTAACGTGACGTCGCCCGACGTCGCCTCGATCCGCAATACTTTACCGGAGAACTTCGGCGGTACGATTATTTTTAAGCCTTTGCGCGAGGTCGGCTCTTGCACCGCGTCCTCGTCGTCATCATCATCATCATCGTCGTCATCATGGCCATCGTCGAAATTAAAACTGACCGCAGTCGTATTACCCGTGTTTACCGACACTTTGAGTTCACTGCCTTCACGTTGAACCGAGAGCGTTTTGCCACCCGGCTGGGAAAGCCCGGAGTAAGCGATCAACGCTTCGTTTTCTGGACTTGCGTGACCTTCTTTGTCGATAAAAATATCGGCCGAAGCCGCATTAACAGTAATTGTATCGACTCCGTTTAAATCAACCGATTCGCGTTCGTCGATCCACCGTCCTTGATTCAGTCGTGATTGGAATTTCGTGAAGGTGCTCGCCGTCGATCCGCCGCCGGCGGCGAGCAAGGCCCAAGCAATGGTGAAGCACGCCATCGTGAAGATAAGAGTTCCCAAGAAAATCTTTTTAAACAAGCTCATGCGTTTCTCCCTTCGAGAAGAGGTGAGGTAGGACGGCGGGCATTAATTAAATCAAGGTTCCACTTGAAAAACGAAAGCAGAAGTTTAAACGCCGTCTTCGTGCACACGTACATAAAGAGGCCGCTCAGACACGCGAGACCGACGGTACCTAGGAAAATAAACACGAGCGAAGCGCCGTTGAGCAAACCGATCGGATCACCCGCCGTCTGCCAAAAGAACGCGATGCCGGCGAAGGCCACTGCCCCGATCGCAAACGGAATGGTCCAACCGGCGAAAACCAACACGAATAAAATCAGAAACGGGCAGATCAGCATGAAAAAGTTAAACGGCGCTAAAATCAAAATCATTACGAGCATCTGGAGGATCGCGCCCGGTGAGCGCAGCTTTTTAGGAGCGGTATCGAGATGGCGAACCCAGGTGGTGGTTAAAATCTCTTGCGCGACCGAACGTACGGAGCCGAGTGAGCGGCAGATTTCTTCCTCACTTTTCCCGGCTTCGAGGCCCGCCGTGAAGTGGGCTTCGTAATCGGCGAGTAATTCGCGAGCGTCTTCGGCGGGGAGCGTGCGAATACGCCGCTCAAGTTCCCGCATATAATCTTTTTTAGTTTTCACGTCAGTCCCCTGCTTTCAGTAATGAATTGATGTTTTTGTTAAATTCCTTCCACTCGCCGAGCTGCTCGGCCTGTATCGTTTTTCCGAGCTTAGAGATACGGTAGTACTTGCGGGGCGGCCCGCTCGAGGATTCTTCGAGGTAGGTTTCGAAATAACCTTCTTGGGTGAGCCGGCGGAGGATGGGGTAAACCGTACCTTCGGCGATGTCGACTTTTTTAGAGATTTCTTCAACTAGCTCGTAGCCGTAATAGTCCCGGCTTCGTACCAGCGAGAGCACACACAATTCCATAATACCTTTTTTAAACTGCGAATTCATACACTAAGCTGTAACACCTAGTACTGTGCAACACAAGGTACCGGAGCAAAAAAAATTTGGCTTGGTTTAAAGGCCCTGGATCAGGGCCGGTTGCGATGGATTAACCTTTGGGTTTGCGGATCTTTTCGCCGGCGCCGGCTTGACGGTTCATACGGCCGGCGGCCGTAGGCGGAAGATGCAGGCTGAAGCCGCGCGGGACGCTGGCGTTTACTTTGAAAGCCGCGGTCAGATCTAAATTGTACTTAAGCAACTCAGCCTTTGATAAGCCGGTGATCTTCGTCAGGAACCGTGCGTTCGTACGGCCGGCCAGGCGGATAACTTCCCGCTCTTGCAGCGGTTCACGAGTGACGTCTTTAAAGATCAGATCGTGGTACTTCTCGGCGTAAAGCGCCGCGAGGAAGCAGGTGTAGAAATTCGAGGAAGCGAACCGGAAGGCCCCGCTGTGGTAACGCGCGATGATCTCGGCTAAGTCTTTCGACTTAGCGCGCTTGATCGCGGTTTGGATGTTTCCGATGCCGTGATTATAAGAAGTGATCGTTAACGGCCAAGAACCCATCGCGCGGTTGTACGAACGCAACAAACGCCCCGCCGCAACCGTGGCCTTAAGGGGCGAATTGCGCTCGTCGATCTGGGGGTTAACCATCATGTAGGCCTTGCCGGTCATCGGCATGATTTGCCAAATGCCCGATGCGCCGACTTTTGAGTAAGCTTCTTCGTTGAAAGACGATTCGACAAACGGCATGCGGGTCAATTCGGTCGGCAACCCGAGCTTTTTAAACTCAAGCTCCATGTACGGCAAGTAGCGGGACGAGTTGATCAGACCGCGCTTGAAAAAATCTTTTTGTCCAAGTTGCGAGCGCACGCTCTCGCTCGCCAAACGGAAAACGCTTTTGCGCGAACCTTTGAGCGGCAACAATTTATCGTAGAGTTCTTTTTCAAGGGCCGGCAGGTTCGAGTAATCCTTGCGGTGAGCCAGCTTACGTAAAGCGTTCCGAACGTCGGCGGCGGTCTTGATCGCCAGTTTGTTGCCGCGATCACGACGCAGCCACAGCGGGCCTTTTCCGTTTTGAATCATGTCCGTCGTGTCGACGATTTTATAAACGATCCAGGGGTAGCGAACGTGGTGCACGATGTGGTGCGCTTCACCGTAACGTGCGTAGATATCAAACCAGAATTCCGTGCGTTGCTGGAGACCGTCGTCAATTTTGAAATCGGCGCTCATGCGATTGGTGAAATCACGCAAGATCTTCGCGCGAAGTTCACGCCAATCATGGTCGGTTTTAAAATCTTGAGCCTCGCTCCGCGGGGGTGGCGGAGCATCCGGCGGCACTTCCATAAGCGGGAAGGTTTCACGCGGGGTATCTTCATTCTGCACGTCGTGGACGAGCGGAATATAAGACTCACCGTCGGGGCTCATCATCGCCGCGTAAGCGGACGCCGAAGCCAATAAAACTAGAGTAATGACTGTGTTCTTTGCGTGTCCCATGCCCATGCTATGACACTGAGCAATATGAGGACCACGAATCCTGATCGTTTCTATAGTCAATTCAGTAGCTTACGGAGTTCTCCCCGACAATAAACGTCACCGTTAGCCCGAAAGGGGCGCTCATGTCGCCTCGTCCCCACCTTCAAATGGCTTCCCTTTTAATTTGAGATGGGTTTAATCTTCTTAGGCCGAATCGAACTGAATTGAACTGAATGGATGGAATTGAGTGGAGGAACTAATGATGGCAGACGTTCTGGTCGTTACCAGCAAAGTTAAGAAGTTCATTAAAGAAAAAGCGGGATGCAACACGTCCGCGGAAACTATCGACGTATTGAGCAAAGCCGTTGAGCGTCTTTGCCAAAAAGGCGTCGACAGCGCAAAAGCCGACGGCCGCAAGACCGTTATGGCACGTGATATCGTCATCGATCATCTCTAAAATATTGCGTTTGAATATGGAATTTCGAAAAGGAAGCCGTTTCCGCGGCTTCCTTTTTTTATTTTTGGGCGCATATTTCGCGACGGGTTGCGCCTCGATCGATTACGCCGATTACCGGCAGACGATCATGGTTCTCTCCGATCCACCGGGCGCGGAAGTTTACGACTGCGAACGCTTCATCGGGATCACGCCTAACTACATGCGGCTTCGGCGCTCATCGGCGCCTTCATTAAAGATGGTCATGCCCGACGGTGAACGGCGGGACGTCTCGTTAAAACGAAATTATCGTTGGGGCGATAGCTTCGGCATGAACGGCTTGTTCTTAGCCTTCGCGCCGCTCGGATGGGCGGTAGATATTCTGACCGGCACCGCTTGGGACGCCGATGATCCGCCTTTGCAGGTTTTTGGCAAGGGCGGCGTTTGGCCGATCGTGCACAAACCGTCGAAGGTGGCGGTCGCGCCCCCGCAGGGCGTAGATGTCGACACCGCCGATGCCCTTGGTTTAGCCATCGACGAGAAGCTACGCGCGACCGAAAAGTTCAACGTCATGGATTACGAAGAAACGGCGCCGAGTTTTCAGTTCTATCGCTCTTACTCGGGCCTCGCGCGTGACCGGGAAAACCGCTATCGCCTATTGTCGCACTTGAAGGTCGATCACGTTCTCGTTTCGACCGCGGAAAAGCGCGGTGACACCTTCGTCGTGAAGGGCGTGATGAAAGACGTCATCACGACCAAAGTGAAAGCGTCTTACACTTGGGAAATTACGCCGGGTAATCAGTCGCTGCGCGAACGCTTCACCGCGAAGACCTTCTTCAACGAATATTTTCATCTTTTACCCAACACGGTTTTTCTGAACTTCGCGAATTACACGCCGACGGTTGAGATTAATAATCAAGAAAGCAAAGGTAAAGAGGCACCCGCGCACGGCGAGGGTGAAGAGTTAGCGAAGTATCTTTCCTCACTGAGTTTAGCGGGCCTCGAGCGCGATCGATTCAATACGCTCGGCCATTTTACTTTCAATTTCGTTCCGACCGCGATCATATCGACCAAACGAATCGTTTTTCCGAAGTATGTCCCCTTCAATGACGCCGAATTTCAACGCTGGTACGTCAGCGGAGGGTACGGCATCGAAGGCGGTTACATGGGCCGCTTCGGTTTAGTTTACGCCGATCTTATTCCGATGGTGACGTGGTCGCGCGTGAAGTACTCGACGCCGCTCGTGGAAGGGCGTGTTTCAAACGTTTCGATCCAAACGATGATCGAGGCGGGCTATTCCTACTTTTTTACGAACCATTTGATCGGCAGGATTTTTTACCGCCGCACGGGCGAGGACAATCGCGTATGGAAAGAAGCCATGAGCGAAGCGAGCGGCTCGGGTGAAAATATCGGCTCGGTCAATTCGGGCTTCGCGGGTATTTCGATCGGCTATTACATACCGACCGCGTTGAAGCGCCAGCCCGGCTGGCTGGTGCGCAAAACTTCGCGCTAACTACCCGCCGATTAATTTCTGGAAGCCGTCCCAATCCAACACCGGGACGCCGAGTTCTTGCGCTTTATCCAACTTCGAACCGGCTTCGTCGCCCGCGAGCACGTAGTTCGTATTTTTACTCACGCTGCCCGGGGTTTTACCGCCTAACGAAAGCACGAGGTCCTTGATTTCGTCACGCCCCATGGGCAGCGTCCCGGTGATAACGATCGAAACGCCGTTCAAGGTCTGCGAAGAAGCGCTTACCTTTTTCGGTTTTTCGATTTGAACGCCGTTCTCGATCAGTTTCTTGATCTCTTTTCGAAAATCTTTATTCTCGAGGCGCAACATAATGGACCTCGCCACCTTCGGGCCGATGTCTTCGATCTCGACGAGTTGTTCTTCGGTCGCTTCCAGGAAGGCATCCAGTGTTTTCAAATTTGCGGCTAAAGATTTTGCCGTTTGTTCGCCGACGAAACGAATCCCTAAGCCAAAGATAAAACGGCTGAGCGTCGTGTTCGCGCTTTTCTGAATACTGTCGTAGATGTTCTGCGCCGATTTATCACCCTGGCGGGGTAAAGACTGAATTTGTTCTTTGCTCAGTTTATAGAGGTCCGAAAATGATTTTACCAAACCATGTTCGGTCATTTGTTCGATAATCTTATCGCCGAGATCTTCTATGTTCATCGCCCTGCGGGCGGCGAAATGTTTTAGAGACTCGTTAAGGATCGCGGGGCAGAGCGAATTCACGCAGCGGGTGACGACTTCGCCTTCGGGTAGGACGGCGGGCTCACTGCACACGGGGCAGTTTTCGGGGATCCGGAACTTCTTAGATTTTGCCGGGCGCTTATCCAAAACCACTTGCACGACTTCGGGGATAACGTCGCCGGCGCGCTGGATAATTACGGTGTCGCCGATGCGAACGTCTTTGCGGTCAATCTCGCTTTGGTTATGCAAAGTCGCGTTCGTCACGGTCACCCCGCCGACGCGAACGGGTTGCATGATCGCGACCGGAGTCAGTGCCCCGGTCCGTCCAACTTGTACGGCAATATCGCTTACGATCGTGGTCGCTTGCTCGGGCGGGAATTTGGCCGCGGTCGCCCAGCGGGGGCTACGCGCGATTGTCCCGAGCCGGTCTTGCAGGGCGAAGGAATTTACCTTGATCACGACGCCGTCGATATCGAACGGCAGTTCATGGCGGTGTTTCAGAATGGTTGAATAGTATTCGATCGCTTCTTCGATGTTCGCGCAAACCGCCCCGAGCGGAATTTCGTGCGAATAGCCTTCCTTAAGACGGGGGCGGATCTTTTTCCAAGGTGCGGAATGCAGCGCGGGCAAACCGTGTTGCCGCAAGTAATCGAGCCAATCTTCTTGCGAGGTGGACTTGTGACCCTCAACCACGCCGGGGCCGTAGCAAAACATACGCAGCGGCCTTTTCGCGGTGATTCGTGGATCAAGCTGGCGAACCGCGCCCGCGGCCGCGTTACGCGGATTCGCGAACGGTTGCTCACCCGCTTCTTGTTGGGCTTCGTTAAGTTTAGCGAATTCTTTTTTCATCATCAGGGCTTCGCCGCGCACTTCGAGCAACGCGGGTGTTTTCCCTTTAAGCGCCAGGGGGATGGAGCGCATGGTGCGCACATTGCTCAAGACATTCTCGCCGACGTTGCCGTCACCGCGGGTGATCGCTCCGGTAAGGCGGCCCTTTTCGTAAATCAACTCAACCGCTAAGCCGTCGAACTTCAACTCGCAAAAATATTCGATCGATTTCTCGGAATCTAAAAACTTTTTGACCCGTTCATCAAACTCTCTCACTTCATCAATCGAGTAAGTGTTCGAGAGCGAGATCATGGGCCGGCGGTGGGCCACTTTTTCGAAGCCTTCTAGCGCCTCGGCCCCGACCCTTTGGGTAGGCGAATCGTGGGTCACCAGTTCGGGGTGCGCCGCTTCGAGGTCTTGCAGCTCCCTGAAGAGTTTGTCGTACTCGAAATCGGTGATCACGGGCTTATCGAGCACGTGATAATTGTAGTCATGCTCGTGAATGAGCGTGCGCAACTCAAGTACGCGGTCTTTCGAACTAGATTTGGACGATTTTTTAGCCATAACTTGCCTGCAAAGATAACACTGCGCTCAGAGGCCTCCAACCCGAACTCCAGCTTGATTGCGCCGCATCTTTTGATTACATCTTAGGCGTTCAAGTTCCAAAAAACGTTAGGAATGTCCCATGATTTCTGAAGAAGATGTAGCCCGGGTCGCGCTGCTGGCGAGGCTTTCGATCACCAATGAGGAAACAAAGCGGCTGGCCACGCAATTGTCGTCGGTCCTCGGTCACTTCGAGCACGTGTCGAAGGTGAACACCGAAGGCGTTGAGCCGATGGTTACGCCCACCGACATCGAAGGATTTTGGCGCGAAGACAAAGTCGAAGGCTGGAAGTCGGCCGAAGCCGCCATGGCCAACGCTCCCGAAGCCACGGGCAATCTATTCAAAGTTCCGCCGGTCGTGGGTTAATCATGGATGTCTTAAAAACTTCCCTAAAAGAGATTCGTGACGGCATCCGCGGCAAAAAGTTTTCCAGCGCGGAAGTGACCAAAGCCTATTTAAATCAGATCGAAAAATGGAACGGCAAACTGAACGCCTACATCACGGTCAACGACCAAGCGGTGGCCGCGGCGGCAAAAGCCGACGAGCTTATCGCCAAGGGCGAGGGCGGCGCACTTGCCGGCGTACCCATCGCGATCAAAGACATGTTTTGCACGAAGGGCATGCGCACCACCGCGGGTTCAAAAATCTTAGAAAATTTTGTGCCGCCCTATTCGGCGACGGTCGTCGAACGACTAGAGAAAGCCGGTATGGTTTCGCTCGGTAAAACGAATCAAGATGAATTTGCGATGGGTTCCAGCTCCGAGACTTCCGCGTTCGGCGTCGGCCGCAATCCTTGGAATTTAGATTACGTTCCCGGTGGATCTTCCGGCGGTTCGGCCGCGGCGGTTGCGGCGGGCATGGCACCGGCCTCGCTCGGTACCGACACCGGCGGTTCAATTCGCCAGCCGGCAAGTTTTTGCGGCATCGTCGGGATCAAGCCGACTTACGGTCGCGTCAGCCGTTACGGCATCGTGGCTTTTGCTTCGAGTTTAGATCAAGCCGGGCCCATGACCAAAACCGTGGCCGACGCGGCCCTCGTGCTCGAAGCGATGTCGGGCCGCGATCCGCGCGATTCAACGACTTCGGCACAGCCGGTTCCGCAGTGGGAACAAAAAATTTCTAAAAACTTAAAAGGTTTAAAGGTTGGCTTGCCGAAGGAATATTTCTCGGACCGCTTGCAACCTGAAACACGCGCCGCCGTAGACCGCGCGATTGAAGTGGTAAAAAAGGCGGGCGCTGAAACGGTCGAAGTTTCCCTACCGCTAACCGAGATGGCCGTCCCGATTTATTACCTCGTTTGTACTTCCGAGGCTTCGTCCAATTTAGCGCGGTACGACGGTGTGCGCTTCGGCTTCCGGGCCGATTTCTCGAAGAAGCCCGCCGAAGACTTGGCCGAATTCTACTGCCGCACGCGCGGCGAAGGTTTCGGCGGCGAAGTTAAACGCCGGATTATCCTCGGCACGTACGCCTTGTCTTCCGGTTACTACGACGCCTATTACAAGAAGGCTTGTCAGGTCCGCCGCTTGTTGCGCCAGCAGTTTTTAGATGCGTTCAAACAATGCGACGTGATGATGAGTCCCGTGACGACTTCGCCCGCGTTCAAGTTGTTCGAGCGCATATCAGATCCACTCGAAATGTATTTAAACGATATTTATACGACCTCGGCCAATCTCGTCGGTATTCCGGGAATCAGCGTCCCGGCCGGTTTCTCGGGTAATAAATTGCCGATCGGCGTTCAGATCCTCGCCTCGCATTTCAACGAGCAAGCTTTGTTCAACGTCGGTTCGGTGATCGAAGAAGGTTTAGCAATTAAGGAGCTTCCGCATGGCCTACAGTGATTGGGAACCCGTCATCGGTCTCGAGATTCACGCGCAGTTATTGACCGACAGCAAAGTTTTTTCGCCCGACTCGGCTCATTTCGGTGGCGGCGACAACGAACACACCGATCCGATCTCGCTCGGCATGCCGGGCGCGCTGCCCGTGTTGAACATGCGCGCGGTCGAATACTCGGTGAAGACCGGTTTGGCTTTGAACTGCACAATCCGCCGCAAGTCGGTGTTTGCGCGTAAAAATTATTTTTATCCGGATTTGCCGAAAGGCTACCAAATCTCACAGTATGACGAACCGATTTGCGAGCACGGTCACGTTGACTACTTGCTCGACGGTGAGATGAAGCGCGTCGGCATCACCCGCGCCCATATGGAAGAAGACGCGGGTAAGTCGCAGCACTCGGGCGACTTCACCCTGATCAATCTCAACCGTGCGGGCGTGCCTTTGCTCGAAATCGTTTCCGAACCCGATATCAAATCACCGGCCGAGGCCGCCGAGTACGCGCGCACGGTCCGTACGATCTTGCGCTACCTCAACGTATGCGACGGGAATTTAGAAGAAGGTTCCATGCGCTGCGATTGTAACGTCAGCGTTCGCAAAAAAGGGACGACCAAGTTCGGCACGAAGGTTGAGCTTAAAAATATCAATTCATTCCGGTTCGTTGAAAAAGCGATCGAGTACGAAATTCAGCGCCAGATCGACTGCAAAGAAACCGGCGAAGAGATCATCCAAGAGACGCGGCTTTACGATCCCACTAAAAACCGTACGTTCTCGATGCGCGCAAAAGAAGAGGCGCACGATTACCGTTATTTCCCCGACCCCGATTTGTTGCCGGTTGAAATTGACGAAGCCTACCTGGAAAAGCTGCGGGCCCAATTGCCCGAGCTTCCCATCGTGCGCGCGCAACGTTTCCAGAGCGAATACCAAATTCCCGCTTACGATTCGTTCGTCCTCACGACCGAGAAAGCGATGGCCGATTACTTCGAAGCCACCGCTAAAGCTTCGAAAAATCCGAAGGCGGCGAGCAACTGGGTCATGGGTGAACTGCTCCGAGAATTGAACGAAGCCAAAGTCGACATCGAAAAATCACCGGTATCGTCGGCAAACTTAGCCGAGATGATTACCATGATCGACAGCAAAGAAATTTCCGGCAAAATGGCGAAGGACGTTTTCGGCGAAATGTTTAAGTCGTCGAAGGGCCCCAAAGAGATCGTGAAATCAAAAGGCATGAGCCAGATTACCGATCCCGCGGCGATCGAGAAATTGATCGACGAAGTTTTCGCGGCCAACGCGCAAGCGGTGACCGATTACCGCGGCGGTAAGGTGAAGCTGTTCGGATTCTTCGTCGGTGCGGTCATGAAGCATTCGAAGGGCCAAGCGAACCCCGAGCTCGTGAATCAACTGCTCACCACGAAGCTGAAGGGTTAACGTGAAGGTCGCCGCTCTTGATCTTGGTTCGAACACCTCATTGTTGTTGATTGCCGAGGTGGAAGGCGGCGTGCTCAAAAAAGTTTTGCACGATGAGACGCGTATCACGAAGATGGGCCAGGGAGTACACGCCAATCGCACTCTGCACCCGGATGCGCTGGCGCGCCTCGACGCATGTTTTGCCGACTACGCAAAGACGATTAAAAAATTCGGCTGCGAAAAGATCGTCGCCGTGGCCACGAGCGCCGCGCGCGACGTAAAAAACGGCGAGGAACTTCTCCGGCTCGGCCAAAAGTACGGCATTCCCATTCACATCATTTCGGGCGACCAGGAAGCGCGTTTAACTTTTCGCGGGGCGCTCTGCGACCGCGAGTCGACGGCGGGCATCGCGGTCATCGACGTCGGCGGCGGCTCGACCGAGGTCATCAGCGATTTTGGCGGCAAGCCCAGCGGCGTCAGCGTTGACGTCGGCAGCGTCCGTTTGACCGAGCTCTTCGTAAGCCGGCATCCCGTTCCGGAAGATGAGCTCGCGAAAGTGCTGGACTACGCGCGCTCGGCGTTCGGCAAAGCCTCCCTACCTGACGAGAAATTTACGGAAGTCGTTGCCGTCGCGGGTACGCCAACGACTTTGGCCGCGGTCGAACAAGAACAGGACTTTTCGGAAGAGTCCGTTCACGGTTATAAATTAGAGCTTTTCGTAATCGAATCGTGGATCTCAAAAATGAAAACAATGACGGTTGAAGCGCGGGAACAACTTCCCGGTATGCAACCGAAACGGGCCGATGTGATCGTTACGGGATCGATCATTCTGGCCGAGGCCATGCGCGCGCTCGGTCAAACCAAAGCTACGGTCTCAACCCGGGGTGTGCGTTACGGAGTGGCTCTCGCATGGCAAGATTTCAAATAGTGCTTATTTTTATTCTATCGGTGCTTTCTTTGCGGTGCGCGCACGCACGTGATCTCGACAAAATATATGAGAAGGCAAAATTTCGTTTAGGCAAAAAAGAGTTCACCGCGTACATTGCCGACGACAATCAAAAACGCAGCCAAGGTCTGATGTTCATCACGAAAGACAAATTGGCCGCGGACACCGGCATGCTTTTTATTTTTGAAGTCGAGCGGCCCCAAGGCTTCTGGATGAAAAACACATTAATTCCGTTAAACATCGGGTTTTTCGATTCAAAAGGCTTGCTCGTGGACAAACAAGAGATGAAAGTCGCGGAGTCTTTAGTCGCGAAAGAGGTCCCGAGTTACCAAAGTAGTGGTCCAGCTTTGTTTGCACTCGAGATGAATTCGCAATGGTTTGAGAAACATAAAATTAATACGGGTACGCGCTTAGAACTCGTCTCTCCCTCTCAAGTGAAGTCGAAACTCTTACGCGAAAAACTTCCACCGACACGTTGAACGGGACAATAGTCCAGCAGATTCGTTTACCACCCTACGTCCTGCCCGACCAATTATGTCTTTTCGAAGTTTTGCCCGTCGTGCTTCAATTGAAGCTAGGTTCAAATGGAAACAACCGAGGTATACGTCATGTTCAGGAAGTATGTGATCATCACCCTCGCCACTGTGTTCTTCGTTGGAAGTACGAGCTGTACTTCGAAGAAGGCTTCAGACGATGGCGCCGATGTGGAAGCTAGTGCCGACGACGAAAGTTTAGAGTCTGCAGAGGCGACGGAAAATAACGAAGATCTAGATTCCGGTGACGGAGAAGCGATCGCGGATGCGGGTGGCGGTGGCGGTGACGAACTCGCGGCCGACGAACAATTGCCCGACGATAGTGCCGGTGGCGGCGACTTGGTTGCGGAGAACACTGAAGATCTCGCGCCCGGTGATCTTGCCGAAACTCCGCCCGCAGATTTGGCGGCGAACGATGCGCCTCCCCCGGATATGGGTAGCGATGCGCCCGCGGCCGACATGGGCGGCGACGCTCCGCCCGCGGACATGGCGGCTTCCGAGCCCCCGGCTCCCGAAGTAGCACCCACGCCCGAGCCAAGCGGCATTACCGGCGACGATGCACCTAAGCCCGTTATGTCGTTGAAGAAAATCGCGTCGCAGCCTTACAAACAAGGCAAGATCTTAGTCAACGCGGTTTATTTAGTGCGCGCCGGCGATACTCCCGAGAGCATTTCGCAAAAAGTTTTCGCTTCGAAAGATCACGCGAAAGAATTGTGTAAAGTGAATGCATATAATTGTCAGCGCGGTCTCAAGACGGGCGACAAAATGTATTACAATTCACCGCAACGCCCGAACGACGACACCGTCGTAAAGACTTTCTACGAAGATGCCGGCGTTCAGCCGCAAATGTACTCGGCCAAGCAAGGCGACAACATTCGTAAGGTCGGTAAGGATTTGCTCGGCGAAGATCGCAGCTGGATGGAACTCTGGGCAACGAACGAAGTTGAATCCAAAGGTGATTTGGACGAAGGCACGCAGTTAAAGTACTGGCCGTCGTCTGAAATCGCGGCCCCGGCACTTGCCGCGACCGACGCCGCTCCCGCCGATGCAGGCGCACCGCCGGCCGGCGACATGCCCCCGCAAGATATGGCGGCGGCAACGCCTCCCGATGCCGGTCAGCCGATGGATCAAGCCGCAGCTCCGCCCGCGGAAGATTTAGCGATGAACAATCCTCCGCCCCCGCAAGATCCGCAAGCGGGCCAAGAGCAACTTCCGCCGGCTCCGGACGCGAACGCGATGGGTTCGGTTGAACCGCCGCCTCCTCCGCCCCCGCCGCCGTCGAACGACAGCGCGCAACAGGCCGGAAGCGACATGGCCGCCGCCGACGATCCGAACCAACAGAATTTCATGTTAGGTGTCGGTGCGGTCCTCTTGTTAGCCGCCGCCGCGTTGTTTATCTCGATCCGCAAAAAGCGCGCACGCCGCCAGATCGACTTCAACACCTCGACCCAAACGCAAATCGAGTAAGATTAGGCGCTCCGTACCCTACGAGGCGCTCCGCACCCTACGGGGTACGGAGCGCCAAAAAAAATCCCGGGCTTTGACCCGGGATTTTTTCGTTTTGGGGGGGCGATGTTTTATCAGGCGGCTTGTTTGAAGATATCTTCGAGCAAGTTCTTACGGAATTCGCGGTTGTTCTGAACGAAGTACATAAGGTCGTCGACGATTTGGGTGTCGCGTTTGTTAAAAGGCTGGAACTGAACGCCGCAGCCTTTTTGGTTTTTCCAGACGATGGTGCACGCCATTTTACGGCGGCGATCGCTAACGATAAATTCGATAACGACTTTATCGTTGGTCGCGAGTTCGAGAGTTTCCGTTTCAAGGAATGCTCCGCTCAACGAAATGTTCTTTAGGGTACCTTTGGTATTCTGGCGCCCATAGCTCTTCCGGTATTCGATCGACATCGCGAGTGGAAGGCGCGGGGCAGGCACTTTGTCTTGTTTTGTGTCCATGATAATTCCTCCGGCAATAACCTGTAGAATAGTTCGGCTTGTTTGCGGAAAAGTTGAGGGGTTCAGGCAATTTACCGCGGAGGCTGTCAAAGGCCTGGACGTTTTTCGAAACATTTTGGATCAGCCTGAGACAGCGTATTAATGCGGTGCATAATGGTGCCGAAAAGAGTATCGCCTCTGTGGCCTCGTTGACAAATTAGAGGATTCCTTCGTAAATAGAGAAAGTTCATCAAATAGAACGATGCCCCATCCAGATAAAATCCATCTTATCTAATTAATCATCCACTCAACCAACCCTTTCAAAAGAGCTTCCTTGGATAACCCGAAAACACCCAAAGCCACTGATACTAGCGACAAAAAATCTGCCAAATCCGAAAAATCTGCCGCTGCCAAAGCTTCGGCGAAAGAATCGGCCCCGGCGCAAGACACCGCACCCGCGAAAAGTTCAGCGCCCGCCCAAAGTTCGCCGCAGGTCCAAAATTCAGCTCCGGCCCAAGCTCCGACTCCGGCAGCTCCGAGCCAAGCTCCGGCTCCCGCGGCGAATGCGCCGTCAGGTTCAGCTTCCGCTTCTGGTTCGGCGGCTCCGAACGCGGGTCAAAGTGAAACTCCGAGACTCGAATCCGAAAGAAGTGAACGGGAAGACAATAACCAAGGCCGCAGAAATTTCCGACCCCGTAATAACGGCGGCGGCGGTGGAGGCGGCGGCGGAGGTCGCGACCGTAATCAAGACCGGCACGGTGGTGGTGGCGGCGGCGGCGGCAAAAAGAACTTCCAAAGCTACAAACATCGCGATCGCGGTGAACGTCACGAACGCGGCAACGGCGGCGGTGGCGGCGGGGGAGGCGGCGGTGGTTACCAAAATAACAACGGCGGCCAAGACGATTACCGCCCACCCATTCATCACGATGACGCTCACGACGAAAACGCGGCCCCGGTCGATCTTTCCGAAATCAATCTGACCGAGGAAGAGCGTAAAGAGCTCAACTCCAAAAATCTAAAGTCCAAAGACATCCGCGAACTCACGCAACTCGCACTCAAATTGAAAATTGAAAACGCCGCCGGTCTTCGCCGTCAGGATATGGTTTTCGAAATTCTAAAACGTGCCGCGCAGTTGGGTGATATTTACGGCAACGGCGTTCTCGAAATCTTGCCCGACGGTTACGGTTTCTTGCGTTCGCCCGATTACAATTACCTACCGGGCCCGGATGATATTTACGTTTCACCCAGCCAAATTCGCCGCTTCGGTCTACGTACCGGAGATACGGTTAGCGGTACGGTTCGCCCGCCCAAAGACGGCGAGCGTTATTTTGCGTTATTGAAAGTCGATACGCTCAATCACGAGCCGCTCGAAAAAGCGCGCGACAAGATCTTATTCGATAACTTAACGCCGCTTTACCCCGACGAGCGTTTGAAGCTCGAGTACAACCCGAAAGAATTCACCACGCGCGTTGTTGATTTGATGTCGCCGCTCGGTAAAGGGCAGCGCGGTTTGATCGTGGCGCCGCCCCGTACGGGTAAAACCGTGTTGATGCAAAACATCGCCAACGCGATCGCGGCGAACCATCCCGAAGTCTTCTTGATCGTTCTTCTGATCGACGAGCGGCCCGAGGAAGTCACGGATATGATGCGCACCGTGAAGGGCGAAGTCATTTCATCGACCTTCGATGAACCGCCCACTCGTCACGTACAGGTTGCCGAGATGGTCATCGAGAAAGCAAAACGTTTGGTCGAACACAAACACGACGTCGTGATCTTGCTCGATTCCATCACTCGCTTGGCCCGCGCCTACAACACGGTCGTACCGCCCTCGGGTAAGATCTTGTCCGGTGGTGTGGATTCGAACGCGCTTCACAAACCGAAACGTTTCTTCGGCGCGGCCCGGAACATCGAGGAAGGCGGAAGCCTCACGATCATCGCCACCGCGCTGATCGATACCGGTTCACGCATGGATGAAGTCATCTTCGAAGAGTTCAAAGGAACGGGTAACTCCGAAATCCATTTGGATCGCAAGCTGATGGAAAAACGGATCTTCCCTTGCATGGACATCAACAAGTCGGGAACCCGTAAGGAAGATTTGCTGATCGACAAAGGTGATTTGAACCGCATGTGGATCTTGCGCAAAGTGCTCGCGCCGATGAACGTCGTCGATAGCATGGAGTTCTTGATCGATAAGCTTCAGTCGACGAAATCGAACACGGACTTCCTCGGATCGATGGGTAGCTAAACTCCTGCAAAACAATCAGGTATAATTCATGTTTGGTAAGTTGCAGGAAGTTGAAAAGCGGTTTGAGCAAATCCAGAACCAGTTGATGGAACCTGGGGTTGCCGACAATCAAAAGCGTTACCGCGAAATGATGAAAGAGATGAGCGACCTCGAAAAGGTCGTCTCGGTCTACCGTGAGTACAAGAAAGTTCGCGCCGATCTCGAGGGCAATAAGCAAATCCTCGAGACCGAGAACGACGAAGAGATGCGCGCGATGGCCAAAGAGGAAATCGGCGGCCTCGAACAAGCGCAAACCAAACTTGAAGATGACCTAAAGATTTTGCTCCTGCCGAAAGATCCCAACGACGACAAAAATATCATCATGGAGATCCGCGCGGGCGCCGGCGGCGACGAAGCTTCGTTGTTTTGCTACGAACTGTTCCGCGCCTACCAGCACTTCGCGACCCAGCACAATTGGCGCGTCGAGGTGATGTCGATCTCCGAAGGCAACGTCGGCGGATACAAGGAAGTCATCGCCATGGTGACCGGTGACAAAGTCTATTCGATGTTGAAGTTCGAAGCCGGCGTTCACCGCGTGCAGCGCGTGCCAAAAACCGAAGCGCAAGGGCGGATCCATACCTCGACGATTTCGGTCGCGATCATCCCCGAAGCCGAAGAAAATGAAGTTAAAATCAACGCCAACGATTTGCGCATCGACGTCATGCGCTCGGGCGGCGCGGGCGGGCAGTCGGTTAACAAAACCGAATCTGCCGTTCGTATTACGCACTTACCATCGGGGCTCGTGGTCGTTTGCCAAGACGGAAAGTCACAGCACTCGAACAAAGATCAAGCCATGAAGGTTCTGTACGCCCGGCTTAAACAGCAAGAAGAAGACAAAGTTCAAAAAGAAGCTTCGGACGCCCGGCTCGCGCAAATCGGAACGGGTGACCGCTCCGAACGCATCCGCACGTACAATTTCCCGCAAACGCGCGTGACCGATCACCGCATCGGTTTAACGATTCACTCACTCAACAACGTCATGAACGGCGAACTTGATCCGTTGATCGAACCTTTGGTCACCTATCACCAGGCCGAAGCGTTGAAGCGGCAAACTGCGCAGTGAGCGACACGGCGACGGGTCCGATGACCGGTCCTATGACGCTGCGGCAGCTCCTCGTCACGCTCGCGCTTGATTTTAAAATTTTCGAAGACCCAAAATCTGAAGCAAGACACTTGCTCTTCGATGCCATGGATATGGATCTAAGTGAGCTGCTTCTGCGCGGTGACGATCAAGTCCCGCCGGAAGATTTTGCGCGCGTTCAACGCTGGAAGGCCGAAAGACTCAAAGGCATTCCACTCGCTTACATCTCGGGCAAAAAAGGATTTTATAAAACAGAATTTATCGTCCGCCCCGGCGTGCTCGTTCCCCGGCCCGAGACCGAGTTGGTTGTCGAGATGGCGCTCGCGCGGATGAATGAAGCCAAGAGCGTCGCCGATTTCGGCTGCGGCTCCGGCTGCATCGGTTTGTCTTTGCTTCAAGAATTGCCGGCCGCAAAATTAGTAAGCGTCGACTTATCGGCGGTGGCCTGCGAGGTCACTCTCGCGAATGCACGAAACATGGATTTAGCCGCGCGCACCGAAGTGATGAACGCGAGCGTTGAAGAATTCGCCGGGGACCAATCGCGGGTAGACGAAGGTTTTCATCTCGTCGTGGCGAACCCGCCTTACATTGCGCCCGGAGATACGAACGTACAAAAATCCGTGCACGATTACGAACCGCACGCGGCCCTCTACGCCGCCGACGAAGGTCTGGCCGCGCTGCGATCATGGACCGGCGTGGCGATGAAGGTTTTGAAACCCCGTGGAGTTTTCGTTACCGAAATCGGCGCTGGCCAAAGCGCGGCGGTCCAAGAGATAATCCGCGAAGCAGGGTTTCAAGACATCCAAGTCAGCCGTGATCTCAACAACATCGAACGCGTAATATCCGCGATGAAGCCGGGGTAAATATGGATAAAATGGTAGTCAGGGGCGGTCATCAACTCAACGGTGTCACCGCGGCGAGCGGGGCGAAGAACTCAGTCCTACCGTTATTATTTTCAACCATCTTGGCCGACGGCGAACATGTTTTTCATAACGTTCCCGATCTCGTCGATGTGCGTTTCGCGGCTTCATTACTCGAAAGCTTAGGCTGTGAAACCTCGTACAAAGATCACACCATGCGCGTCACGGTGAAAGGCGTTAAGACGGTTGAAGCGTCTTACGACATCGTTAGAAAAATGCGCGCTTCGATTTTGATTCTCGGCCCTTTGCTCTCGCGCTTCAAAGAAGCCAAAGTCAGTTTGCCCGGTGGCTGCGCGATCGGTACGCGGCCGATTGATCTGCACCTTGAAGGCATGAAAGCGATGGGTGCCGAGATCAACGTCGACTCAGGCTACGTGCTCGCGAACACCAAACGTTTGCAGGGCGCAAAAATTCTTTTTGAATCACCGACCGTCGGCGGAACCGAAAACGTAATGATGGCCGCCACCCTCGCGGAAGGCGAGACGCTGATCGAAAACGCGGCGAAAGAACCCGAGATCGTCGATCTAGCGAACTACCTAAACAAGATGGGCGCGAAGGTTGAGGGTGCGGGCACGAGCATCATCCGTATCCGCGGCGTCGAGAAATTGAAAGCGACCGAGCACACCGTCATCCCGGATCGTATCGAAGCCGGGACCTTGCTCATCGCGGGTGCGATCACCGGCGGTGAAGTTACCGTTACGAAGTGCGCGCCGGCGGATCTTGAATCTTTGATCAACAAAATGCGCGAGAGCGGTTTTAAGATTTCGACGAGCGGTGATTCCGTTACCGTTCATCGCTGCAAAGGATGGCACGGCGTCGACGTGACGACCGCACCTCATCCCGCGTTCCCGACCGATCTACAAGCGCAGTTTATGGCGTTGATGACCCAGAGTGACGGCACGAGCGTGATTACCGAAACCGTTTTCGAAAACCGTTTCATGCACGTGCAAGAGCTCGTTCGCTTGAATGCCGACATCACGCCGAAGACCCGGGTCGCGGTCATTCGCGGCGCTCCCGGTAAACTTCAAGGCGCGCCGGTCATGGCCACCGACTTGCGCGCGAGTGCATGTTTAGTTTTAGCGGGGTTGGTTGCGAGCGGTGAGACCGTAGTCAGCCGGATCTATCATCTCGATCGCGGCTACGAAAACATGGAAGCAAAGTTGATGGCTCTAGGCGCTCAGGTGGAGCGCCTCAAGGAATAGAGCGCTCAGTTGAAGCGCTCAAAGAAAATCTTAGACTAGTAAGCGATAAAGCCGGGGACGCGCATTAAATCCGCGCCCTGAACAAGCAATTGAAAATCATTGTTGTCGGCCTTGATGATGTACTCCGCGTTCGCTTCGAGCGTGAGCTGGCTGTTTTGCGCCAAGATCGGCAAATTCACGACCGTGTTAAAATCAACGGTCTTCGATACGCAAACGTCGGTGGGGACGGGCGACGAAAGGCGAAGGATCAAAACATTCGGGTTCTCAAGGTCATGCACCAACATGGCCGACGGGGATTGGTAGCAGGGATTGGGCAAAGTGCCGGCGATCAGCAATTCGAGATTGGTCTTATCGAGCGCAACGCTTTGAATCTGGATGGGGGCTTGGTAGTTCGACATTTTGGCGAAGGGCATCGCCACTTCGGCGCGGGCAAAAGCCGAGAAAGCCAACACACAACCAACGTAAAGAATGAACGCGACCTTTTTCATAATCCCCCCGGGGAAAACTTTGTTACGCAGGTATGTATAGCAAGGCCAATGCCAAGTCCAGTGCGTAAGTAGTGGATATCACGAGGGAAAATGGTGCCAACTTGGAATCACCCCTAAGGGTGTGACTTAATATCCGCGTGTAGTTTCAACAATTTACAAGGTTACGTCTCAGTTTGAGACTTAAAACCCAGCTTGGAACCAACTGGCCCTCTCCACATATGCAGGCGCGAAAGCGGCTCATATATTGTAGAATTGGGGCTAAGGGGTATGGAGCAGCAAAGTAACCGACGATGGATCATTCGTGATGCGTCGGGCCACATCGATGGCCCGTTCACCACCGAAAAAGTCCTCTACATGATTGGGCGCGGAGAATTCACCGGCGAGGAATTCATTGCGCATTATCCGGGTGGGAAGTGGATCCCAATGACCCAGGATCCGCAGTTCTACGACAAACTGCTGGATGTCATTTCCAGCGACGAAAATCAAATGCCGTCGGAACAAACACGCGTACTTGAATTCACGCGCCAAGATCAAACCGACATCCGTCATGAAGACGACGAACGGGCCGACGCCGGCACAAAGAGCCGCAAGACACGCGCCGAGGAAACCCGCCCCGGCCCGGACACTTTCGCAGGCAACAATACGCAAACACCGACGGCTTCCGGCGTTCACGTCGATCCGGAGAAACCGAAACGCAAGAAAAGCAAAAGGCGCCGCGAAGCGGAAGACATCGAGTTGGTCGACGTTCGCCCGCAGATGACGAAATTGGTTTTGCAAAAAGCCAAGTGGCCGTTGCTCGCGATTCTCGGCGGTCTCGCCGTGTTGATGATGGTGATGTTTTCGGCAGGGCCGACCGAAGAGCGTGTGCACCTGATCGCCCCGCAAAAAAATCTTCCGCAGTCCGCGCCCGAATCGCTCAAAGGACGGACGCGCCAAGGCGTTGCCGACTTTTTAAAAGATACGTTCGACGGGTACGCGCGCGCGCAGAACTCTTTCGTACACGTCGTTGAA
This sequence comes from Pseudobdellovibrionaceae bacterium, assembly GCA_947444305.1. Taxonomy (GTDB): domain Bacteria; phylum Bdellovibrionota; class Bdellovibrionia; order Bdellovibrionales; family UBA1609; genus JALHOQ01. The sequence continues at coordinate 79,382 of CANEZP010000003.1, read as the reverse complement.
CACAATAATAAAAATGCCGAGGTCATGGCGCTTCTTTGCATGACCTATATGCAACTCTGGCCTTTTTCCTACCAAGATTCGAACGACACCAAAGTTATCGCCAACATGGTGCAAATGTCTTCGCAAGTGGATCCGGGTGGTAGCCACGCGGCCACCTGCCGCGCGGTAGATTTGATTATACGTTCACGTTTTCCGGAGGCGAAGAGTCTCGTTGAAGCGGTATTAGATTCTCGCGCGAATGAAACGCAGCCGCCCATCATGTTCTATTTCTTGAAAGGTTTTTTGCTCGAAGGAACGAACGACCATTCGGCCGCGATTGGTTATTTGCAATCTGCCCAACAGCTTTGGCCGCAGTGGATTTTGCCTTACGTGCTCGAAGCTCAAGCGCACGCACGGCTCGAGAAGTTTAGTCCCGCCGCAAATCTGTACCGGCGCGTACTTCAGGCCAACCCCGCGCACACCGTAGCGAGAATTGAACTCGGCATTCTTGAATATAAACAATTTAATCATTATGACGCCGCGGAACGTTTGCTGAAACAGGCTTTAGATAGCGACGATGCGCCCCGGTCGACGCTATCGCGGGGATTTCAAGGATTGGCCGAGATCTCTTTAAAAAAGGGCGATCAGAGCGCCGCGCTGAAGTACGCGCAAAAAGCGTTCTCGTTAAATTCATCCAACGCTACGGCAAAGAATTTGATCGTGCAAATCGGCGGGGTAGAAAAACTCAAGCGAACGAAAGTAAAGGGACAGCAGTTACTCTTCGAAGGCGATCAATTTTTCCGGGAAGGGGATTGCCACGCGGCCCAGGCACATTACAAGGCCGCGTTTGAAGAAGACCAGCGTAACGCCACCGCCGCGCTCAAAGCGGCGCAATGTTTATGGAAGCTGAGTTTCTCGACCGAGGCGATGGAGTGGCTTAACCGTGCGATCAAAGCCGACGGTAAATTGATCGAGGCTCACGTCACGCTCGCCGACTACCAAGCGCAACGTTATAACTTCTTAGCGGCCGCCCGCACTCTCGAGAACGCCCGTAAGCTCAATCCAAAATCGCACGAAGTGTTCAGGGGCTTCGCGATGATCGAACTCCGCCGCAACAATCCTAAAGGTGCGATCACCTTCGGTAAGCGGGCGCTCCAGCTTTACGAAAACGACGTCGAGACGCAAATCATCATGGCCCAGTCATCACTCGCCTTGCGCGATCCGAAGATGGCGTATAACTACGCCGCGCGCGCCATTGATTTAGACGTGAACCACCGCAAAGCCCAAATCGTATACGCCGAGGCGTTGGCCGGCCTGCAAGGCGTGGACGTCGGGGTCGATTATTTCCTGAAGCTGGTGAACAATTATCCGTTGGTCACCGAATACCGGCTCGCGCTGGGCAAGATGCTTTTGCTGGACGAGCGATACCAGCAGGCCGAAGAGATATTCCGGCAGATTATCAAACTTGAAGAGAAGCCGAAGGACGCCTACGTCGAGCTCGCGAAAGTTCTGCGCGCCGAAAATAATATGAGCGAAGCGCTCGATCTTTTACTTAAGGCGGCGGTGCTTGATCCCGCGGATTCGGAACCGTTATTCCTGGCGGGCAATATCTATTTAGATCTCAAAAAGCCGCAAGAGGCGGCCGTGCAATTCCAGCGTGTCTTAACCATCAACAAACTCTTTCCCCTGGTGCAATACCAGTTGGGGCGAACGGCCTTGATGATGAACGATCCAAAAACGACGCTTAACTATACCGACGCCGAAAAAAGGGCGAATCCGAATCTTGCCGACGCTTATCTCCTCGCCGCCGAAGCCCATTCGCTAATGCAGCAGTACACGATGTGCGCGAATGAATACCAAAAGGCCATTAAGCTCCGCCCCCAAGACGCGCCAATCTACGTCAAGCTGGCGCAGTGCTACCGTAAAGGTAGTAACCTGGATACCGCCATGGCGATGCTCAACGTAGCCGAGAAAAAAGAAAATGGTTTGGCCGATATCTGGAAAGAATACGGCGCGGTTTACGAAATGAAGGGCGACGTGGTGCACGCGATCGAAGCGTATAACCAATACTTCGTCCTCGATCCCGACGCCGCCGATCGTCCGCAAATCGAAGAACGGATTTCATCGCTCCAGCGTGGCGGACCGTAACGGTTTACGTTCCGGGCAGGACCAGCGCAATTTACACTTTACAGTGCGGTTAAAGCCCTTAAACTAGGGGCATGGGCAGCATGATCGGCAACGCGCAAGAACGCTTTAAAACTTCATCGAATGCTTTTGCACTCCTGACATTCAAAGTCCTGACCGGTCTGTTTTTGGGACTGACGCTGGCGTTGATATGCGATCAAATTATCGATTATGGGAACATCTCCTTCATGCTCGTGTTGATCGTGACCGCGGGTACGCTCGTGAAGCTTTCACGCTCGTGGACCTGGATGTACATGCTGATCTTTAATCTGGTTTGCGTCTTGATCGGCCTTCTCCTATACATGTACATTCTGATCGCGCCGGGCTAGAGCCCCGCGTTTATCCCGCGGAGAATAAATGATCGACGTACGTGCCCTCGAAAAACCGGAAGCCGCCGAAGACTATCGCCGTTCGCTCAAAGCTCGTGGCGATGACCCGTCGTGGGTGGATAAGCTCACCGCGCTCAATCAAAAACGCCGCGCGACCTTAACCGAGCAAGAAACTCTGCGAAGTGAACAAAATAAGGTCGGAGAAGTCATCGCGCAAAAAAAACGCGCGAAGGAAGATGCTTCGGAGCTGCTCAAAGAAATGGGCGGGATCGCCGGCCGCGTAAAAGAGCTCGAACAAAAAGTAAAAGAGGCCGAGACCGAACTAACCGAAATGGCTCTTCGCTTGCCGAACAGACTACACCCGAGCGTTCCGCTTGGTGAAGGCGCCGAAGACAATGTCGTCGTGCGCGCCGCGGGCGTGAAGAAGACTTTTTCGTTTAAAGCCAAAGAACATTGGGAGCTCGGCGAAAAGCTCGGCATCATCGATTTCGAACGTGCCGGTAAAGTCGCGGGTGCGCGTTTCGCATTTCTCAAAGGCGGCGCCGCGCAGCTCGAGCGCGCTTTGATCCAATTCAAACTCGACCTGCACTCACGCGAGCACGGTTACGAGGAAATGATCCCGCCGTTTATCGCCAACTCGCAAAGCTTCGTCGGCACGGGACAGTTCCCTAAATTCAAAGAAGACGTGTTCCATCTCGAAGGCACCGACTACCACTTGATCCCGACGGCCGAAGTTCCCGTGACGAATTACTACGCCGGCGAAATCTTGAAAGAAGCCGATCTACCCGCGAAGTTCGTCGCGTATTCGCCGTGCTTTCGTTCGGAGGCCGGCAGCTACGGCAAAGACACGCGCGGCTTAATCCGCCAGCACCAATTTAATAAAGTCGAGTTGGTGCAGTTTTGCCATCCCGACAAATCTTACGAAGCGCACGATGCGCTGACCGGTCACGCCGAAAAAGTTCTCCAGCTTTTAGAGCTGCCTTATCGCGTGATGGTCTTGTGCAGCCGGGACATCGGTTTCGGTGCGGCGAAGTGCTATGACATCGAAGTGTGGTTGCCCGGCCAAAATGCCTTTCGCGAGATTAGCTCGTGCTCGAACTTTGAAGACTTTCAAGCACGCCGCGCGAACATCCGCTTTAAAGGCAACGAAGCTAAGGCGAAGACTCAATTCGTGCACACGCTCAACGGATCGGGGCTCGCCATCGGCCGCACGCTCATCTCCATTCTCGAAAATTATCAGCAAGAAGACGGCTCTATCGAAATTCCGAAAGTCCTCGTTCCGTACATGGGTGGGCGGACCACCATTAAGGCCAAGTGAGAGTCAGTAAACTCCGCGATATCTTTTGGGTACCGATGGAGGATGCGGTCGCGAAGCCGAGGGCTTTGGTCGCGGGTTCGGGTCTTATCAAAAATGCCGACGGACTGTGGGCCGTCGGCGACGATCTCCACCATCTCATCCACATACCTTTAAGCGAAAGCGTTGCGCGCGGACACCGGATCTTTCCCGGCGATCTGCCGGTGGACTACAAAGAGCGCAAAAAGTTAAAACCCGACACCGAAGCTTTTTTCGAAATCACGCGAAGAGGCCGCGAAGCCGTATGGCTCGCGATGCCTTCCGGTTCGAAAGAAAATCGCGTGAAGGGCGCGATCATTCGTCACGGCGAAAAATTCCAAGTGCACGAACGGGATTTTTCACCCTTGTACGAAGTTTTGCGCGCGCTGATTCCTGAGTTGAACATCGAAGGCGCGACGCTGATGAAAGATAACCTTGTTCTGTTTCAGCGCGGCAACGGCGCGGCTCGCATGAACGCGCTCGTTACCGTTAATTTGAATGATTTTATCGCGGGCTTTCGTGACGGAACGATATCGCCTTCGGCTTTTCGTGTGCAGCCGGTCCCGCTCGGGGAGTGGGCGGGCGCACCGATTACGTTTACCGACGGTTTCACGCACGAAGGAAAGCTATTCTTCTCGGCCGCGGCCGAAGCGACTCAATCAACCTACGATGACGGGGCCGTCATCGGTTCGGTGATCGGCGTTTGGGATGGGCGCTCCGCGCGCGAACTTGGCCGCGTCGCTAAACTAAAAATTGAGGGTCTCGCCCTCGACAAATCGACCGAGAACGAAATGACTTGTTTCGCGATCACGGATGCCGACGAATCCATGCAGCCATCGCAACTTCTGCGCCTCATCTTCGACACATTGTAGCGCTTTTATTTACTGGTCCAAATTCTGCAAAATAATAGTATAAACGCTTTATATCAAAATTAAGAGCGCTAGCCCGGGATATGCCGGCGATAGGAGGACAAAAAATGTCATTCTTACGCTTAATTTCAGCCTTATTGGTGCTGGGATCCGTTGCGCCTTCGGCGCAGGCTCGCGGCATTCGTATCGATGCACAAGCTTGCGAATTGACCCTTTCAAAAGCTTTCTTAAAGAGTTTTGTGCGCGCTCAAGGTTCTCGTCTTATGATCTATTCGACCGACGGCATTGCGCTTGGAAATTATATTCCCGATCCCGCCGACGGTACGAAGTTAATTAATCTCCGTGGTTCAAATTATCCGTCGTTAGCCGCGGCGGTGATCCGTCATTTAAAATTCGATCAGGATTTGCGACAAAATAAGGACCTCGCTCGAATCATCGAGGCGGTCATGAATATCGCGCACGAGATGCCCGCGGCGATCAGCATTTCCTCTTTTATCAAAAACGGCGAACGCAATATCCGCCTCAGTCTCGACATGAATTCGCAACCCACCGACCGCTCGCCGATTTTACGTTTGCCCGAGCTGGAAATCGCCAACGGGACCGCGGGACGCCGGGTCGATATTGACGTCACGCCCGACGGGGTTACGCTGGTCGTGGCGACCACGCAAACTTACTACGCCGAGGGCCAATGGCTCGTCGGCGAACCGGCTTCGCACAGCATGGGACTTTCCATTCAAGGCACCGCGACCGCCCCGGTGATCGATACTTTGGGCGCGAAGCTGCGCTATTTTATCGGTCCCAAGCCATTCCCCCAGATGCCCGAGCTATTGGCCTTAGCGGAACGCTTAACCCGGTCGCTGCATCCCCAAGCGCGCACGGTTCTCCTTCGCTATACTTCCGAAAACGCCGAGAGCACCGCCGTAAGCGAAGGAATGGGCAACGGCTGGAATTTGTCGAATTGATCGCTCGACAGCCATGATTCAAAACGCTTATAAAGAATAGATCACTCATCTCGCGGAGAGGTGGCCGAGTGGTTTAAGGCAGTAGTCTTGAAAACTACCGAGGTCGAAAGACCTCCGTGAGTTCGAATCTCACCCTCTCCGCCAATCTAATATTGCGCGATCAAAGCCTTGATCGCTTTGTTTTGCGCAAACATACTTTTGAAAATTGAGCTACGCTGGCGGAAAAGGGTGAGATTCGAAGGGAGCGATTCACTTTGCAATAAAAGGCGCCGGCGGCGCGTTTTATTGAAAAGCGGCACGCAAGAGCGTGACGTCGCTCACAGGCTTATCAAGCACGCAACCCTCTCCGCCGAATTTTGCAAAGCAAAATTCCCTCTATTTTCGATTTTCTATTTTCGAGCGCAGACCGCAGGTCCAGCCAGAAACTCCAGCAAGAACCAAAACTAAGCTACGGCACCCGCTTCTCGACATGGGAAATCAGCGCAAATTTATCCTGTCCGAATTGTACCATCCGCGGTATGTCGCCTTCGCAAATAAGCCGAATGGCCGTAACTTGCGGAGTCTTGAATATTCGATAGGGCAAATTCAGGACCCCGAGGTGAATAATAAAATCGTAATCGGCCTTTATCTGCTCGGCGTTTAGCGCTTTCTCGGTTCGCTTTACCAACGCGGTGTTCACTTGCAGAGGTTCACCGATATCTACGATTTCGGATTGAAAGACCGCGAACGCAGGTTCAGAGGGCAGCTGCGAAAAACGCCGCCATTTACGGAACTGAATAGTGAGATAAATAATTCCGACCAGAAGAAAGAGTAAAGCAAGGATAGCGAAAGTAACCTTCGCAAAGAAGAAGAGAGGCGACAGCGCTAAAAAAACAAACATCCCGACGGCAAATATCAAGAAGCCGATAAGAATGGAAGTCGCGTGAAGAAACGATTTGATCATATCAGCCCCGAACTTAATCGACCTTCCATTTCGTATTCTTAAAATCAAGCCGGTAATTGTGGAGCACCGAGCCCGCGATCGGGCCGATGCGAACCGTAAGGTTTTTCTTCGGGTTACTTATATAAAGGTAGTGCGCGGAGCCTGAAGTTTTCGTGCTCCATTTGAATACCGAGCCCCAGGGATATTTTTCGGTTTCGTCTTGTTGCACTTCGATGTTGGAGCCCTCGTAGATCTTTCTTAGATCCTCCTTCATCACCGCGGCGTCGACGAGGGACAATCTTTCGACCGGTACCGCGCTCCAACGGTCGGCCGCGAACTGCGTGTGAAAAAATAAACATTTTCCTATATGGGAAATCTTAAGGCCCGCCATCCCTGAAGGATTGCCGGGCGCGCACGCGCGTACCCCATCGAAATAAATGTTTTGATCCGGATCTTCCAGACCGGACGCTTTCGTAATCGGAACACTTAACGTTCCCTTTGGAGAGCTCAACGAGACGGCAACTACGTCCACCCCTTTGGCGCTCGCACTAAAGGAAGCGCAAAAGATGATGGTCAAAGGCGCGAGCCAAATTGTTTTGTCTTTCATCAAAAAAGTCTCCCGCCTATTCGGCGGTCGAGCAACCAAGATCGGTCGAAGAAAGAGAGTTGAATATTATATTTTATGTGTTGGACTCTAATGAGTATGAAAAATCGAGTTATATCTTTCGTGATGATACTTGCACCCGGCCTCGCCTGGTGCGAAACGAACCCTCTCCTCGGACGGTGGGGTCGCGGCTCCAAAGATAATTGTTCGATCGATGCGATTAGCTTTGAGGCCAACGCCGCGAAGAAAATTGCGGACGCCGATGGAGATGCCTCATCGCACGTATTTAAGAAAGTCGCTTATAAATTTACCGGCGATAAAATCACCGGCGAAATGGTCGTCGTTGATTTTGGTGAGCGGCACTCGTTCGGCTTATCGGCCGATCCAACCCACGTAACGTTCAAGGTCGTCGCGCCCGGGCATATACAGCTCGTCGGTCGCCGGAATAAAACCCAAGATTTCTTCAAGTGCCTATGACGAAACTGCGGTCGCCCGCCGGGATCACCTGATGGCGGCGGCGTTATCTCCGTCGGATTTTTTGGGCGAGTCGGGCGGGAGGGCTTTATCCCTCAAACATCTTACGTAGTCGCGGCGGTTTGAGGGATTTTGTTGTGCGCACGTGCACGCCACGCCCGCGCCTTCCATCGAAGTCACCCGGCAAGCCGAATCCAACGTCCGTTTCAAAGGTTCGTCGGCAAATACGGCCACCATGCGCAACTGATTGTCCACCTGCCGGCATAACGCCATCTCGGGCGAGCCTGAGATGTTGTCGCAGAAACAAATGCCGGCCGGCTCGCCTGTAAACGGAATCATCACTTTGAAAATCGCGAGATCACTGGCTTGGCAACGACTGGGCCAAGTCTTGCCGGATTGCGGGGCGGCTTTGCACTTGGCTTTGATATTCTGCGCGAATTGATTTTTCTTAAGTTTCAGTTTAGCGGTGAGTCCTTCGGTCACGTCGATCCCGCGCAGCCGCGGATCGGTGCACGCGTCGGTACAGGTGTAGATCCGGTTCTCGTCGATCACGAGTCGATCGCCCGCGATGCTCCACGTGTCGCGGATGTAATCGGCGCACGCCGACCCGGCCGTGTCGATCACGTCGATCGGTTTTGCGTTGGAAGTTGCGAGACCTAGAAAACCGGCGAAAAAAGACAAAAGGAAGAGTTTCATCCTCAAAGCCTAGCAGCGGAATTTCAGCGAAGCCAATGCGGAATGAGCTAACTCCGTAGTTTACGGAGCTTCGACGGTGAGCCTCACGCCATCCGGGAGCACGTTGGCGCATTCGGGGCCGTCGAATTGGCCGTCGATGTCTTCGACCGAGATGCAGAGGATGGGGGTGAGTTCTTCCTCGCCGGATTCTTGGTAGTCGTTGGTCATCTTGATTTTGCGGTTTGAAACCTTCGCGTCTTTCGGGAATTTTTGCCAGCCGGTGGCCGACAAGTAATAAATCACCGAACCTTCTTCCGGCAGATCGAATTCTAGGCCGCCGGTCGGTAAATGCATTTCGGGCGGAAAGGCGAACAGGACCGATGAATGAACGTCTTCGTAGTGCGCGAGCCGGTGCGAAACACTCAGCCACGGGGAGACGGGCGCCTTGTTGATGCTTTGGTGAAAGGCGACCAAGATTTTCAAGCTCGGGGTCATGCAAGGAAGTTCGATCAAATCTTTCCAAGGACCGTGCGGTTGAACTTCATCCCAGTCGGCTTGATCAAAGACGTAATTAGGACAGTAGATTCGGATAATTTCCTCGGTGTTCAGCGGTCCTTGCGAATCCTTTAACAAGATGGAGGCCGTCGCGATTTGCCCGCCCCGCAAAAATTGCTTCCTTAGTAAAGAACTCGCGCCCGGAATCCCGGCGGCGCACGTTAGAACGATCATGACGAAAAACAAAAAAGGACGACGCCATCCGGTTCGGCGGTTCGCCAAGAAACCCGGCGCCACGATCGTGGCCGCGAGCGCGCCGGCGAGGTTCGGCAACATCGGCGAGAGATTCATCATGCCGAACCAAACTCCGAAGAGGACACGAACCATGATCGTCGAGATGGCGGCACACCCTAACGCGACGAAGGTGCGCACGATCAAGCTTACGGGCTCGGAAAGATCCGGGAGGTTCTTCGCGATGAGCGCGATGATGAAGCTACTTAGCAGGATGGCGGGTAGGCTCCAAAAGAGAAGCGGCCCGAGGTCGCCGCGCCCTAAACCGTTATGGAACAAGGCATTCGCTAAGAAGGCCGTCGTGGTGAACGCTACTAAGTAAACGACGGCGGTGATCGCAAAACGTTTCAAAGTTTAACTCGCTTACCGCGAAAAGAAGTTGTGGAGTGCGGACGTCGTCGCGAGATCTTGCGCGCAGTGACCGCCGGTTTCGAGCGGGTGCCATTCGACGGAAGTTTTACCGGCCATAACTCTAGTAAACTCTTCGGCCCCGGGGAAAAAACCGTACTCGTCGTCACGTGTACAAGTTAGGAAATACTTCGTCTTCGTCTTTTGTAAGCCACGCGCGAGGCTGAGTGGTTCATGCCGTGCCCAGTTTTCTTTCGTTTCGAACTCGTGCCGGATCCATGCCGCGACTCGACGGACGGTTTCGGCGTTCGTGCCGGCGGGCAGAGCTTGGATCGCGCGCTCGAGTTGGTCGGGTGGTAAAAACGGATCGACCAAGCCCAATCCCGGGCAAAGCAGCGCGACGGAGTCGAAGAGGCCGGGGTGTCGAAGCGATAAGACGGGCGCGTTGTAGCCGCCCATCGACCAACCCATCATCATTCTTTTGCCGCGAACGCCGCCGACTTTCGCTTCGAGCGCCGGCATGATGATTTCGACCACCGGTTTGATAAGTACCGAAACCTTTCCGGAAGCGGAAGCCTGGTCCCGCGGCGCCAGATCGTTGAGTAACCACTGGCCTTCGTTGAACGACATCGTGATGATCGAAGGAGCGGCCACACCCTTTTCGCGCCAGGCTTGTTCAAACTCTTCGTGCAACTTGCTCTCACGCCACGAGTGCTCGTTGCCGCCGCCACCATGCATGATGTAGAGGACGTCGGGACTTTCAGGGTTGTGATCGACGCACCAGCGGTACTTCAATCCGTCGGCGATATCTTGCCCGCAAATTTCGGTGGCGAAAGCGTTTTGGGCGAAGGCCAACAACAATAGAATTTGTATAAATTTAGACATGGGGGCTTCATATTTCTTTTCTCTATTTTTGACAACCCTCCAATTTTTGGTGCGGCCGTGTTAAACGAGATGATGCAGAATTACTGGGTACCGCTTCTGGGCGGTGCGATCATCGGTCTTGCGATCTCAATTCTACTTTTTGTTAACGGCCGGGTGGCCGGGGTTAGCGGAATCGTCAGCGGCGCCCTTCGGCCACGCGCGGGGGATTGGGCCTGGCGCTTGGCTTTCATCGCGGGTTTGATCGCGGGTGGTTTTGCGTTGCGTACGATTTATCCGGAGTCTCTCACGAACACTCTCGAAATGACTTACCCGAAGATCATCATCGCCGGTTTACTCGTGGGTTTCGGAACCGTGCTGGGCAGCGGTTGTACGAGCGGGCACGGCATCTGCGGGATGAGCCGTTTAGCGCCGCGCTCGATCATCGCGACGATCGTCTTTATGGCGTTCGGAATCCTCGCGGCCACGGTGATGAAATGAAAAACGGCCGACGAAATAAAACCGTCTTCGTAGCGTTAGCGGTAGGTTTTTTGTTCGCGCTGGGCTTGGGCCTTTCGGGCATGACCCGGCCGCAAAAAATTATTTCTTTCCTCGATATTTTTGGGGAGTGGGATCCCTCTTTGCTCTTCGTGATGGGCGGGGCGCTGGGCGTGCACGCGATACTGTATCGCCTGATCATTCGCCGGCCGAATCCGCTCTTGGCGGACAAGTTTCAAATCCCCGAACGGCGAAAGATAGATTTCAAGTTGCTCGCGGGCGCGATGCTCTTCGGACTCGGGTGGGGAATGGCGGGCTTTTGCCCCGCACCGGCCTTAACGGCGACGGCATCGTTGCGACCCGAGCCGTTCGTTTTCGTAATCAGTATGCTGTTGGGCATTTACGGCGCATCGAGGATTTTAAATAATTCCTCGAGATCATGACCGTGTAAGGAAAGCGTACGCCGCTTGTTCATATCGAAGTTAATATCGTAATCCACGAGATCGATGCCCGCGGCTTTCAGTTCTTCGGCGAGTAAAGCGAGATCAGCCAATGGACCGGTTTCGGCATCGAGTGCCATGATCTCGGTGCGCGTAAGCCGACGACCTTTCAGACGGCGAAACGCCGCTGCGGTTTCGGGACCGTCCTCTTCTTGGATAAACGGCGGCCAGAACGGCGATACGATTAGTTTTATACCCAAAGCCGATTCATCAAGCTTTACCTTCTCATTTTGCATATCGAGCTCGGCGAGCAAAATCTTTTTATAAGACGCTTTGAGGGAAGGTTTCTCCGCCATGAGATCTGACTTCAACGCTTGCAGCAACGCGAGTCGTCCCGTACCCCAATGGAAAGGATATTTCTCACGCGTGAACTTCATGATCTTCGCGTTCGCCTTTAGACGTTCCATCAAGCCGGGAACGCTTCGGATCCGCGCAATCAAATTCTTCTCGGAAAATTTTAATAGTTGAAAAGTAAGATGCCCATTCGGGCGAAAATTAACTTCGGTGCCGAGGCGTTTTGCTTCCTCGTGGATGGCGACGCTTTCGTCGATTTCGGCGGCGGGAACCCCGGCTATATATTTTCGAAAACCGGCTTCGATGGTCTGCGGGGGTAAATATCGGTAGCGGGGATGAGCGGGGGCGCCTTTCAGGTAGCGAACGTAGCCGTTGAGTTCGACGTCGGTTTGGGCCTCGGGTAAATCTAACCAGCGTCCTTGGCTTCGCGGATACTTTAAATCTGCAAGGTAGCCGTAGGCGCCGTGTAACTGGTAGTTGCCCTTATCGAAGCTGCCGTAAAGCAAATCATCATTGCTGCCGTAAACTCCCGGCCAATGAAAATCGTTATCCCAGACCGGCCCGACAACCATTTTTACCTGTGGTTGGTCGGGGTGATTGGCGTGGCAGTGCATGCACTTTGCCGGATTCGGTTTGCTGACGATGAACTTCTCGTTTTCAAAATCTATTTCGTGAGGGGCAAGGTTAATCTCGGTGGCGTTGCCCTCACTTTTAAAAAATACCTCACGAAATAAAAAACGAGAATTCTGTTGGTCGTATTGCATGGTCTCGATCGCGGCGCCTCCGTAGCGGTGTGGACCGCCGTTGAACGTAAAAATAAAGCGCGCTTCGGGTCCGAAGATGATCTGGCGTGGTTCTTCAAACGAGGACTCTTGAATCGACCGGCTAAAGTAAACGGCGGTGCGCAGTTTGAGGTATTCGGGGTGACTCGTGCTCAACAGTCGGACCGTTTCGCCGACGGTGGCAGGCGATCTATCCCTCAGAACGGCTTGAAATTGATTCCAATCAAGATTCTGCGTGGAGGGAAAGCGGCTCTCCGGAAGATCTTGGGCAATCGTCCGTTCCGCGCGCTTAGGTGCGGAAGTGCACGTGATTAGGAAGAAGAATGAGAACAGCACGGCTAATTTGGTCATGCGACATTTTCTCACGAGTCAGGCTAACGAATAAGTCCAGATCGGAACCAGAAGAGTCATCGCTCTTTTTAGGGTCGTGAGCGTACGGGAGCTGCGCTTAGCAAAACTTTGGTGTAGGCTATCCAAACTTTTAAAGGAGTGATTATGCATCCGTGGCACGACGTGGACGTCGGCGATGAAGCACCGAAGATTTTAAGCGCGGTGATCGAGATACCCAAAGGTTCAAAAGCGAAATACGAACTGGATAAAAAGAGCGGCCTGATCAAGATGGATCGTATTTTGTTTAGTTCCGTCCAATACCCGGCGAACTACGGTTTTATTCCCCAATCTTATTGCGAAGACAACGATCCGCTCGACATCCTGGTTTTAGGCCAAGAACGTGCGGTCCCGCTTTGCATCATGCGGGCGAAGCCGATCGGCGTGATGAAGATGTTGGATCAAGGCGAAGCCGATGATAAAATCATCGCCGTTCATGCGGACGATCCGGAATACGCGCACATCGAAAATTTAGGCGATTTGCCGCCGCACCGGATGAAAGAGATCCAGCGGTTTTTCGAAGACTACAAAGGGTTGGAAAACAAGGTCGTTAAAGTTGAAAAGTTCTTTGACCAAGAAGAGGCCTTCAAAGTTATCCAAGATTCTTGGGATCTCTACAAAAAAACTTTCGTGCCCCTTGTTCCTAAGTAGGTCGCGCACCGCGTGAGCCGCCGGGCAGACGTTGCCAAACGCTGAAGCTGTAATACCATTAATTTATGAACACAGCCCAGCAAGCGACGCCCAACTCCGACGGCTATTTGAGCGCTGAAGTTTTATTGACCGGCGGCTTGTCGGTTTTGGTCGGTCTAGCAATGTGGGCCTTCGTAGATGCTTCAGCGCCGGTTTACACGGTCGGAGCCCTCGCTTACTACTTGGGCTTCGTCGTCAACAATCCGCATTTCTTATCTTCTTACACCCTGTTGTACGGGGATTATCGCGAGCGGATTTTCCAACAAAAAGAATACCTCTGGGCCGCGGTCATCGTGCCGTTGGTGTTAGGCGCCGCGATCGTGACGGCGCTCTACGCGCAAAACGTGCGCGTGATGGGGCAGCTCGTTTCGTTGATGTTCGTCCTCGTCGGTTGGCATTACGTAAAACAGATCTTCGGTTGCGTGATCGTTTCGTCGGTTAGGCGCAAGATCTTTTACACGCACAACGAAAGGCGAATCCTGCTTTTCAATTTGTTCTGCATTTGGGCTTTGTCCTGGGTGAACGCGAACATCGAACCACGTGATTTCGAATTTTACGGCATCCACTATTACAGTTTGGAACTACCCGTTTTTGCGCGCTACTTGAATTACGCACTGGTAGGCCTTTCGCTTACCGCGGTGGTCGCGATTCATGTTCGTAAATACTTAGAGCAAGGCATTCAACCCGCACCCCCGGCGGTGGCCGCTTTTGCCGCGATTTATCTTTGGTATATTCCGACCCTGCACCATCCCGGCTTCAATTACCTGATTCCGTTTTTTCACTCACTTCAATACCTGGTTTTCGTGTGGGTCTTAAAAAGAAACGAAGTCGGGCACCGTGCGGCGGCATTCGAAGGCCGCGAGGCGCGCGCAACATGGATGCGAAGTTTTCTTGGTTACGGATTGTTCGTGCTCGTGCTGGCGGCGTTCTCACTGGAATTTATTCCGGGCCTGCTCGATCGCTCGAATATTTTCGCCGCCGGCGTGATGGGCAGTGCACCATTCTTCGTCGGGTTTTCTCTTTTTATTAATATTCATCATTACTTTATCGATAACGTAATCTGGAGATCGGATAATCCCACGGTGAAGAATTATTTAATGGGCGCACCCGCGGTATCTAAAAACGGTCAACCTATCCAGATAGCCGGGTAGCCTAATGGGAATAAAAATTAAATCTCACAAAATCATCAGTCATCAGTCGGGCTTCGGGCTCATCGAAGCTTTAGTTGTGATTGCATTGGGCGCGGTGATCATAACTGCCTCCATGAATTTTTCGGCGCAGACGATCGGATTTTCCGGTGCGCAAAACCAAGTTAGAAAAAAATATTTCATCCTACAAAACTTGACCGAGTCTTTGATGTTAACCGACGGCACCGACGGTTCTCTTGATCCGGGTGATCATTCTCGCCGCTACGATAACGCCGGGAACATCGCCACCGACGGACCGATTCTCGCCGAATGGCAAGTAACGCTCGATAAACCGATGCTCGGCCTGACCGAAATTAAACTGCGCGCGACCGTCATGACGGACGGGCAGGCGAGAGTTCACGAATACACTTTCTTCCGCGCTTCGCCGAGCATGGGTGGTGTCACCACCGGTCGTGATGGACAGGGTCGTTTGCCGAGCGCGCCGCCGCCGCCCCCACCTCCGCCGCCACCCCCTCCTCCTCCTCCGCCGCCACCGCCGCGTCCTCCACCGCCGCCGCCACCGCCGCCGCCACCACCGCCGCCGCCGCAGCCGCCGCGTCCTCCACCGCCGCCGCCGCCACCACCGCCGCCCCCGCAGCCGCCGCAGCCACCGCCGCCGCCGCCGCCACCTCCACCTCCTCCGCCGCCGCCACCGCCGCCGCCGGATTGGTGAGTTATGATTTTATTGAATGCACGAGGCGCAACGCTGATCGAGCTGATGATTTCGGTGACCATCTCCACCGTCGTGGTGATGACTTTGGTCGGCGTGACGTCGCTACAGCTCGATTACTCAAGTCAGGCCACCGCGCGTGGGCGACTGAGCGTCGACATCATGGAACTCACGAATTATTTCGCCCGTGAAATACCGAGCGCGGGCGGTGAACTGTTGCCGGTTTGGTCCGGCGTCATCGCGGAAAACAATTGCGCCGCTAGGGCAACCTTTCCGGCGTGTCAGGGTTCGGATCGGCTGACCATCGTGAAAACGTCGGCGACTTCCGCGTGCAGTATCCGATCGGTCGGAGCGGGCGGGCTGATCACCATCGAGACCGGCGGCGGCCCATGTTGTTTGGCGACGCTGGGCCTGCTTCGTTCGCACGTCATATTAAGTAAAGTGAATTTGATCGGGCATCGCTACGTCGCGTCCGTTGATCTGAATGCATGCACGGCGACGCTCGCGCCGGGGCCGACCGCATTTAACGACAACGTGGCGGAGCCTTACGACTGGTCCACCGGCCTGATGGTGCCCGTTCAGCTTCGAACATTTTATCTTGATAAAGCCATCTCGGAGCTCAATCGCTTCACTTACCAAAATGGCGGTACCAACATGAATTCCGGCGTTACCTCAGCGCTGGCCGACCGGATTTTAGATTTTCAAATTGCTTTGGGTTTTGATTTCGATCCGGCCGACGGAATCGTTCGAAATACTTCAAACCACCTGGATGAATACCTCTACAACAGTACGACCGCGACCGAACGTTTAGGCGCGGGAGTATTTTTAAATGTTTCGCGGTCACAATTAAGAATGGTCGCGCTCGGGTTAGCGATGGGCCAGCAGTCCGGGCAACCCAACTCGCAAGGCGGGAGCAATTTACTCGACGGCCCCTTGCTCGCGCCGGGCAAGTGGCTCGTTGAAAATCAAGTTTCAACGTTTACTATTCGAAGCACGAGGACTTACCAATGAGGAACAACGCGGGCAACGCGCTACTGTTGATCGTTTTGATTACCGCCTCGCTTGGACTCGCGATCTCGGCAATCTTTACGAACATGTCGAGCGTCATGAGCCAGAGCGGGAGACTTTTTGCGCAGAAGAGAACACAGTACGTCGCCGAGGGTAGCCTGCTCGTCGTAAATAAAATCGCGCAAACGTACCTCAGCGAGGTTACGACGCCTGACGCGAACGATCTGACCCTACGGTTACAAACCGAATTGCCCACTTACATCAGCACGGGTTACAAGCTCACCGACATCACCGTTACTTTTCAAGGTGTGCCCGTGACCAGCCCGATCACGACGGGGACCTTTCGGGGGATGATCGCGCCGCAAGCCACGCTGAAGGTTTCTTACGTGGTGAAGACCGAACTGACCGGCACCGATCAAACGGTCGTCAATATGGAAGCCACCGTTTCGCTCGCGCAAGTTTCCATGTTTCAGTTTCTGTACTTCATAGATCTTATTTATGCCGATTTTAATCCCGGGCCGGAGATGCGTTTATTCGGACGCGTGCACTCGAACGGGGATTTATGTCTCGCGGGCGCGACCGGTCTTTATCTCAGTCAGGTGAGCTCGGCCCGGCGTCTGATGTACGGCAACGTCTCGGCCTGCCGGTACCGGCAAAATTACAACATGGCTTTCATCGGTTCGGGACCAAATCTGGCGAACCCCATAAAACTGCAAAGTAATAATTCGAACGGTTGCACAAACTGCGGCGGCACGCGAATTCCCTGGGCGGATTACGCGCCGGCGACTTGGAACGGGAACGCGCTGGATTCGGCCCACGGTGTAAACGCGATGGTTTTGCCGGTGCCGAGCGGTTTACAAACTCAGATGGGTGCCGACGGCGACGACCGGTGGACCGGCATGATGAACAACGCGAATCTGCGCTTCATCGTCGACCCGGTCAAATCCGCCGATAGTGAACAAGTCGCGAAACAAAAATTTGCGTACAAGGCCGACATTCGCGTGATCTCCGGCGTTTGGTATTTGCGCGACCGCGCGAATCTCCGTAACTGGCCGGGCATTCCGATTTGGTCGGATCACCCGGGCCGGCACACCGATTATTTCGGCAATCCCGTCGGGCAAGAAGATTTGGCGCTGCGCTGGGGTTGGACGTCGGTACCGCGCAGATATTCTTATTACGAGTACAATCCGCTCACGATGTCGTTAAGTAATGACCGAACGGGCATCATCTCGTACGGAAATCTTTTTCAAGATAGCTCGGGGCCGAAAACCCGTTGGCGACCCGGTCACTGGCTTGGCGCCAACGGTTCCGACAGCCGAGCTAATCAGATTTGTCCAAGACCCATACCGCCCTTGCCCGCACCGATCCTTGTTTCGCCGGCGCCGGGTCTTGCCGATGTGTTTACCCCGATCGTTTGTACTTCGGCGGGGAGCCCGGGCATTCCGACCGCTTTATTGAACGCGACCCGGAGCGGTTTTCACGACGGCCACATCTACAAACTATTACCCGGCACGACCGCCGAACGTCGCGCACGCGCGAAAATCTTACCGATGAACTTCGATGCCGAACAATTCCAGCTCGCCTTGGAAGATACGGCCCGCGGCGAGCTTGGTTCTTACTTCGGGGCAACCCGGCTCATGCGGGCAAATTTTAACGGGATGATCTACATCAGCGCGCGCTGGTACCCGCCGGGCACGAACGACGGTTTTAGCCCGAGCGATTCACCACGAATGGCGCCGGCGCAGGGTAGCGCCACCGACTCTCAACAAGGGGCCGCGACCGGACCGATGCAGGCGGCGCTGCCGCAACCGCTGTGCTCGGACAATTTGAGTCTGCCTTTTGATCTCTTTAGTAACGGCGGGCTGCCGGCAAACCGATTTCGAATTCCTTCGTGCAGTCTGTACGCGGCGGGCACGTTAAATGGTTTTCCGAATGCGGTTCGCGTGATCAACGGCTTTGCGATCGATCCCGATAAATTGAAACTTGGGTTGAGCGTCGTCACCAGCATCGGCATGTATCTGCAGGGGGAATTCAACACCCAATCGGTCGTGACTTCGCCCATCGCAAAGCCGTGGATTCCGACACTCGTTGCGGCCGATCAGATTAATTTCATGTCGAACAACTGGAGCGACGCGAACGCCTCGTGGGAAGATGAATCTCACGCGGCCGCGCGGATCGCCGCGCCGACCACTTACAACACCGCCGTGCTTACCGGCTGGGCGCGGTCGCGTACGAGCATGCCGCTCTCGGCGTTTCCTTCGATGATGGAAGATTGGCGGGCGGCGCGGATTACCTTTAACGGTTCGATCGTCGTCGGCTTCTATCCCGTTTACGAACGTTACGGAAAATTTTGGGAAGCTTCAGGCTATACATACCGCGCCGGCGAACGAATTATCAGTTACGATCCCCACTTTCAGTTTTCCGTAAATCAACCGCCGGGCGCGCCCGTGTTCTACGTATCCGCACTATTGGATTGGAAGGTGGACTAATGAATTTCAGATCTTTGAGCGGCAAGTTGCTGGTCAATCCCCGGGTGCAGTTGCGCTTCGTCGCTTACGGGTTGTTCGCGGGTATCCTCTGCACCGTATATACGATTAACGTTTGCGCAGTCGCGCAACGAGATACCGATCTTTCGCAACGAACGACCCTAATCTTCACCGGCATCGGTATTCTGCTGTTAACGATGATTACCCTTTTGGGTTTAGTGATTTCCAACCAAGTTTCGGGACCGCTATTCAGGCTCCACCGGAATCTGAAGCTCATTGCAGAAGGTAAGATCCCGGAGCAAATTCGGATTCGAAAGGGAGACGCTTACGAAGATCTATTTACGGATTACAACCGTGTCGTCGAAAAACTTGGGAAGAAAATTGAAGCCGGCGAATAAAGGTTTTAGCTTAGTCGAAATGATGCTGGTCTTAGGCATCATGGGCGTAATGGCCGGCATGGGTGCGTATACATTCTCGCACCGGAAGTCGACGCAGATCGCGGTTATGCGCGCCGACCTTTTGGATGCGCTTCAAGAAGCTAGGGGTCTCGCCAGTCAAAGATCGGAATGCGTGCGCGTTCGGCTGGAGAACAACAGTTTCGCGGCCGAAACTTTTGCCGCGGGCGCGGGCCGCCGGTGTAACGGTCCGTTCGGGACGGCGCTTCGAACGCTGACTCCGATCGACTTCGGCGCACGTAAGGCCGAAATCACCGCCTTTAGCGACAACAATAACGTCATCGTTTTCAATACGAACGGTGGCGTGGCCGACGACCGGGCGGTTACTTTCGAACTAAGGTTAGGTACGGAAGTGGCGAGATTTCGCATCTTACCCGCGATCGGTCAGATTCGCGCTCAGTAATTATTTTTTACGTAACAGGGATTCTTTGATCGCTTTGACTTCTTCGGTCAAGGCGGAGAGCTGCTTTTGCATCGCTTCGTTTTCACGGCGCAGAGCTGAGTTATCTTGTTCCAAAGTCGAGGCGCGATTGATGATATCGCGTTGGAAATCTAAATTCTCTCGGCACATTCCGTACATCTCTTGCATACCGCTGGTGAGTAACGCCGCGAATTGGGTGTACTTCACGCCTTCGGGTTCGCCGCCGGATTTGTAATTCATGAGCGCCGAATTCACCATTTCAACTTCTTGCGAGATAAAACCCATCTCTTTGAAGCGGGGGTTAGATTTAGATTCGTAGATCACCGGGCGTAAGCGAATAAGTGTACGCAGCGTGGAACCAAGACTGCGCGGAGTCGCGTCGGCCGGGAATTTCACCGCGCCGGCTCCGCCGAACATGGCAGGAGTCGCTTTAGAAGCATCGACCGAGGGTGGAGTTGCGCTCGCTAAGTAGCGGGCTAAACCACGGCACTCGGCGCTGGGCTGGCGCAATTGGTTGCTGCAACGTTTTTCTAACTGCACTTTACGAAGTTCGCATTTACCGAAGTCCACATCGTTATTCACGCAAGCCGCCAGATTGACGTCGCCGATGGCCGCTTCAAGCTCTAAACAAAGACGCACGAGCGGAACATCGTCTTTACCGCATTGGCGGTGCAATTCGTTGAACAGACTTTGGCAAGTTTCGGAGTGATAGTGCTTACGGTTAAAACACTGGGTCATGCGGGTAAGGTTCATGCCGTCGGACGAAACCTCTTGGCCGGCGCGCACCGCTTTATCGGGCGGGGGTGTAGCATCGTCCTTTGCAGAACGTTCGGGAGTTATCTTCGTATTCGGGTCGACCGTAAACGGACGGGGAATCGGCTCGCCGGAAGAATCATCTTCGTCCGCGACGCCGAAGATCGGGCTCTTGCCGCTCGCCGGTGCAGCGGCCACCGCGATGGCCGGTTCGTTGACTTGAGTTCTTTTCACCGGGGCCGATGCCGCTGTTGCGGAAGGAGCCGCGGGCGCACCTTGCGCGCGGAGGGCGGCCAATTCTTTATCGGACGCTTTTACGGACTGAACTTGGGCTTGGCGGCCTTTTGATTTAGTCGCTACGCCGAAGGGGCTGAAGGTTTCGGTGCTCGCGAGCGAATTCTTCTCGCCGGCGATGCGAACCAAATTTTTCTTCTCGTCGATGCTCCAGATTTCGCCGTCGCCTTCGGCGATGACGCGGAAGCCGCCGCCGGCCTTCGTGATCGTTTCGTAGCGGAAGCCGGTGCACGCGCTCATCAATTCACGGCGTAGGTCGTCTTCGCGGGTCAGGTAGTTACGGGTTTGTACGTAAGCAGACTCTTGCACGGTTTG
The DNA here is from genome assembly GCA_947444305.1 of Pseudobdellovibrionaceae bacterium. Classification (GTDB taxonomy): domain Bacteria; phylum Bdellovibrionota; class Bdellovibrionia; order Bdellovibrionales; family UBA1609; genus JALHOQ01. The sequence goes on along the minus strand of CANEZP010000003.1, from coordinate 58,316 downwards.
CGCGAGGTTTAGACAGAAGCCGATTCGTGATGTTTGTTGGGCGTAGGCGCGCCCCGCGCCGAGAATAGGCGCAAGCATCATCAAGACGCTAAGAAAAATAAACTGAGAATTTGGTTTTCTCATCCTAGTTTTTCATCGGTCTATATATAGAAAAGGCTGAGGGTTACCCCGCCGAACCATATCAAAGTCTAGGCCGCTTGAGCGTTTAAGCCGGGCTAAGATCTAGTCCCTTAGCGTGAACGGTCCAAGAATGATGCAAACTCGCTCATCGTTTTAAAAACGTAAGGCGCACCCGCTTCTTTGAGCAGAGTGGGCAATTCGGGGTAAACGTGGCTACCGCCGGTGAAACCGGCAACCGCCATGCCCGCGGCGAGCGCGGCCTGCACGCCGGCGACGCTATCTTCGAGGACTAAACAATTTTTAGGTTCAACGCCCATTGTTCTAGCGGCCAGCAAAAATAAATCCGGCGCGGGTTTTAAATTTTTCACGAGGCCGCTGTGGAAAATACGGCCCGCAAAACGATCGTAAAGTCTCGTCACGCCGAGGGTCACTTTGATTTTTTCGAGATCTCCGTTCGAAGCCAAGCAGTACGGTACCGTCAACGTTTCTAGTAAGCGGGAAATACCTTCGATCTCTCGCAATTCGGCGGCGAACGCAACGGCCCGGCGGGCGTCGGCCGTTTTAGAATAGTCGGCGGGAAGTTTTTTACGCAGTTCGGCCACGCTCGCGGAGCTCGCGCCGAGTCCGGTAAATTTTCGAATGTGTTCTTCGGTCGTAAAGGGAAAACCGAGTTCCGTTTTCAATTCGGCGCCGATGCGGTTTGCGATGAGTTCGCTGTCGACGACGACGCCGTCACAATCAAAAATAATTAAAGCAATGGGATTCAAACTTTATCCTCCGTTTGAACGGGAAAATTAAAAAAGCGGGCGTAGAAATTGTGTTCGGCTTTTAGACTGTGCTGATTATTTTCGGCGCGCCGGAAGCCGTGCCCCTCTTTTGCGTAAAGATGATACTCGGTCGGGATGCCTTTCGCCTTTAAGGACTTGTACATGAGTTCGGATTGGTTCGGCGGCACGACCGCGTCCTCATCGCCCTGAAAAAAGATGATCGGGCAGTCAAACCGGTCAATGTGCGCAAGCGGTGCGCGCTCCTGATAAATTTCGCGGGCAGCTGGATAAGGACCGACGAGCTGGTCAAGGTAGCGTGACTCAAATTTATGTGTTTCCTTGGCGAGCAACTCTAGGTCACTGACTCCGAAGTAGCTGGCGCCCGCGGCGAAGATACCCTTGGTGAAGGCAAGCGCGGCGAGGGTAGTGTAACCACCGGCGCTGCCGCCGCGAATCGCCACGCGTCTTGGATCAATTAAATTTAGTTTACTTAAAAATTCGACCGTGCGGGCGCAATCGCTCACATCAACTAAGCCCCAGGTTCCCCGCAAACGTTCGCGGTACGTCCGGCCGTAACCCGTGCTGCCGCCGTAGTTGACGTCGGCAACCGCGTAACCGCGTGACGTCCAAAACTGAATATCTTTACGAAAGCTAGAGAAGGACATCGCGCTTGGTCCGCCGTGCGCCATCACGACGAGCGGTGGTTTCTGCCCTTCCGGCCCTTTGTTAAGCGCGTTCACCGGACGGTAAAACCAGGCGTAGCCGGTGCCGCCGTTTTCGGTCGGGAACTCAATTTGTTCCGCAACCGAAATAAATTCGGCCGCGATTTCGGTCATCTTTGGTGCGTACAAGATTTTCATCGCTCCGTCATTGCTGATGGAAACGATGGTTGAATTTAATTTTGCCCGCCCGATAATCGCGACGGCGCCGTCGCCCGCCCGCCGGAGCGTGGACACCGTAGGCAAAGGCTCGCCGATGATTTTTGCGTCCGCGGGATTATGGCCGGAAATCATTTGCCAGCGGCCGCCCTTTAGGTACGCGGCTATAACCAAACCGTCGTTGAAGAGCGCGTACTGCTGCGTGCCCGGCACCCAATCGGGCAGTACGAACTCGGCCTCGGGCGAAAACACCTTTGTCATTCGATTGCCGGCGTAACGATAAAGTGCCGCGAACTCCGGATTCTCGAGAGCGAAATAAATGCTGCCGTCTTCGCCCCATTGCGCTTGCGATACGGCGTGGGTGTCGTCACCCGCAATTTTGTTCGGCTTAGCTAGATCGTTAAGATCCGCGGTCCAAAGCTCGCTGCCATTCCAGGGCATATTGGGGTGATTCCAAGAAATCCACAGCAGTTGATCGCCGCGTAGGCGGGCGCAATTGTAAAAATCGGCGCCGGTGACCAAATCACTCACCGAACCATCGGTGATGTCGACGGCGCAAATCGTGTTTTCCGGTTCGGCCTTACCGGGTTTTTCGCGCAGGCCGATTAAGCGATTTCTTTTCTGATCGAAGGTGAGATCGGCGAAGCGATTTTTCGTTTCGGAAGTAAGCTTTCGGGGGGCTTGGCCGAGTTTCGCGGCGTAGATCTGTTGGTCGGTAAAGTTAATGAAGTACGCCGTACCGGCGTGAACCAAAAAACTTGCGCCGCCGTATTCTAAATATCTAGTGCGTACATTGAACTCGGCGGGCAGAACCTCGTGCACGTTGCCGTCGATAGTAAGACGCATAAGAACTTGCCGGCCCGCTTCGTCGGGGCGTGACTCAATAAAATAAATAGAGTCGTCGAGCGCGTCGACTTGCAGGTCGGCACCGAGGCCGCGGTCTTTACCGCTAACGACCTCGGCCGTGATGGGTGATTTCCAGCTTCCGAAAGGCGCGATGTTTTTCATGGCGCCACCCTATCAGGAGGGCGCCCGCGCGGCTACCGATTAAGGGATGTAACCCATGATTCCTTCGACGCGAAAGCCGGCGCCGATACACTCGTCTTTGTTCGGTGAATCCATGTGATGATACTGTTGTTCGTGGAAGCAACGGTAAAGCGCGCGCGGGGCGGCGGTCGTCGGCGCGTTTTCAAGGTATCCGTAACGTCCTTCGAACGTGTAACCTTCGCACTTATCGTCGTTGGAAGAGAAATGGTCGCCGCTCGATTCGACGTAACAACGGTAAACCGGGTGACGGTGATTGTAACCAACGTTAAAAACCTTATACGTGGTGCCGTCGAGTACCCAAGGTGAGCTTGCTTCCTGCGGATTGCCCGTCATAAAGTGCTGGGCGTTGTACGTATGGAAAAACCGGTAAAGAGTCGTCGTCGAATTGTCTTCGGTCACGGGCGGCGTCACCGCGGCGGGCGGCGTCGTCATCAGCGGCGGATTTACCGATTCACCGACGGTACCGAAATCACCGGCGAGGCCTGCGCTTGCCGGATCCGTAGCTAAACCACCGGTCGACGGCTGATCATCCAACATGTCGGGCAAAGGCTCCGCGCAATTGGTGAACATAAATATTAAACATCCTACACTCGCAATGACGTACTTCTTCATTCTTCGCTCCCTTTTAAAAAACCCATTAACGTGATTAAACTTTTCTAAACTAAACTTTAATTCCGATTCGAGTGCCATCGCTGGCCGAGGCATCGCTGCCGTACACCGGCAAGGCCAAGCCGTAAATTTCGGCTAATTCGACGAATAGGTTTGCCTTCGGAATGCTCGTTCGTGCTGCGTTCACTTCCTGCCCGAATTTTAAACCGGCGCCGCCGCCGCATACGACGACGGGAAGGTTAGCGGTGTTGTGCGTGTTGCCGTCTGACATGTTTGATCCCCACATCACCAACGTGCTGTCGAGCTGACCGCGCGTTTTCATCTCGCCGACGAATTTTGCGAACAGATCGCCGTGACGTACGTTGATCGCGTTAAGCTTCGCCATGTTGGCGGCTTCGTTGCCGTGGTGAGCGTAGCCGTGGTGATCATGATCGCCGCCGGGGTGGACCAAAAATTGATCTCCCACGCCGTCATCGTACATGATCGTGGCCGACGAAATTAAATTGCACTGGAACGCCTGCGCCACGATGCTTTGCATGACCTGGAGCTGCTGCAGGTAATCGGTAGGACCGGGACGTGCGCCGGCGGGAATGCACGTCGGTGCATTGTTTATGTTGGTCGATAATGTCTTTTCGATGTCGCGCATACCGTCGAGGTACGCCTCGAACCTTGGTTTGTCGGTCGAACTCAAAGAACGTTTTACGCTTCCCAGCTCGCCGATAACGCCGTCGATGATACTTTTGCGTCTTTGGTTTAAAGCCCGGATATGGCGCGAGCCGGCCGCGCCCCCGCCGAAGACTTGATCGAACAAAGCTTGCGGTGAATACGTATTGCCGATCGGACGGTTGTCCGCGCGAAATGATAGTGTATCAAGGTAGCGATCGGAGTATCCGCCGTGATCGGCCGAGAAATCCCGGTTCATCGGTTTGAAACCGACGTGCAATGAGCGAAGAAGAGTCGGGTTCTTGTCGGCCACGTACTGGTCGAAAGTTTTGCCGCATTCGGTGGGCCGGTCGTTCGCAATTTTGATCGGCTTACAGGAGAGAAACCCGGCCGTATTCAACCAGTGCGGATCGGTTCCGCCGTCGGCTCTCAGGCCGCGAACGATCATGGAGTTCGAGCGGAGGCCCGCGTCCACTAAAGGCTTCAACGCACCCTCGAACGTCCAATTTCCGTTCTCACCACCGGGCATCAGCATTCCGCTCGGCGTGAACACCATGACGAAGCGGCTGCGCGATAACGACTGCGCAAACACACTTTGCGGGACGAGAGATTCGAGCACCGGCAACCAAAGGAACACGCCGGCGTTATGTAGAAATTGACGTCTTTTCATCTAGGGTTCTCCCCTTGCGGCGCGCTGAAAGGCTTCCGAGTTGGCGACGATGCTAATCATGTCACGGACGCCGACGCCGGTACCCATGAGCTGCAGTAAAGTTCCGAGGTCATCGTTGCTTACCGGGCGTGCTAATCCGTGGGTGAGCAAACGGCTCGCGACGCAAGCTTTGAAGTCGTTGCGTTCTTGCACGAGTTTAGTCAGCTGCGCGACACCGTTAAATTTCTTATCACCTAACTGGCCGTCGGCGACGACGGGCTTACCGTTCGGGTAGGTGTCGCGCCATAAACCGAGGGGCGTGAAATTCTCGAGCGCGAGACCGAGCGGATCCATATATTGGTGACAATTGAAACACGCGGGTCCGGCCGCGCGGTGATTGGCAAGACGTTCGCTAACCGTCCAATTAGGATCGGCCGCCGCTTGCACCTGCGCAATTTGTTGAAAGAGTTCCGCGCTGGGCGACGGGATAGTCCGGCATAGCAGACTCCACTGAACCCATTTTCCGCGCACGATCGGTTTGGTGTCGGCGTTCGGTGAGCTCACGCGCAGGATACTTCCTTGCGCAAGAATGCCGCCGCGTTCGCTCGTGGGAACGCGCGCGAAATCGGAAAGGTTCGAGCCCACCTTGTAGTGCGCCGATAATTCACGGTTCAGATAAGTGAAGCCGGGCTCGAGGATCGCGTTCGGCGGAAGATTTTTATCGACGATCTCTTTGAAGACGAGCGTGGATTCACGAATCATGGATTGTTCAAGGGAAGTGACGCCCGATTTCAAAGCGAGATCTCGGAAGCCCATCCATTGTCCGAACACGTTGAGCGCAAAGCTTTCAGATTCTGAATTCAATAGACGATTCACTTCGGAAGCAAACAACGCCCGGTCGGTAAGACGGCCTTGGCTAGCGTATTTCAATAACGTTTCGTCGGGCAGGGTGCCGGTCAAAAACCAAGCGAGGTGATTGGCGAGCTGGAAATTAGGATCGGCCGACAGGGTCCGAAATTGAAATGAGGGCGACATCAATACTTTCGTAAAGACGGATCGTAAGCCTTCTTCGGTAGCGACGCCCAATTGCGGAGGTACGACCGGGGGCGCACCCGCGGAGGTCGATACGAAAGTTTTAGTATTCGTCAGTTGAGGATTGAAGCCGTTGCCGCCGATGGCGTAAGCGACCACGCGATGACTTGCGCCGTTCGCGAAACCCGCGGGTAAGCGATAGCTAAAACCGTGATCGCCGGTGTAGCCCTCGGTCGCGAACGCTGCGTTCACATCGGCCCGCGGTGAGTTGGCGAACGTGTTCCCGGCGTACACGCCGTCGACGTAGATATGGACTTCAACCGTACGGTCCGGCCAAGCAGGATCCAGCGCCCAGCCCGAGACCACTAAGTTGGGTTCGGCGAAATCAAGGTAGCCCATCGGTACGCTGACGGGGGTGGCGTTGATCTCGGCACCGGCCGAATTGGCGGCTTCCGCGTAAACGGCGGCGAGCGAAGCTTCGTCGTCGGAAGTCAATTCGCGGCGAAAGGCTTTCTTCGCGAAGGCCGTCGCGATGTTACGGACGCAGCCGTCCCACGCGGCGTGGGCGATGAGCTGCGGTTGGCAAATGACGACCAACTTAGAGCGTAAGGCGAGCCCGGCAACTTTTTGCGCGAAACCGAAGCGCGAGTCCAAAAAACTTGTGTCGTAGCTTTGAACGGCGGCCGATTCAAACGCATTTACTTTCGGGTCTGCGGGGAGGCTCGCGATGTCGACGATTGAAAGTAAACCGGGGCCGATCAATGCTTCACTGGCCGCGAGCAATTCGAAACGTGAGATTGACTTCATCAGCGCCGGTTCTTCTTTAGAACCTAAACTTAAAAAGGTGAATAGGTTGCGCGCTTGTTCGGACGTGACCGAGCTAAATGATTTCATCATGGTCGGTGAACAGTTTTGAAAGCCGCCCAGGATGGCGGCGATTATCAAAATGAGAATGCCTGTTCTTCTTTTATACATCATTTCAGCGGGACCTCTGCCGTTCAATAAAGCAATCGGGAATCCAGCGGTATAAATGTAGCTTCGAAAACGCCGTCGAAAGTTCAGGCGGCGTCTAATAGATCTCCAGTGCGTTTGCGGGTCCGATGGCTCAAAAATATATTCAGGCAGGTTTTATCAGTGGCGAAATCCGATTCGTTACCGGCTATTTTCGCCTCAACTTAAAACGATTGTTTCAATTGAGTGGAAACATGGACCTTTTCAGGCATGGCGTAATCGTTTGTTTCGGCTTACGATAATTACATGAGAGTTAACCTCGGCCGTACATCTTTTAAAAACGCAGGACTTGGTTTCGGCGTCGCGTGTATGTTCGGCGCAGCGCTCTTGTTTCACGCGTCATCCTCATTCGCAATCATGCCCTTCGCGCAACTCCAGCCGCCGGACGGAATGATTAGCAAAGCTAAATTTATTCCCGCTCAACAAGGGCTTGTCGAATTAAAGATGCCGCTCAATATGCTGGCGGCCACCCCGAAGATTGAGCTCGTCAATGCGAGCGGAAAAGTCATCGACCATTGTTCGGGAAGCATCATTTCGGATGACGGAACTTTGCTAACGGCGGGACATTGCGTGGAAGAATGCTTAGCACGCGGGCAGGCGCTGACGAAGATTGACGGCATCTCCTCGGTAGATCGTGCAAAGTTGAGTAGCGTGTCGTGTTCGGTAAGGATTAACGGTCAAATCATTCCGGCCCAAATTCTTGCCACTAACGACTGTCGGGGCGCTGATCGGAACGCGGCGAGTACGGTCAATATTCAGTGCAAAGGTCTGGATTACGCCGTTTTGAAAATCGATGAGAGATTTGTAAAAGAACAACCCTGTTTTCACGTGTCGGAAAAGACGCCGGCGCCCGGGACGGGCGTGGCGGCGATCGGTTTCCCGCCGTTGACGGCACGGCAGGTTTACCAACCCGGCGCGCGCGATGCCGATGATGACGGACCATACCTTACTCCGGGTGAAACCATCGCTTACCAAAATTTCTGCCGCACGGTGAACTCCACGCTAGAATTTAAAGATCAGAAATTCATTACCGCGACCAAACCCGCGGTGCAGGCGGGACACGTTTTGCAAACCACGACGGACGTCTTGCGGGGTGTAAGCGGTGCCGGCTTGGTCAACGTAAATAACTCTACTTTAGTAGGTGTGGCTCGCTCGACGATCCATAATAATCCGAATAAAGAATGCGTCGGCTCCGGGTTTTATAGTTCTACGGCGAGCATCCTCGCAGCCATCAGAACCGACTTCCCAAACCTAAGTCTTGCCGAAACCTTCCGTTGCGAGAAGAAAGCTTTCGCGCCCCAAAATGAGACGGCGCCCGCGAATACGAAACCGGCCACGGTTCCCCCGGCCCAGGCCCCGCAGATTTCTCGCTAATTACTCGCGCATCTTGTTATCCTTATCTTTATGAAAGATTTCCGAACTTTGTCCCTGAGTTTGGCTTCGATTTTTGTCCTGATGAATCCCTTCGTGCAAAGCTTCGCGCAAGAGCAGGGCTTCGCGCTAGACGGAGCCGGCCTTCCCGCCGACCTCGGTAGCACGTGCTTAAAAAGACAAAAGAATGCGACGGGCATCCGTGACGGATTACGCAACAAAAAAGTTCCGAACGCCTGCCGTGAGCAAATCCAAAAGCAGTACGAGGCTTGCAATATGGCGGGCGCAGACACCGAAACCGGAGTAGATGCTTCTGCGCCAGCGCCAACTTCCAATATTAGAAACGGTGCGCAGGCGCAGCGTGACGGATTGCGCATCGCCGCTACCCGAAACACGGCGAAGTCAAAGCTCTGCGCTAAAGCCAAAGAGAATGTGAAAGAGAAATGCGGAGAAATCGAGAAGGGCTTGAAGCAAGCTCAGATCAGCAACGCGAGTGATAAAGCCCGTCAGCTCGGTGCCGTCCCCGCGGGTCCAAACCGCGCTTCGCAAATTGCCGCGATCAACCGTCGCTATTCGGACATCGACCTCGATCTTGAATCACAAAGAACCGAAACGGGAAAATTCCGCGAAGCGGCGGAAGGCGCGCTCGATGACAATGCCCGTTGCTACGGTGACGTCGCCCAACGCGACTCTTACGACGCCGACCGCGCGCAGGAAGTTATCGCGTCGGCGAACAGTGACGGACCGCCGCCCGCCGAAATTGAAAAGACAAACGTCTCCGCGCTGGAAGAGCCGGGTGGTCCGAAAAAGTCCGAAGGGATCGTGTCCGCCGTCAAAGACCAAATTCAAAGCGAAGGGCAAAACGCAGTTGCAAGAACGGGCGTAGGCGCCGCGTTCGGTGAAGGTTCGATGGCGGCCGGGGCCACGAGATTTGTCGCGGGCGCAACGACAGGCGTTCTTGGCCTCGGGACGGCGGGCGTGGGAATGTTTCTTGGTTCTACAAGCGAAGCCGGTAATGCTTGTGATGAACTATATAAAGATGCTTTATCGGCTCACGCGGCCGGTTGCCGGGTCGCAACGCGTAATACGGTTCAATCTCTCGGCAGTAACCCATAATGGCGAAGCATCACCCGCGGGGACGCGACCGACGGCAAACCGAAATCAAAAAGCACGGTGATACGATTGTTCTCGCAACGGGCGTAACGGTCTTTGCGCTTGTCGGTTATCTAACTTTGCGCGATCCGTCGCTGGTTTACGGGCGCGCGATCGGACCGGCGAATTTGGCGATCGTATTAAGCATCGTGCTGGCCGCGGTCTCGCTGTCGTGTTTTTCATTGCAGTATCTGATCGACCGGGATCGTTGGAATACAAGATCCGGTGCGATCTTTTTTGTGTTCGCGCTCCTGATGTCGGCCGCTCTAACCGACGGAGCCCTTTGGTTTGTGGATTCCCGTTTTGAATTTAGTGAATCGCTGCACAAAGCAAAAGTTGTTTACCATTGCGTTGAAAAATACGAATCCGGAAAGTGCGTAAGCCAGCTTACGCACTGCCCGCAATGCAAATCGGTGTTGAGCGCCGGGCAGCGAAGCGAGCTCCAGGCTAAGCTCACCGCCTTCGCGGACAAAATGGATAAAGAGTTTGCCGGTCAACAAAGCGCCGCGGTCGACGGCGGGCCACTCACCGAAGCGACCGACAACTGGCGCCGCCGGCAGCGCGCGCCGGCCTCCAGCACTCAATCAAAATAAAGCTAACTGAAACATTTCGCCCGGTACCATGTCGGAATCCGGGTAGGCATCGACGCCTAAGGTACGAAGGTGTTTCACGAGTGCGCCTTTACCGCGATGCTGAACGTAAACGCGTTTTGCCCCCGTCTCTAAAACCGTTCGCACGAGATCGTTCCAGTCGGCGTGGTCCGACATGACGAAGCCTTTGTTGTACGAACCAAACCCGCGCCCACCGGCCATCCAGCCCGAAGCGAAAGCGGTCTCGTAACGTGGGCCAAGCATTCGCGCGCGGGGTGTTTTCAAGAAAGATTGGGGCACTAGAAATAGTTCGCCGACGGGGCGGCGGTCCGAATCCAGCTCGCTCAAACATGTCGTCGGCGCGAGCGCGATGCCTTGTTCACGATAACATTCGTTGAGCTCGGCGACCGAAGGATCGCAGTGAACGGGCCGGTCGGCGAACGGCTCGAGAACGCCCAAAACCCTTTGCGCTTTCCCCAAGGAATAAGCAAACAAAACGCTGTTCACGCCACGGGCCGCGTTCCTCATCCACCAATCGTGAATCTGCTTACCGAGATCCATATCTTTTTCCCACACGTAGTTCGGCGTACCGAAAGTTCCTTCGGTGACGAAGACATCGCAGGGAATGGGTTCGAAAGGTTCGCAGGTCGGATCGCGATCGCGTTTGTAATCACCCGAAGCCACCCAAACTTCGCCCGCGTACTCGAGCCTTACTTGCGACGAGCCTAGAATATGCCCCGCGGGATGCAGCGAGATTTTTACGCCGTTGATCTCAAACGGTTCGGCGAACGCGAATGTTTTAACCGGAATATTCTGACCGATGCGCGCACGCAGCAAGGCCTCACCCGAGCGTACGCAATAGTACTGGCGGCTTCCCCGGCGGGCGTGATCGCTATGCGCATGCGTGATCACGGCGTGATCAACGCCGCGGCTTGGATCGATGTAGAAATCGCCGGCCCTGCAAAATAAACCTTGTTTCGTCATGGTGAGCATCGAGCGGAAATCCTACCACCTTCGGCAGAAATCCGGTAAAAACGAAATCATGTTAGACCAATTTTTTCTCTACGGAAGTCCGCAGATCGACGATCTCGCGGTATTGATCGCGCGGATTTTCATCGGCGTTTGTTTCATCGTGCACGGCCTCGGTAAGCTGGGACTCGTCGGCACGGGAAATATGGCCGGTTTTACCGGATGGTTAAAAAGTCTCGGCGTGCCTTTTCCGGCGGCGCAAGCGCGCGCGGCAATGGCTTCCGAAATTCTGGGTGGAGTTCTCATCACGCTGGGGCTTTGCACGCGGGTCGGTTACTTGCTTTGTTTTTTCGTGATGCTCGTCGCCGTCGTGCTTGGTCATAGGGGCGCGGGCTACTTAATCACCAATAATCCTCCCGGCAATGAATACGCGCTCAACTTAGCCGTGATTTGCGTCGTGCTCTTTCTGCTCGGTCCCGGCGCTTACTCGCTCGATGCCCACTTGTGGCGTTAGGGTGAACTTAAGATGAAAATTCCCGACGACTCTTCCGTTTTATTTTTGATCGCGCACCCTTATTTACAAGATTCGCGCTCGAATCGCGCCGTTGTTGAAGCCGTGGCCGACCTTCCGGGGCTGACCGTTCACCCGCTCTACGACCTGTATCCCTATTTCCACATCGATACGCGCTTCGAGCGTGATTTGCTTGCGGCGCACGACACGATCGTCGTTCAACATCCTTTTTATTGGTACGCGATGCCTTCTTTGATGCGGCATTGGGTGAGCGAAGTGCTGCAACCCGGTTGGGCTTACGGGCCCGGGGGCGATAAGCTCAAAGATAAAAATTTTCTCGTCTCGATGACGGTCGGCGGTCCCGAAGATTCTTACTCGGCGCAAGGCTATAACCGGTTCCCGATGGAAACCTTCCTCGCGCCGTGGAACCAAACCGCTCATCTTTGCCAAATGAAATGGCACGAGCCGGTGATCCTCTACAATTCGATCGTCGCGCAGGAAGACCAGCTTCGCGAACATGGCCAACGCGTTAGGCAGAAGCTGGCGCAAATGACCGGAGGATCCGCTCAATGAGCCACGGGTTTTTGACCGATATCGTTTTGTTGCTTGCGGCCGGCGTTTTATTCGTACCGATGTTCAAACGCATCGGTTTAGGCTCCGTCCTCGGCTACCTGGTCGCCGGGGTTTTGCTCGGACCGTGGGGCTTTGGTTTAATCGCGGAGCCCGAACGGATGGCGCACGTTTCCGAACTGGGCGTCGTCTTTTTACTTTTCATCATAGGGTTAGAGCTTGAGCCGAAAAGACTTTGGGCGTGGCGAATGCCGATCTTCGGAATGGGTACGCTTCAAGTTTTGATCGTGTCGGGTTTGGTCGCGATCTGCGCGCGTCTTTTCGGTTTGCCGTGGAACGCGGCCATCGTGGTCGGCGTTGCGGCGGCAACCTCAAGTACGGCGATCGCAACGCAGATTTTGCGCGAACGCAATCTACTCAACACTAAGGGCGGCAGTTCGGCTTTTTCGATTCTGCTGTTTCAAGATATCGCGGTGTTGCCCGTGCTCGCTTTGCTGCCCCATCTCGCGGGTCAAGCCGCCGAGAAAAAAGGCGTATCGCCCTGGATAATTTTATTAGTGATCGCGGGCATCATGCTCGCGGGGCGAATCGTTCTGCGCCACGCGCTTCGAATCGTGGCCGGCGCGCATCTTCGTGAAGTTTTCACCGCGATGTCTCTGCTCGTGGTCGTCGGCATGGCCGCGTTGATGGAAGAGCTCGGGGTCTCGATGGCCTTAGGAGCGTTCGTTGCGGGCGTGCTGCTCGCGACTTCCGAATACCGGCACGCGATCGAAATGGATATCGAACCTTTCAAAGGCATCTTGCTCGGGTTATTTTTCGTCACAGTGGGCATGGCCGTCGATCTCACAACCATCGCCCACCAACCGGGAACCGTAGCCGGAATCGTCGCGAGCTTATTGCTCATTAAGTTGGTCGTGCACTTCGCGCTCGCGCGGGCCTTCAACATTAGCCTGAAAGAACGGCCGCTTTTCGCGATCCTCATTTCCCAAGTCGGTGAGTTCGCTTTCGTTTTGCTTGGTAGCGCCCAAGTTATGAAAATGATCGACCCCGAGCAAACCGCGTTACTTTCCGCCTCGGTTGCCTTGAGCATGGCTTCTACGCCCTTGTTACTTTTGTTTTACGATCGCTGGTTAGCGCCGAAATTAGCGGCGATGACAATAAAGCAACCCGAGGGTGCCGAAGTTCACAACGATCACCCCGAAGTTTTGATCGCGGGCTTCGGCCGGGTCGGGCAAATCATCGGCCGGATGCTCTACGCGAACGGCATCACGGCAACCGTTCTTGATCACGATCCGGATCAAATCGAATTGCTCCGGCGGTTCGGGTTTAAAATTTATTACGGGGACGCAACAAGGTTAGATCTTCTCGAAGCGGCCGGTGCGGCGACCGCAAAAGTTTTAGTCGTCGCCGTCGATGATCAAGAGGACAGTTTAGAAATTATTGATCTAGCGCAGCAGCATTTTCCGCACTTGCAGCTCGTCTCGCGGGCCCGCAACGTCGGGCACGTTTATGAATTGATCGACCGCGATATTACTTTTTGGGAACGAGAAACGTTCGAGAGCTCTCTTCGGATGAGCACCGAGGTTTTAAAAACGATAGGGTGGGAGCCTTATTCGGCGGTTCGCGCTTCGAACAAGTTTCGTGAACACAATATTCGCATGATCTACAATCTTCACGCCGTTAGGAACGATGAAACGAAACTCACCTCGGCCGCGCGTCAGGCACGGGTCGATCTCGAAAACATGTTCAATGGTGAGCGGGAAACTCTTAAAAGCAACCCGGATGGCTGGGATGTTCAGCCCGAGCCGTAGTCTGTGCCGGTGTGGGCTCCGCGCTGGCGCGACAGCCCACCAAAATCATTAGAAACGCGACGAACACGATCCGGCGCATTCTTTAAGCCGCCGCTTTTTGCGTGGAAGGTTGCAACAAGCCGCGCTCGAGCAAAGTGGCCGTGCAGTCTTGCCAGAATTTCTCTTTAATTTTCATCTCGGCCGGACCCATGCGCAGCTTAGGAAAGTCTTGTTTCTCGAAGTGCGCACCGAACACGTCCATGGTGCAGGATTTAACGATTTTAATCAGCAGGCCGCAGTGCACATCGGACATATTCTTTTTGTCGTTGAGCATTTTGCGAAGCGCGCCCTCGGGCGTGTGGAATAAAAAGTCGTATAAACTCTGTGTATCGTACTGAGACATGGGTACTCCTTAGAAGTTACGGACAGCTAAGACTTCATCGGACGGGGAAATCCTAGACTTAAGGCCCGTCCCACCGTGGTACGCGATGTGGAGGAATTCCGTAAAAAAAGGCCCGGGTACCGTGGTGCCTCGGCCTAACATCTCGAAATGAGCCGAAATTTGGATCTGGCATCACAGGTGCAATTCTCATCCGACAACACCGGCGCCAAGGACAAGTCGTCCAGCACATAAGGCTCCACTTTGAACCTCCACATGAGAGGTTTCCCACTAATCGCGGAGGCGGTGGGCGAGTTACGCTCGTCACCCCTCTAGCGCCTTTTTTTCCTTGAGTGGTTTACCGACTTAAGTTCTTATCGGTCCCTCAATGTTGTCGCCCAAAACTGTTTTCAATAAAATACTAGTGCGTTTACTTTTCGCCGTTGTCACCTGCGCATCCATTTCTTTGTCACGCGCCGGCGGTTCCGCCGATGCTTTAGCCGAGCTAAACAAACAATGCTTTGAACAAAATAAGCCCCGTGCGTGCGTAAAGCTGGGGACAACTCTGTGGCAAACTCCCGCAAACCGGTCACGCGCAACCGCCGCCTTTCGGAAAGGCTGCGAGTTGAAAGAAGAATCGGCCTGCACGCTCGCGAAGATGCCTTCGGGGGTAAACGTAACCGTGGCCGCACCCACGAAGGTGAAAATTCCGCGCGCGAAAGTTCTTAGATTCGCGGGCGATCTTGACGGAACATTAAGCACCGCGCGGATGGAACCCCGCGTGGTGGACGGCGTCACCGAAGGCTACCGCTTCGTAACCATCGAAAAAAGCAGCGTCTTCCATGAGCTCGGTTTTTTACCGGGCGACGTCATCACCCAAGTGAACGATCGAAGGATCACCGCCCCTGCGGACGCGATGGGTTTGTTGCCCGCGCTTCTTACGGGTGAAACCGAAAGCTACGCGGTTCAGGTATTGCGCAACGGTCAGAGCCTGACGCTGCCGTTTCAGATCACCGATTAAAAATCAAAAATGATTGATAAGTTCGACCCCGCGACCGAGCGGGACGGTCACGGTGTTCGGTAAAGCAGCCGAAGGTTTGTTGTCGATCGCGATCCACGTGGGCATAAAGCGAACCATCCGGTAAATGCGGAGGTCTTCTTGGTTTTGGCGGTCGTGCGCTTTGATCTCGCGAGTGAGTTGCTGATCCATATCTTTTCCCATGGCCCAGATTGCGCCGCCGACCCCGAGCCCCGCCGGCACCAAAAGCTGGAGGATTTCGCCGGTCGCGTTCGCGTGGATCGCGAGGTATACGCCGGCACCGATGATCGCGGCGCCCGCAACCAAACCCACGGTGCGTACGGTCCACGTCGAAGTTTTCACGATTCCGTGTTCGGCGTAGGTCATTGATTTTGAACCAAGGTATTGTGCCATGAAGTTGGACTTCACCAGCAAATCCCGCAGCGCCGAGTTACGCAGCGAGTGCCGCTTAAACCACGCCGAGGTCGGAACGGCGGCGAGCGTGTTCATCGGGCGCGCGGGGTCGGGCACGAATTCGGGTTGGTATTCACCCTCTTTCCACGCGACGCGCGGGCCGTTACCGTAAAAATGGAGTGCTAGCGCGGGCGGTGGTTTTTTACTTTCGCTCAAAGAGCGCAATTCTTTGTCGCCGGTAATCTGCGCCGCTCGCCGGAGATCAACTTGCGCTTCGTCCCACTCGCCGAGCGAAGTCCAAAGTGCGCCCAGCCATAAACGTAAAGAGGCGTCATCCCAAAAGCGGTCTAAGATGTAACCCGCGCGGCGTAACTCAACCTTTGCTTCATCGTTCTTGTTTGCTTTAGCGAAATGCGCGGCGCTGACCAAATGTAAGATAATGATCTCGTGCTCGCTGGGAACGTAACCTTCTTCAGACTCTTGAAATAAAAAAATGCCTGCTTCACGGGTGACGCTGATGAAGCGGCGCTGATCAAAAGTGTCGACCTGTTTCTGCAAGGGCTTCTCGCTCCCACCGGTTGCGGAAGGCCCGGCCCACTGTTGCAGCCACCCACGTTCGACCGAGGTGATAAAGCCGTTTGCCTCGCCGCTGGGGAATTTTTCGAGCGCGTCTTTAGCATCGGTGAGTTGGTAGGCTTCGACCGCGGGCGAGTAATCGCGATCCCGGATAATCGCCTTCGAAGCGCACGCGATCTGCAGTAAGGCCAAAAGGAAAAGAGTGAGCCGGATAAAAAGCATGGGCGGAAGTTAACACGGGCGGGAAAGCGAGCCCAATTTGTTTATTATGAATTAATTTAAATGCCCGGCCATTTCGATCAGCCCCGACAAGACGGAGTGGAAGTGGCTTTGCGTCTGGAGCTTCTCGGTGCCGAAGCGGCGTACCAATTCATTCCGGATTAACGGCACCTGCGCCGATCCACCGGTGAGGCAAACGAGGTCGACACGGTCTTCCGTAAGTCCGGCTTGCTTTAAACATTTGTCGAGCGCGGCGAAGATATCTTCAGAGGTGGGCTCGGCCCATTTTTCAAATTCCGCGCGCTTGAAATTCGCTTTGATCTCTAAATCCGGATAATCAAATTCGAAAATTGCCGAGTCGGCGTGCGAGAGGTCGCGTTTCGTACGTTCAATTTTTTCGAAGAAGGGAAAGATCTGCTGATCCTCGATCAGCAAGAACAGGCGGTCTACGGCTTCTTTATCTTTTGGTCCTAGGGCGCCTTTACGAATTTCGCGAATAAAGTCGTATGTTGCGGGTTCTTTAAGATGGACGATGTGGGCGGGACGGTTCAGGCGATCCATCACCGACAACGGCATGGTCATACGGTTACTGCCGAATAAAACTTTATATTCGGTTTTGGCGCCGAAGAAATCATTGAGGCGATTCGACATGAACAAGCTATCGAGCGCGTCGCCGGCTTTCGGGCAACCGTCGAGACCGAGCACGTGTTCTTTTTGAAAAGCGTAGGGGCCGACACGGATGAGCGTGAAGTCCGAAGTTCCGCCGCCGAAATCCCCGACGAGGATAAGCTTTTCTTCCTTCATCGAACGGCGCATATCGAGCGCGGCGGCCAAAGGTTCGGGCACGAACTCTAAGTTCTTAAAGCCTGCGTACTGCGCGGCCTTGGTCATCCGGTGAAGCGCGAAATTATCGGCGGCCACGTCGAGCGAGTAGCGCGCCGGCCGGCCGACGACGGCGGAATCGATTTCCTCGCCCAAAATTTTCTCCGCACGTTTGCGCAGCTCGAGCATGAAAATACCGATCATCGTCTCGAGCGGTAATGCCCGGTCGTCGACGAAGGTGCCGAGGTACTGGCGGTTCGGTAGGTGAGACTTAAACGAACGGAATAAACGACCGTCCATTTCATTTTCAAGATATTTGCTGACCGCTTCGGCGCCGTAAAAACAGACGTCGCCGCTCGGAAAGTAGAGCAAGGTGCGCATCAGCGTCGGATCTTTAGCCAAATGATCGAGCGCGAGCGCTTCGATTCGTTTGCCGTCTTTCCACGCGCCGACGAGCGAATTACTCGTACCAAAATCGATAGCTAACGTCGTTTTACCCAATTGTAGGACTCAAGCGTAAGTGACGCGAAGTTCGCGGCGTTTTTTGGAATCGTCTAAGGCGAGACGGATCAACTCGTCGAGCAATTGCGCGTACGGCAGACCGGAGGCCTCCCACAATTTAGGATACATGCTGATGCTCGTGAAGCCCGGGATTGTGTTGATCTCATTTAGGTAAAGTGCGCCCGTCTTGCGGTCCATGAAAAAGTCGACGCGTGCCAGACCTTTGCACTCCAAAGTGAGGAAGGCTTGCACGGCCCACGCGCGGGCTTTTTCCCGAACTTCTTCGGGCAGATTGTCGGCCGGGATTTTTAGTTCGGCACCGTTGTCGTCTAAGTATTTCGCTTCGTACGAATAGAATTCGTGCTTCGGAACGATCTCGCCGACGATGCTGGCTTTCGGAGTGTCGTTACCGAGCACGGAAACTTCGAGTTCGCGCGCATCGATCGCGTTTTGCACGATGATTTTTAAATCAAAGGAAAATGCATCTTCAAGCGCGGCGCGGATACCTTCGGGTGATTTAACCTTATGCACGCCCACGGAAGAACCCGCGTTCGCGGGTTTCACGAAGAAAGGAAAGTCGAAAGCTTTGACCAAGCTATCTTCGACCGCGGCTTTGTCGTTTAGGAATTCATGCTTACGTACGCACATCGAAGGCACGGTCGGGATACCTGCCGCGTTGAACAAGCGCGCGGCGACTTCCTTATCCATGCCGAGTGCCGAGCCTAAAACTCCCGAGCCGACGTAGGGGATTTGCGCCATCTCGAGCATTCCTTGGATCGTGCCGTCCTCGCCGAAAGTTCCGTGCATGATGGGTAAAACAATATCGAAATGTCCCGGTGCGGGCGCGGAGGCCTCCATCGCGATCATCTGCGTTGCGCCACCCGAAGGCGCGAGCCCGTAAGAGCCGGTCATTTGTCCGAGCTGAATTTTCATCGGGTTACCGGCGTGAGCGAGCAGAACTTTTGGGTCGGGTAAGAGCCATCGGCCGGTCTTATCGATTCCGATTAAAATCACTTCATAACGAGACTTGTCCAAAGCATTGTAGACAGACATGGCCGACGCGATGCTCACTTCGTGCTCACCGGAGCGTCCACCAAAGATTAAACCAACTCTGATTTTTTTCACTTCGTTCCCCATGCGCAAAAGTATAAGGCCTTGCCGGAATAGGCGTCATTAAGATAAATGTTAAGTGATTAAAAACTATGCTGAATCCGGGGGTCTTGTGTTTGGTCGTATTGCTCTAGTCGTTGGATTGATTTCGGTTGTTGCGACCTCCGGTTTCGCCGCGTTCGCGCAACAAAACAATGCGCTCAGCCTTAAGCCTGAAATTCGCAAAGGTGACTTGAGCAAACCGCAAGGATTGTGGCCCTTCCTCGGCGTGGGTTTAGGTTTGATGGATCACAACGACAACGTGCGCTCGGGCGGCGTTCCGACGCACGTCAAAATTCTTGGATCATATTATTTCGATTCCGCACCTTGGATCGCCGATGCCGGCCTCGGTTTGCACAACGAATTCCTCACGCAACGTGGTTCCGATGCCGATTCCATTCAATCGCTCTACACCGAACTCGCGGCCCGCTATCAATTCACCAATCACTGGCAGCTCGGTGCGATCTGGAACACGCTGGTCGACAACCCCGACCGTTATCAATCAAACACAAATAATTTAGCTTCGTTCATCGGTCTGCAAGTTATGAAAGAGTTTACCTACGCCGATCAATACATCGTTCGCGCCGGTGGCCGCGCGATGACCGACGTCGGCATCAGCGGCGAAACGATCGACACCGTCATGGCCGAGTTGCAGGTTAGCTTCGGTCCTCCGCAGGCCCCCGCACCGCAAATCATTCGCGTCGAAGAAACCCGCCCCGAACCGATCGCGCCCCACCTTGCGAAGCGCGCCGTTCAAACTTTTCACATCGATCCGGATGACGTAAATTTCGAAACGGATTCAACCAAGCTCGTTTCAAGCAGCCGCCAATACCTGAACCGTTTGGCCCGCGCCCTCGCGGCGAACCGCCAACTGTTTGATAAAGTCGAAGTCGTCGGTCACGCCGATCAACGCGGTACCGAAGTCTATAACGAGAATCTTTCGAAGCGCCGTGCCCGCACGATCTCAGATGCCCTGATTGCGTCGGGCATCAATCGCAACCAAACGATCACCGAAGGCCGCGGCAAAAAAGACCTTCTCTCGAATTCGATGGCGCCCGCGGCACTTCAACGTAACCGCCGCGTTGAGCTCGAGTTCCAAGGTGTCAAGAATCAGGAAGCTTTAAAGAACATTATCGATTCTGTACGGCGATAAAGGAGAGACCCGGGAATTTTTTTCCCGGGGTTCCTAACGGGTTCCTGACATTCGGGCCCATATGGTTTTGCTAGTATCCCCGGTTATGAATACCCATGATGCCGAGACCTTGGACAGCATCCGCCTACCCAAGATCACCAGCCTTCAGGAAACCACCCTGAACGTAAAAAAACTGCGAATCATCAAAGAGCGTATCATCGAAGCCATTTTATTTTTGGCGGCGGCTTCGAGCGTCGTGATCACGGTTGGCATCGTTGCCATATTAGTTTCCGAATCGATTCCATTTTTTGCGCATGTTTCCATTCTTGAGTTCATAACCGCCCGGCAGTGGACACCGCTTTTTGATAATCCTCAGTTCGGTATTCTGCCGCTGCTTTGCGGAACTTTCCTGACGACTCTCATTGCCATCAGCATCGCCATTCCGGTCGGTACGATCATCGCCATTTTCTTGAGCGAATACGCGCCGGCCCGTTTGCGCGAGATGCTCAAACCCGTGCTCGAATTGCTCGCGGCCGTACCCACGGTGGTTTACGGTTACTTCGCGCTGCTTTTCGTTTCGCCGATTCTTCAAAAAGTTTTCCCCGAAATGGGCGGCTTTAATGCGCTTAGCGCCGGCATCGTCATGGGTTTAATGATCGTGCCTTACGTTTCCTCGCTCAGCGAAGATGCGATGCGCGCGGTGCCGAATTATTTACGCGAGGCTTCGTACGCCGTCGGCGCAACCCGTTTGCAAACTTCATTTAGCGTCGTTTACCCCGCGGCCTTCTCCGGCATTATTTCGGCGTACATCTTAGCGGTGTCGCGCGCGCTCGGTGAGACGATGGTCGTC
This sequence comes from Pseudobdellovibrionaceae bacterium, assembly GCA_947444305.1. Classification (GTDB taxonomy): domain Bacteria; phylum Bdellovibrionota; class Bdellovibrionia; order Bdellovibrionales; family UBA1609; genus JALHOQ01. The sequence continues at coordinate 37,527 of CANEZP010000003.1, read as the reverse complement.
GCCATCGCCGCGGGCTTACAGCCGAACCTCACGTTCAATCCGACCCAACCGGTGGCGACCATCACGGCCTTTATCGTTCAGGTCAGCCTCGGTGACTTACCGCACGGCTCAATCGGCTACCAATCCATTTACGTCGCGGGACTGACTTTGTTGATCCTGACGTTTTCATTCAATTTGATCGGCTTCGCCCTGCGCCGCCGTTTCCGCGAGGCTTATTGATTGGCGCCCAATAATTTGAAGGTCCGCAAATTCAAAGACATCGCCTTCGTCGTGATTGCGTTGATGTTGCTGTTTTTTTCGCTCCTGACGCTGGTCGCTTTAATCGTCGATCTCGGCACTACCGGTATCCCGCGTATCTCGCTCGATTTCTTTTGGAATTTTCCTTCACGATTTCCCGCGAAGGCCGGCATTCTCTCGGCGTGGGTGGGTACCCTGTGCGTGATGCTCGTCACCGCGTTGTGCGCGATCCCGATCGGGATTGCGGCCGGCGTTTATCTCGAGGAGTACGCACCTAAGAATTTTTTAACCGGGTTCATCGAACTGAACATCGTCAATCTCGCCGGCATTCCTTCGATCACTTTCGGTTTGATGGCACTCGGGCTCTTCGTTTACCGCTTCGGCCTTGGGCAAAGTATTCTGACGGCGGGTTTAACTTTAGGTTTGCTCGTGCTTCCGATCGTGATCGTGGCCACGCGCGAAGCCTTGCGCACGATTCCCGGTCACATTCGCGAGGCCGCCTACGGAGTCGGGGCGAGCAAATGGCAGCTGGTTCAGCATCACTTGTTGCCTTACTCGACGGGCGGGATTCTAACCGGCGTTATCATTTCGCTCAGCCGCGCGATCGGTGAGACCGCGCCCCTGATTACGATCGGCGCGATGACCTTCATCGCGTTTTTGCCGGCGGCACCCGTGCAGCCGAATTTTCCCTACGTCACGGGCAAGTGGCTGATGGACCCGTTTACGGTAATGCCGATTCAAATGTTCAACTGGATTTCACGGCCGCAGCCCGAGTTCCACGTCAACGCGGCCGCGACCGGAATGATTTTGCTGGGCATGACCTTGATGATGAACGCCGTCGCGATCTATATTCGCGCGCGATTCCGTAAACGGATTAAATGGTAACCGGTTGAATGGGAAACATGGAAAAAACATTATCGGCCAACGTTAAAGACCTGTCGTTCTTCTACGGAGAAAAACAGGTCGTCAATAAGGTCAGCATCCCGATTTATAAAAATTCGATCACCGCGCTCATCGGACCGTCGGGTTGCGGTAAGACGACGTTGCTCCGCTGTTTTAACCGCATGCATGATCTTTACCCCGGCAACCGGTACCAGGGTGAAATCTGGCTTTATCCCGAGAACCAAGACATCCTTCATCGCGACGTCGATCCGATCGAAGTGCGCATGCGCGTGGGCATGGTTTTCCAAAAGCCGAACCCGTTCCCAAAATCGATTTTCGAAAACGTGGCTTACGGACTTCGCGTTCGGGGGGTTCGTCGCCGCTCGCACATCGAACGTGCGGTCGAGGTTGCATTGAACCAAGCCGGTCTCTTTGAGGAAGTGAAAGATCGCCTCGATTCGAACGCCACGGCGTTGTCCGGCGGGCAGCAGCAACGGCTTTGCATCGCGCGCACGCTCGCGACCGAGCCCGAGATTATTTTGCTTGATGAGCCGACCTCGGCGCTCGATCCGATTTCGACCGCGCACATCGAAGAGCTCGTTTCCGAACTGAAGAAATCGGTCACGATCGTGATGGTCACGCATAACCTGCACCAGGCCGCCCGCATTTCGGATCAGACGGCGTTCATGTACATGGGTGATTTGGTTGAGTTCGGAAAAACTCAGCAGATTTTTACCAAACCGAAAGATCCCCGTACGGAATCCTACATTACCGGGCGTTTCGGCTAATCTTTAAGGCTGATACTTTGCGCCGCCGCGCATGCGGCCCGAGCTGCTGATGATGCGGCGAAGGGCTCCGTCGTCGTCTTCGTCGTAAATTTCGCCGATGATTTCTTCCAGGATATCTTCCATCGTTACGATGCCCACGAGCGCCGCGCCGGCGAAAACGGTTGAGAGGTGACTGCGCTTTTCTTGCATCTGCCTAAGTGCTTTGAGCAAGGTGTCGGTTTCCTGCACGCGGCTAACGGGCCTTACGATCTGCACCCATTTGTCGGCGCCGGATTTTACCAAGGCCAAAAGTTCTTTGGTATTGATGATTCCGAACACTTGCCCTTCGGCGATGACGGGCAGGCGAGTGTGCCCGGACCGGAGCGCAACCACTTCGACTTCTTGAATACTCTGCGAAAAATAGACGTGGTCCACTTGGGTCCACGGCAAAAGAACGTCGCGAACGCGTTTCTTTTCTATACCTACTAAGTTCAAAATATATTGTCGCGCTTGGCTCGACAGTTGATCGAGCTCGACCGTTTCGGGCGCGGGCGGTGCCGATTTACTTCGCGGGAAAAATACGGTCAGGATTTTCTTGGTCGACCATTCGAGAACATCGACGATCGGCAGGAAGATCCGGTCGAGGGCCATTAGCCAACGAGCCGAATAAAGCGCAATCCGTAAAGGGTTTCGTAAAGCCAATGTTTTAGGGACAAGCTCGCCGAAGACGACGCTTAAAATAGTGAGGGGAACGACGACCGCGATTAACGAAATGGCCTGCGCGTAGGCCGCCGACAGTTCAAAGTTGGCTTGGATGTATGGGCCGAGTGTTTGTTGAGCTTCGGCACCACCGACGGCCGCCGCGAGGGCGCCGACTAAGCTGATACCGATCTGCATGACGGACAAAGTCCGCTCGGGATTTTCCCGCAGTTCGATCAACGTCAAAGCGGATTTTTTGCCGGATTTAGCGACGTCGCGTAATTGCGCGCGAGTCAAAGTGACGAATGCGATTTCGGCGGCGGCTAACAATGCATTGAGGACCAAACAGACGAGGACAACAATCCATTCCATGAGCCATCATTAACGGATTTCCTAGAACACCTGTCAAGGAGTGTCGCAAACCGCGTACGCAACGACTTCGCGCTTCGGTTCGGTCAAAGTTAGGCGGGAGATAAGCTTACCTTTGGCGTTGATCTTGACTTCGTCTTCGAGTTTGCCGGTTGAACCGATCAGGCCGTTGTTACCGGCTTGGTAATCACGCACGATCTGGGCGCCGTCGTTTTGCCAATCGCTCTTCTTCCAATTGTACAACTTCACGCCGCGTTTAACTTGCAAGCGGGTACGCACTCCGTACATGTCGCAGGTCCATTGTTTTTGTTTGATGGTGTCCGCGGCCTTTGAACTGAAGTCGGCTTTTTCGAATTGTGACTCGAGCTGCTGCTTCATGTCCGGGCTGATGTATTCCATCTCGAGCGCAAAACCGCTAAGGCCGTAGGCGCAAGACAAACATAGTAGGAGCGAGGGGAGAATTCCGTTTCTCATGACTGCGTTGAAAAGCAAAGGACGTTCCCCCCGGGGGCCGCTCCGTATTGCCGGCGGCGGCGCTAGCGTTCATTAGAGCATGAAAGCCTTACCCGCAGGTGACGAAATTAGGCCGACTACCGGGTCGACATTTTTTTCCGAATTTAATGAGACGTTAAAATCCTGATCAGTTTTTACGCCTTTCCGGCGGCTAATTTCGAGCTGGGAGGCTGGACTAACGTTCGCGGGACTAGGCTTCAATTTTACTACAGCCCCACCGAAAACTTGTCTGACCGTATCCGTTCGTTTTTTAGTTCCTGGAGGAACCACATGGATTCATTTTTAACGTTCATCAACAACTACAAGATTATCGACGCCTGGATCGTACTGACCGGTTTGTTCGGAGTCTATCTTATGTACGACCGCTACAAGGCCCTCTTCGTCGAGTACGCCATGCCCGCGGAACCTTTCTTGAAGCAGGTCATGACCCTGATCGAGCAAGATAAAATCGAAGAAGCGATCACCTTCTGCTCGGCTAACGAGAAGAAGCCGCTCGCTTACGTAACCAAACGCATTTTGGAAAAGTCGGATCGCGACGACCAAGCCGTTGAGACCGCGCACGATATCGCGGCTAGCGAAATGGCTCCGAAACTGATGCGCCGCCTAGGTCACTTGGCGATGTTGTCTAACGTCGTAACCCTTATCGGTCTGCTCGGAACGGTTGCCGGTCTTATCACCGCTTTCCGCGCCGTAAGCTACGCCGATCCCGCACAGAAACAAACTTTGTTGGCCGAAGGTATCTCGATCGCCATGACCGCTACGATGCTTGGTCTGATGTTCGCGATTCCGATAATGATGGTTTACTCGTTCTTGCACGCTAAGCAAGGTCAGTTGTTCAGCGAGATCGATCAAGTTTCGCAAAAAGTAATCGAAGCTTTGAAAGGCCGTATTTACATGCCTTACAAAGGTTTGACTGCTTACCCCAGCAATTTGAACACCGACGGTATGAAAAAGTCGGGCACTCCTCCTTCACCCAAGGCTTCGTAAGAAGAAAGGTTTAGGTATGCGCGCAATGAAATCTCGGACTGGTGACGCAACATTTGATCTGAACTTGGCTCCGATCTTGGACATCATCGTCTCGATCGTGCCTTTGCTCCTACTCAGTGTTGCGTTCGTACAAGTGAAAATGATCGATACGTCCGTTCCGCAAGTTGTCGCCGAAGCGGCCCAACGTGCGAACGATAAAACCGAGACGACCGTTGCGCTCAAAGTTTCGAAGACTAAAGGTTTTACCTTAGAGGTCACGAAAGACGGAAAAATGATTCCCACCGACGTTCCTAATAAGAACAGCGCGTGGGATCTCGACGGTCTCCAGGCCGCGGCGTTCAACGCGAAAGCGGCGAGCCCGGAAGTTTTCCGCGTCGACTTGAATCCTGATTCTGACGTCAATTTAGCCGAACTGGTTGTGGTGATGGATAAACTGCGCCGCAACCCGGATTCGAAGAAAACGAATTTTAAAGATCCCGCCAGCGGCCAAAGCGTTGAAACAGAATTGATGTTTCCGAATGTGCTGTTCGCGAACGTAATAGGAAACTAGATATTGCAGGACGCATGTTTGCGTCCTTTTGAAAGGTTAATATGGGACGCAGAAGTGGAATGGGCAAATATATGGATAAACGTGCGCCCTCGCACTTTAAGATCCAGATTACGTCCATGGTTGATATGTTCGTTATCTTGCTCGTGTTTTTGCTGAAGACGTATTCGACCAGCCCGGTGAATATCAATCCTAAAGACGGGCTACGTATTCCCGAATCGACCGCCGTGGCCGATCCCGTAGACGTAGTTAAGCTCATCGTTTCGCAAGACGGTGTGTTCGTTGAAGATAAAAAAATCATGGAACTCGAAAAAGGTCGCGTACCCGCGGCGGTTGCCGACGCCAATGATCCCTCGTTCTTGAAGGCGCTGTACGAAGCGCTAGATGAACGCGCTAAACTGGCCCAGCAGATTTCAAAAGTGAACGACAGCTTTGAATTCGACGGTAAGGTCCTGATGCAGGCCGACCGCGACCTTCCCTACGAAGTCTTGCAAAAGGTCATGTACACCTCGATGATGGCCGGCTACGCCGACGTCAAACTCGCGGTTGTCCAGAAATAAGGATCAGAAATAAGGATCAGAAGTAAGGATCAGAAGTAAGGCTTGGAATCAGAAGTTAAAGTGTCTCATCCCGGGACACTTTAAAGACCATTGTCGCTATATTAGACGACCGTCTTAAAGTTGTTCAGGTTTTTCGCGAACCTCCCTACACTAAAAGTGTCCTACTCCATCGGAACGTTTAATTAGGGGAGCACCCATGAGAATCGTCCTTATCTCAATCGCTGCCGCAGGCATTTTGCTCGGTTTCCAGAACTGCAGTAAGGTTGCCTTCGTCACTTCGGAAGCCTCACTCCTAGCCCAACAGATAGAATTCTTGAGCTCGGCTTCGGTCGAGATCGATGACAATGCGGAATTCACGCGCCAATCGCTGGTGAAGTTGAAGTTGTTTTCGGTCCGCGCGGTGGAGATGAAAATTTCGGACCAAGACGGATGCGTCGACGGCGTGTGGGAGCCGTATACCACCGCGAAGGTCTGGACGCTTTCGCAGTCCAACTCGCAAGTTAAAACGCACGCGCTGTTTAAAGACTTTACCGGCAATATTTCCGGCTGCGTTACCGATGACATCACGCACGACGATCAGCCGCCGCAAGCTTCCTTCGCAAATCCGGCCGGTCTAATCACGAACGTGGCGCAAACAAATGTGACCTGGACCGCGAGCGACAACGTTTCCGGCGTGGATATGACGTCTTGCAAAGGCCCGGACGGCATCACGGTTCAGTGTACGAACTCTTACCCTGTGCAAGCGACGACCGATGGAGCGAAAACGGTTTCGATCCGCGTAACGGATAAAGCGGGGAACCAGTCTCCCGAAATTTCATACAGCTTTCTCTTTGATAAAACTCCGCCGACCGTAACGATCAACACGCGTCCCGCAACGGTGACGGGTGCCGGTGATGCGATCCTTGGCTTCGTCGGCCAAGATGCGCTCGCGGGCATCGCCAAATATTCTTGCCGCTTAGACACCGGCGCGTACGCCGATTGTACGTCACCTAAAGTCCTCGCGAATTTGACGGAAGGCTTGCACAAGTTTGAAGTGATCGCCGTTGATAAAGCGGGTAACAGTTCGCTGGTCGCTACGGCAAATTGGACCGTAGATATGACGGCCCCCTCGTTGTCGTTTACGCAAACGCCGGTTCCGGTCAGTGCCACACGGGCCGCGACCTTCGCGTTCATGGGCGTTGACGACGGCGTGGCGATTACCAAGTTCGACTGCAAGCTTGATTCGGCTGCGTTCGCTTCGTGCACTTCGCCGGTAAGCTTTGCCAATCTGAGCGAAGGCGTTCATCGCTTTGACGTGTTGGGATACGATGCCGCCGGCAACAAGTCGGCGCCGATCAGCTATTCATGGACGATCGACGTTACCGCGCCCGTCGTAAATATCACCACCGGTCCCGCGGCGTTGGGCAATTCACCGAACGCAAACTTTAATTGGACCGCCACCGACGGCGGTAGCGGTATCAAGACTCTTGAGTGCCGGATCGACGGCGCGGCCTACACAGCTTGCGGAGCGGCCGGGCAGAACTTCCTGAATTTGGCCGCCGGTTCGCACACGTTGAATGTGCGCGCGACGGATGCCGCCGGTAATGTCGGCAACGCAACCCGTACTTGGGTGATTGATTTAACCGCACCGGCCGTACAAATTCTTACCGGCCCCGACGCTTACGTAAAAGTCACGACGGCGCAATTTACCTTTTCGGCGATGGATGCCAACGGTATCGCCAGCTACGAATGCCGATTGGACGCCGGCGCTTACGCCGCGTGCGCTTCGCCGAACGTTCTTAATTCACTCGGCGAAGGCGGGCACATCTTTTTCGTTCGCGCGATCGACATGGCGGGTAACGTTTCGCAACCCGCTTCACGTTCATGGACCATCGACAAAGCACCGCCGATTATCCGCGTGCTTTCGGCGCCGGTCGCCATCAAGCAAGGTGACCCCGCGATGATCGACTACGAAGTGGTCGATCTAACAAGCGGTATCGACACCGTCCGTTGCGGCCTCAGCGTGCCCATGGCCAACATCGCCAACTGCGTGGCGAAACAAAAAATAGATTTGGGCACGAACCTCGGGGTCGGCAGCTACACTTTCGATATCATCGCGACCGATAAAGTCGGGAACACGATCACCGAAAAAGTAAACTTCCAAGTTACGGCTAAGGTCGTCATCTGCGATCCGTTCGTGGTCGGCGGCGACAAAACTTGTAACGGCGGTTTGGTCGGCGAGATCTATTATTTAAATGACGCTCATCAAGCTTCGTTCAAAGCTTTGCAGAACAAATCGGTTGAGTACTTGTACACGAACGGCATTCAAGTCAACGCGCTCTTGGCGCTCAAGCAGTTGTTCGTTACGACCCGTGCTTTTACGGCGGGTTTTCCGAGCAACGCAAACGGGGGCCTCATCCAAGACGATACGGGCGCACCTCTTATCGAATACTTCGCTTTCCGTCTCGAGACGGTGTTGAAACTTGACGCCACGTTGGATCAACCCGGCTGGTATCAGTTCGCAACGATTAGCGATGACGGCTCGATGTTGCTGTCGCGCACGACCGGCACCACCGGTTACAATTCAACCCTAGTTTCGAATGACGGCGATCACTCGACAGGCATGGCTTGTTCAACAAACGCTATTTATGTTGATGATGCGACTCGCTTACCGTTGTTGGTGAAATACTACCAAGGACCGCGGACGCAAATCGCTTTGACCATGATGTGGAGACGGGTGCCCGCGATGAACTCCGGCCCTGATGAACTTTGCGGTACGAGCGGTAACCATGTGTTTTACGGCGCCGACGACAATGATTTGGGACCGAATTCCGCTCACGGCAAGCTCCTCGCGCGCGGCTGGCGCGTGATCGCTCCGAGCAATTTGATCGCGCCCCCGAAGTAGTCCGCCCGCGCCGAAAAGCGGCATTATTCTTAAACTTGTCTTCAGCCCGGGGCTCTGTGGCCCCTAAAGTTCACGTGGTTAGGGCCTTGAATTTGCTCTTTAAACCGCATGCGCGCGAGTTTCTTTCTTAGCCTCATTCTGATTTTTGTTCTCGCGGCCTGCGCACAGCCGAAAGGGACCTCCGCGGCCAAAAACGGCTCGCAGACCTTCGGTAGCCCTCAGGAAAACACGAGGCCCACTTTCAAACCTGAAACCACTTTCGTCGAAATGGATTGGTCACCGTCCTCCGTCGAAGTGAGTTGCGCGGCCGAGCGCTGCCCGTTGCAAGTCGGCGCCTTGATCTTTGCCGGCGAACCGGTCGCGGGCATGATCCCCACTCGGCGCTGCACGGCATTTCTTGTTTCAGGTGACACGATCGTGAGCAACGGCCACTGCGACGGCTTCGGTAAAGCGAAAGGCTATTTCATCACGCAAAAGATTAACGGCTCGGCCGAAGTTCGTTCGGTTACCGCCGTCCCGTTTAAACGATTCACGCCCGATGCGCGCGGCGAGAAATTTAGCAGCGGGAAACCCGACGTTGCCATGTTCACGCTGAACAAAGCGGTCAGGGGTCTTGCTCCGCTACGGCTGGCGTCGGGTCCGCAAATAATCTTCAGCAAGTTAACCGTGTTCGCGATCATGAATAGTCCTTCGGAAACGAAGCTGACGATTCGATCACAAGATTGCTTTATCCGCCGTCACGGCGCCGAATTTCCTTTCGAGATGAGCGAGAGCCCCGACATGATTCAGTCGTACGGGTGCCGTCTCGAACCCGGCACCTCGGGTGCGCCGATGTTCGCGCCGGGCAGTGAAGACGTACAAGCCGTTCAAGTCGGGGGCGTTGACCCCCAACAACGTGCGGCCCTCGTGCGCGAAAAATTGAGGCGGGACTTATTCATCTACGAAAAACATTGGTCCTCGGTTTCGACGAACGTGCGTTGTTTTGATTTCCCCGGCGCCAAGCCCGTCGCGTGCACCGTCACCGGCGAGGCCGTCATTACCCAACGCTTCGAAGCAGCCCAGGCGAGCGAGATGGCGAAGCTGAAAGCACGCCGCGTATCACCTTCGGTCAATTTTCGTCTGCGCCCGTACGACTACCAACTCCGCTCTTCGGATCAAGCCCGCTTCGAAGTGATTCATATTCCCGAATGCAAGGTATCTAAGGAACGGCCCGCGTCGGTTCCCTTCATCATTGAACAAGTAAAGATTGAGTTCGACGAATGGGCTCAGCCTAGAATCGCTTCGATGTCCCAAGTTTTGGTGAACGCCGGCGTTAAATCGGTAAGCCCGGGCGGGGCGCATGAACTGGAGATCGCATGGCCGGAGCCCGCGGGAGTTTATTTTTCACCCCATCTCGGTCCGCGCAAAAAAATGGGCAGCCGCTTTCACATTGATCTTCCCGTTTGTCCGGGCTAACTTTTCTAAACATGGAATTATTTAACGAGTTGTTTACGCAACTTAGCTTGTTGTTTCAGAATGCGCCCATGCAGCTCGAGCTTTGGTCGATTGAGTACGGCCGTGGGCTTTACGCCATCATCGCGCTCATCATCTTCGCCGAGACAGGATTGGTCGTAACGCCCTTCCTGCCGGGTGATTCCCTGCTGTTCGCCGTCGGCGCCTTGCTGGCTTATCACACTCCCGGTTTAGATTTGCCGAGCATGTTCATGGTTCTCACCTTGGCCGCATTCTTTGGAGACATGGTGAATTACCACGTCGGGAAATGGCTCGGCCCGCGCATTTTCCGGCGCGAAGAAGGCCGCTGGCTCAACCGCAAGCATCTCGCCAAGACGAACGAATTTTACGCCAAGTACGGCGGCAAGACGATTATCCTCGCGCGTTTCGTTCCGATCATCCGCACCTACGCGCCGTTCGTGGCCGGCATGGGCGCGATGAATTATTCCGTATTCTTCATCTACAACATCGTCGGCGGTGCCGTGTGGGTGGGTTCATTCTTGGGCCTCGGCTATTTCTTCGGGCAATTGCCAACCGTTAAATCGAACTTTCAATACGTCATCTTGGGCATCATCGTCGTATCCGTACTGCCGATTGTTTTCGAGTTCTGGCGCGAACGAAAAAAATCTCGCAAGGTATGAGCAAGTACGCCCTGCTCTTGCCGGTGGTCGCCGTTCTCATCTGGTCGGGCATTGCGCCTAAGGATCGGCTGACCTGGTTTCTCGAAGTCGCGCCCGTACTCGTTGGCTTACCCGTTGCGATTTTCATTGACCGTAAATATAAAATCACCGCTTTGCTCTTCGTTTTACTTTGTATTCACGCCGTCATCTTGTGCGTCGGCGGCAAATACACTTACGCGGAAGTACCTTTTGGTTTTTACGTGCAGGACTGGTTCGGCTTCACGCGCAATCACTACGACCGACTCGGGCATTTCGCGCAAGGCTTCGTGCCGGCGCTTTTGTTCCGCGAATGGTTAATCCGCAAGAACGCGATCGCGTCCAACGCTTTGCGCACGCTCGTCGCGATTTCGTTTTGCTTATCGTTCAGCGCCATTTATGAATTCATCGAATGGGGTACGGCTTTGTTGACCGGTTCGGCGGCCGACGCTTTCCTCGGCACCCAAGGCGACGTGTGGGACACGCAATGGGATATGTTCCTGGCTTTGCTCGGGGCGGTCGCGGCGCACGCGTGTCTTTCGCGCGTGCACGACCGCCAAATTTCACGCCTGCGCGGGCCGTCTCCGCAAGAGGCGTCGAAATGAGCAAATCCGCTGCGGCGACCCCACTCATTCAATTTTAAAAATCCCATATTGGCCGGCGACCCCGATTTGTTCATTTCGAGGCCTTCTCAAAATGCGCCGTTGGCTATCCGACAACTGCCTAACGAAATTTGTCACCAGCGTCTCCCATCTCTATTAATTCGATTACGTCGCCGCCTTTCGCCCGGTAGGCGGTGTGGTCTTTGCTTTTAAAGGGTTAAACCTGTTTTAAGGAGAACCCATGAATCTTCGCAACCTTTTGCCGTTAGCTTTACTCACTCTCAACCTTGCCGGCTGCGCCCAGGTCGTTACTAAAAACTACGAAGGCCAAAAAGGTGGAACCGTAAAGTACACGAACGAACTCTTCTTCAAAGAGAAGAACCGTGCAAAGGCGATCGAGTTGGCGAACGAATACTGCTCGCCCGCACGCGCCCGAATCACCGCCGAGAATAACATGTCGGAGTTTACCGGCAACGTCAGCTCGTACAGCAAGACCTCGGGCAACGTGACCCGCTCGGACTCTAACCAATCTAAAGCTGAAAATACGTACATTCATTTTAAGTGCGGCTCTAAAAACAGAGCTTAGTACTTGTTTTTGGCGTCACGCGTACTACCGTAGGCGAATTATCACCTACGGAGACACCGATGCGAACCGCAGCTCTTGCTATTCTTATGATTACGGCCTGCGGCCAAGCGCGGGGCTTATCGATTAAAAGCCTCGTTTATCCCGAGATGCCCACCGGCTACATCAAAGTGATCGTGCAACCCGGCGCCGAGAGTCTGACGGACGTATTGTTCGTCATGGACGATTCCGGCGGCATGGATCCCCACCAACGAACGATGGCGAGCAACGTTTCAATACTCGCGGCCGACATTGCGGCGCGCGGACTTTCACTTCACGCGGCCGTCGTTACGACGACGGGATTGAATCGGACAAACCCGTACCTAGATAACGGCCGCTTTCGCAAAATTCTCGACTCAAGCTCGGCCACTTTTAATAAGGATTTATCGCAAGCCATGATGGTCGGCATCCAAGGCAGTTCCGTCGGCGAGCATTTCAATTCGGTGATGATGGGTTTATCGGAGCCTCTGCTTTCCGGCGTGAACGCCGGCTTCTTGCGGCCCAGCGCTCATTTAGCCGTTATGTTTGTGACCGACTCCGAAGATCACTCCAAACAAACTTCGCAAGAGTTTAAAGAATTTCTGCATGATCTAAAAAGCCAGGCGGGTTTTTCACTTCACGCGTTCTTGCCTTCTCGTGCCGACGCTTCATGCCCGTATCAAGACATTCACAAATCAGGCGTTAAGCTCGAGACCTTGATCAACGAAACGGGCGGGCAAATATTTAATCTTTGCGCCGCCGACCGGCGTGCGTCGATGCTCTCGATCGCCGAGAAGCTGGTGAATACAGTCACGCGAACTATCCAACTTCCGACCGAACCCGTAATCAGCACCATCGAAGTGCATTTCGGCGGCAAGAACCTGGCGGGCGGCGACCTACGCGGCGGCTGGATTTACGACGAGACCACTAAGTCCGTCGTCATCGGCGACCTTTTCGACTTTGCGAGCCAACCCGCGGGCACCGAACTCGAAATCAAATTCGTCCCTAAGTATTGGCAGTAAAGGTGAAGAATCGATTGAAAAGATTCGGAGTTATATTTTTAGGGGCCGCATTGGCAACCGCGATCGGGGCCCTGGTTATCCGGTTTTTCGGGCACGAGGCTACCGAGCGATTCTTGGCTGAGTGCCCTAGATTTATAGGCGATGTACCGGACTATCGATGTATGAACGAGGTGAACAGATGGCGGTTAACCGTTGTTTTTTCTTTCGCAATCGGCGGCGCGATACTTGCCGCATTGTTTGAAAAGAGAATTCTCGGCGGACTCCGATAAAGTCAGACGCAATAAGTGTCGAAAAAATCACCGGCGCGAAACTTCGCTGATTACGTCAACGCGTGGATTTCAATCGGGTTTGAATCAAGATCGGCCCAGGCGCTCGGGCTTTTGAAAGAGATTCCGAGACCGCGCTGAGAGCCCTTGTCGCAGCCTCCGCCCGGATGTACGTAGTGAGCATCGCCAAAAACATTTAGTCCACAAACAAAATCCAACCGGACTTCGATCTGTAAACGCGGCATGCGGACCCGGCGACCGCGGGAGTCTACGTAATACTGTCTGGATGTTTCGAGGTACGCACTTTCGTTTCTGAAAGTCCCGGAACCGATTTCATCGATGAAGATTTTCGCCGCCACGGGGACGCTCGATGTTTTTCGCGCATGAACTTCCAACGTGCGCTGCCGAATAATCGGATGCCAGCCATGGTGAACCGCCCGGAGGTTTCCGCTCTTGGCCGTTAATAATTGCTGGCGACCGGATTTACCTTCGAGCAAACGAACGGGGCTGCCCTGCGTCCCCATATCATCAAAGGGACAAAATCCTGGGGTGCCCTTCAATCCCGGAGTATCCCAAACGTCGAAATTGACGGGTGTAAAAGAACTGAACTCAAAAGGCTTTTTGAAATCATCGCTCTCGAGACGATGACCGAGCGATTCGTGTAACAGATATCCCAACGCCGTCGGACTGAATTCGATGACCGAGCAATTTACCTCATCCATTTTTTCCGGGAGCGTGCAGTAGGCGAGCTGTTCTTGCAACCAGCCTTCGAGGAGTAACCCTATATCTCGAACGTCCGTCATCATGACCGTGCTCCAGGTGCCGAATGGGGCTAGCGTCGCTTCGATGTAGATCTGCTCTCGGTTAACCTGCCGGCCATCGATTCGTGTCATGTCTTGCCGGCGTAGCAAACGAACGGAATCAAATCGCGCAATCAATCTATGATTAAGCTTAGGTAAACGGCCTACTTCGTTGGGGCAAACGGCGCGCTCGGTTTGTTGGGATACTTTTCCCGCGGAGCTCAGGCTCCACGTTCCGGCGGTGGCGTTGGTGCGGGCAAGGGCCCGCACGCCCCTCACCCAGCGCAGTTCATGTTCAAAAGATTCTTGCCGCCGCTTTAGCATTGTTTAGCCGCAGTGCCAGCAATGAGGGTCTCGCCCGTACGGAGTGCGAGTGACTTCCAAGGTATGGGGGTCAACGGCTAATTCGGTCGCAAACGATTGCGCCTCCATGCCGACGATATACTTAATCATCTCGTTAACCCCGAGCGCCGATACGATAGCGTTGAGTGGTCCAAACGAAGGTGCTTGGTAATTAGGTCTTAGGGCGCCGGCCTTTCTCTTCGCGGGCGAGTTCTTAACCGGCGCCGGCTTGAAACATTGGTAGCAGGAAGTTTTTTTGGCAACCGTCAGGGGACCGATCACCCCTTCGTGATCCCGGTAGCCGAGATTCAGATACGGAATTTTCTGCTTAATGCAAACGTCATCGACCCAGTCATGAATCTCCTCGGGACGGTCCGCGGATAAAATGACGAAGTCGACCCCCTTCAAGATTTTGGAAAGCTGTTTTGCCGACGAAACTTTCATATCGAACGGGACAATTTTAGTCTTACTGTTTCTGGCCGTAAGTTCTTCGCCCGCGACCTTCAGTTTGGTTTTTCCGAGATCACGCTCTTTAAACAACACTTGGCGGGTCAGGTTGCTCAGTTCAATCGTGTCGAAATCGATCAGGCGGATTTCTTTGAACCCGGCTCCGATCGCGGCGAGCGAAGCCCAGTTTCCGATTCCGCCGACCCCGATGAGCGCGATCGTTGATTGAGAAATCTTTCGCTGGGCTTCGACAGGATCTAAGCCGCTGAGCTGGTAAAATAAAAGGTGGCGGTCATATCTAGTAAAATCTTCGGGCACGGTCGGAATTTCGACGATGGCCTTGGCCTTTAATAAGACATCGAGACAGTCTTGAACCTCGCGGTTTTTCGCTTTGAGTTTTCTTCGAAGTTGCGCGATTGAGATAGGTTCTTGGCAGGCGACGAGTAAATCTAGACCCGGTTGATCGAGCACCAGATCAACTCGATTTTTCAGGGCAAATCCGAGCGAGACTTCATACGCTCCTTTGCGTTTTTTGATTTCGCGCAAACCTAGGTAGCGGGGGATTTGGTATTGAACTTCTGCACTATTTTGTTTTTGCATAAATTAACCTGTCTTTGGTTTGTCCGCGGTGAACAACGTATTTTTTTAGTAATCCTTCGCATTTCATATCCGAACTTTCTAAAACCTTGATCGAGCCTTTGTTCTCGGGATCAACCCAAGCCTCGATTCGCTCCACACCCAAATCTTCAAAGCCGCGGAGAAGTGCCATACGAGTGGCTTGGGTGACAATCCCTTTTCCCCAATGTTTTTTAGCCAACACGTATCCCAGTTCGGCCCGGTTGCCGGCGCGGCCGCTTCCCTTATCTAGAGTAATCGCACCGACGGGTTCGCCGTCTAAGCAGATCGCCATGAACCAGGGATGTGGTTCGGCGACCTTTTTGAGAAACTCGCGAGCCGCTTCACGATCGGTATGCGGATCCCAAAACAAACTCTGCGTAACTTCAGGATCACTCCCCCAAGTAAGAAATGCGTCTACATCCGTGGACCGAAGTGGCCGAAGAGTGATGATGCCGTTTTCCATTTTTTCTCCTGAGTTATTAATTTGAGTGGGAAATCCGTAGCTTGGACTTAAAGAATTTAACAGTAGCGCAATAATCAGTACGGCGATCGACATCTTAACAAGCCCTCGTTGTTAGATACTTACAAACTTCAGGCCATTTTAGAATCAAAGGTCGCGAGCGTGGCAGGTTCACTAATTCAGGCGCGGCAATGAGAACAGTCGCCGCGAAAATCCACAGATGACTAAAATCTATTCCTAGAAATAACCAAGTTCCGAGATGGAAGCCGACCGAGGTGGTAAGCCAAATCCATCGCAGACGGGGAAACGCATAGTAGAACAAAAACGAAAGTTCGAAGATTAACGTTATCCACGACAAGCACCGAATGGGGGTAGGCCACTGCGCAAGCCATTCGCCGATCTGTAGACCTTGCCGGAGCAAAGCGATTTGGAGTGTTGTCCCATCAGAAGCCCAGGAAATGCCGGATTGAATCAACTTAGCTATCCCGGATTGGAAGTAGGCTAAGACCACGATCAATTCCATTCCCCGAAAAGCGAAGCTAGAGGCCACGGGGCCTGATCTTCTTCCTGGGTTCGGGCAAAGACTTAAAATAAATAAAAACCATACATAATGAATTTGCACTTCGATAAAGCCGAATCCATTGTGCCAGTAATCAAAAAGAAGATTTAGCCAAGCGAAGAGGAACAGCGTCTTCCCACCCAACCGACCGGTCGCGACGCCTAAACCTAGGATGGTGGCCAACATTTGGAGGGCGATCAGGGTTGAAAGCGCGGGGAAGGGCAAAGCGAGAAATCCGGGCGGCCGGTAAAGGAAGACCGCGAGCTTAGAATAGCTGGCCCAATCGTAAAGCCAGACCCGAAACACGGCGTAGAGCGGCAGAGCGACGACAATCGCGCGGGCAAAACGCTCGGCCCCGGCACGGAAAAGGAATTCGTGAATAAGTTTTAGCGACACGCCCAAACTTCCTTCTCGAAAATAATTTCGCCGTTCATCATTCCGTTCGCATCAGAATATCGAACATGTTGCTGGATGATTTTAATCTCCTCCGAACCGGCGATGTTCTTCCGGTAGAGTGAACAGACAATTTCACGCTGTTCGAACGGTGCATCGTCAAGAAAGGTCGTAAAGGCGATGGAGTTAGCTTGGAAGAACGGGATTTTCATCAGGTCCCAGGGGCGATAGGAAAGGTTCCCCGATTTAACCAAGATCTGTTCCATCTCGATCCCGCTTTTCCAATTCTTTGAGAACATGCGATAGGGGCTAAACGGATAAAAGGATAAACTTGAAACCGAACTCGTAAGCTGAATCGCCGCGAAAGCGAAGAAAGCAATTGCGGCTAAAGAATATCGGCGCGGCCAGGCTCTCATTTTCTAAATTTTCGGCGTAGAACCATGCTAAGTAAAATGAGGCCGACCGCCGCCACCGAAAAGTACGAGAACGTTTTATAAATCTGGGCGGTGTGTTGCGGCCCGATTTCTTGCGTTCGTACAATTGCGGGAATGATAAAAAGTGCGCCCATCATGCCGAATCGGGAAAACAGACTGACGGAACTTAGGACTCGAGCCCGATTCTCACTCGATGACTGTTCATTGATTCTTGCCATGAGCGAAGTACGGGCAAGCGTTAAGGCCCCTTGCGTCCCGGCGAACAAGATCAACGCCGGCCACCAACCTGATGCCTGGCCCAAAAATAAATAGAGCACGCTGAATAATCCAAAAAGGGCAATCGTGCCGACGTAACTTCGGAAAAACTTTAGATCCGTAAATCGAGAATAAACAAGACCGAGAACCGCCCCTAGGGCCGTGTAACTAGTGAAGACGACGCCCAATTGAGAAACGGGTAAGCCCGGACTTACTGATTCAAAGAAGGGCTGCCAGTAATGAAGCAGCGGTTGAATAGAAAACTGCACAGCGATGCTCGCGACGAACAATGGGATGAGCGCAGGACTTTTAAGACATTCAATAACGGCCTCTTTCGAGGATCGTCCGAGTTGGACCACCCGTGCTCCGAATGATTTTGCGCTCTGGGGGATGACCTCATCTGCGGGTAGCATCGCCAGAATGCCGAGCGCCGCCGCGAATGTGAAAATACCCGCCAAGTAAGCGTATCCAAGATTATACTCGGCGACGGCGCTTCCGAGTAATCCACAGATGAGAACGGCGACGCTGACCGTGGCTTGATTGAGGTGAAAGAAACGATCTAGTTTCGCGGGAGCGGAATTTAGGTCTGCGTACTCTACGCAGTATGCTTCGTAGGCTCCCGACCAAAAACATAAGGAGAGCGCGGTAAGAATCTCGGCAATCGCAAAAACTTCGAAGCCGTTTCCTAGAAAGTAGAGTGCAAAGCCGGCGAGCGCCAAGAGCGTGGAGATGATCAAACTTTTCCGTCGTCCGTGCAGATCGGCAAACGTGCCGGTGGGAACTTCCGCAATTAGGAAAACACTACCTTGAATGAGCTTGAGATAAGCGATCTGACCCAGCGTCGCTCCGTTGGCGAGCAAGTAGATGACGGAGGTGGCGCCGACAAACATCCGGCCACCTTCGTAGAAGCCATCCAGCAATAACAAAACTTGGGCGGAAGTGAACGATTTCATAGTTAAAAACCGGGACGCGAAAAACGCCCCGGCCTCATTAAGAAAAGTTTAGTTACGAACCGGACCGGCATTACGCACGGGACCCGCATTACGCACGGGACCCGCATTACGCACGGGACCCGCATTACGCACGGGACCCGCATTACGCACGGGACCCGCATTACGCACGGCCGACGGTTTCGCCGAAGCTTGGATGACTTTCTTGGTCATCTGTTTCTTTAAGACCTGAATTTTCAAGGGGTTCTCCTTTATTGAGTTAACGATCTGCAAAGAAGAATTGCGCGATTTATGCCGCCCTCAAATAAGCCTCAACAGAATAGAAGCAACAATTTCCTAGAATTAAGAATCCCCGAATCAACTTTCCAAACGAAGAGACGCATGTGTAGAACGATCGGCAAGGCGGCAGGAGCATAAATATGAAAAAGTTGGACAAGTTTTCTGTGCGCACAGAAACCGTTTTTGAAAATACTGATCGAGCAAAGCAAAGCGGACAGTTCTAAAGATTAATCTAACTATTAACCTCAAAAACAAATTTCTGTGCGCACAGAATCCATCTCCAAAAAAGCCAATCCCTAAACAGCGAAGCCCATCCATCCATGCGAGCGCCCCTTCTCCGCCATCCAGGCGGAGAAGCCAAAAAAACGAAATCCAAATTTAAATGAACCAGGAAAAAAAGGCGGAGCAAAGCAAGCGAAGCGCAGCGCCCACCCACCAGCAAAGCCAAGCGCAGCGCCGGCACGCAGGTGAGCCTTCGGGCGAACATTCGCCGGAGGCGAAAAAACATTAGCAAAAGCGAAGCTGGGGAGCGCAAAGCGCGACCATAGAAAGGGAGAGGTTTTGGTGGCCGAGGACGGAATTGAACCGCCGACACAAGGATTTTCAGTCCTCTGCTCTACCGACTGAGCTACCCGGCCACTAGTGGGAAATCGAACTACGGATTTAGCCGTGCATGCTCAAAGCTGTCAAACTTTACGGGCACTTGGGCTCGCAACAACGCGCCGCCTACACCTTCGCCAGAGCCTGTTCGAGATCACGGATTAGATCCCGGGCGGTTTCGATGCCCACGCTCAAACGCACGAGACTATCCGAAATCCCTAAGACTTTCCGGGTTTCGGCAGGGACCGAGGCGTGGGTCATGATCGCCGGGTGGTTCACCAACGATTCGACGCCGCCTAAGCTTTCCGCCAAAGAAAAGACGCGCACATTTTCGAGAAAAGCGCGGGTCTCGGTCATTCCGCCCTTTAGGACAAAAGAAACCATGCCCCCGAAACCCGACATTTGGCGTTTTGCCAGCTCATGTTGGGGATGCTCGGGCATGCCGGGGTAAATCACCTTTTCGATTTTTGCCGATTGGGTGCGTAGAAACTTGACCACTTCGATCGCATTTTCCTGATGCGCACGCATGCGAATCGCCAAAGTTTTAAGGGATCGCATCGCCAAAAAGGAATCGAACGGGGAGGCAATCGGGCCCATCGCGTTGCTCAGGAAAAATAAACGTTCGTTCAAGGCTTGCGCACGACCAACGATCACGCCGCCGATCACATCGCTATGTCCGCCGAGATATTTGGTCGAGGAATGCACGACGAGATCCGCACCAAGTTCGAGCGGGCGCTGGAAGTAGGGACTCATGAAAGTATTGTCGACCGCGACCAGAATTCCGCGAGCGTGCGCCTTTTTAACCAACGCGGCGATGTCGACGAGTTTCAACATGGGATTCGTCGGCGATTCGAGCCACAACAATTTGGTATTCGGTTTTACGGCTTTATCGAAATTGTCGGGATCGGTGAGGTCGGCGTACCCGAACTCAAAACCATTGTTGCGATAAACTTTGTCGAACAATCGGAAGGTGCCGCCGTACATGTCGTCACCGGCCAAGATATGATCGCCGGCTTTGAACATTTGCAACAGCACGGTCGTCGCCGAAAGCCCGGAGGCAAAGGCGTAACCGAATGTGCCGCCCTCGAGCGAAGCGATGCAGTTCTCGTAAGCCTTGCGCGTTGGATTGTGCGAACGCGAATACTCGTAACCTTTATGTACGCCGGGCGATTGTTGTACGTAGGTCGACGTCATATATATAGGAGTCATGATCGCGCCGGTCGTGGGGTCGGGCTCTTGCCCGGCGTGGATCGCGCGCGTTTCAAAACCATGATCTTTGTTGTCGGAGCTCATTAATTCAATTCCTTATCCGCCTGGGCGAATTCTAAAGCGTGGAGGACTTTGTTGATCCGGTCGATGGGGTCTTTGGTGTCGGGGATGCCCGCTTCGTTCATGCAGGTGCGCACGACTTTTTCCTCGGGCGATTCTTTGAGGAGTTCTTCGACCAGCATTTCCAATATATTTAATTTGTCGATCGTCATGACTAAGGAATACCCGCCCGGTAGGTGGATATGGAAGACTCAATGCGAGAAGTCGCGATCCGAGTAACGGTAGGTGCGCCCCGGCTCGACAACGATTTGCCTCGCGCCACCGTGGTTTTGACTTGTCCATTCCAATTTATAGGACTGACCCGGTTCGAGCGGGAGATTGAGCGGAGAGTAGCCGATCGGCACACCGTCGAGCCGGAAGTAATGCCAGCGATGAGTTTGGATTTGCAACGCGGCAACCTTGGCCGGTACCGAACTGCGCCCGGCGCTCGGAATCACGAACAACAACGCCGCTGAGATCAACGCCAAGAAAGTCGGAACCGGGCGCGCCTTAATGGCGGAAGTGATCAGAGTTTGCGTGCGCGTGCGGAAATCACGCGAGATCAATTGCCGCTCCTGATAGGCACGCACCTTCGCGGCCAACTTCTTGCGTCGTTCGGGTTGCGAGAAAATTCCCCGCAGGCTGCGCTTCTCCGGATTGGATTGAAGGTATGTCGATTTGGAATCCGCCGCGGACGCACGCCCTTGCAGAAACTGTTCGATTCGTCCGAGCGAGAAGATATCGCCGGCAAGCGAAGCGGCTTCTCCGCAGAGTCGCTCGGGTGCCGCAAATTCCGGAGTCGCACGCACCAAACCCGCACCGCAATTGGCGAGCCCGAAGTCCAGTAAACGTAAGTGACCGTCGCGATCGACCAAAATGTTTTGCGGGCTGAGGTCGCCGTGAAACGTACCGAATTTATAAAGATCGAGGACCGCCGCCTCACACTGGGCGAGAATTTCGGTAATGTCATCGGCCTCGAGCCAACAACCTTTACCGAGCGTGCTTAGTGAAACTCCGTCGACAAATTCTAAGATCAGCGCCGGCCGGCGCCGAATGCGCTCGAAACCGAAAACTTGAACGCAATAGGGGGAGCGGACTTTGGCTAGCGAATCGAATTCGCTCTTCCACGCGCCGACCGCCGTCTCGGAATGAAGAATCTTAACGGCGACCGTTTGCGAAAGATCCGCGGCCCGGTCGCGCCTGAGGGCCTTGTATACGCGACCCTGGCTTCCTTCACCGAGTAATTCTTTAATTTCAAATGCCGGCGGGCGCTTCCACATGCGATTCACTTATCAATATCCGGACCAGTCCGGGCGGCGATCGCGATAATTTCGGATGGACCGCGCCTCCGCCAGATATTTTCGGCACGCCGGCGAGGTCTCATGCGGCGAAACCGGGAGTTCAGGAACGGTGAGCGCCGCCGCCGTCTCCCGGCAGAGTTCATCAAGCCGATGAAGAACGCCTCGCCGGCCTGAATCCGGCCGGGCCGGACGAAGCCCCTGCCGAATTTCCAAATTCAGCGCTTCGTAGCAGGCGAGCGGTAGACGTTTCTCACGAACTTGAATTCGGCACGCGGCCCGCGCAACTTTGAGGTTCTCGAAGTCGGCAACGGCTTTCGCGACGGCGGCGGGCGTGCGCGCGCGCGCAAGCCGGCGCACGTGATCATGTTCGAGCGAAGTCGCGAGGACGACCCCGGACCAAGCAAGTCCGAACAAAAGAATGATGAACACGCGCATTCAACCTCCGAGTTGGCGCTGAAGTTCGCGCAAAAGTGGACCGAGTAACAAAAGGAGATACGCGGGAAACTGAAACAGCAGGAGCGGGAGCAAGACTTTGAACGGCAGCGCGGCGACGTGCGCATCTAATTCTGCCTCCGCTTTGCTTTCTACCTCGGTCTCGAGCGCGCGAAGGGCATCCATCGTCGGTTCACCGCGGCTACCACGCTCGACGAGTTGCCAAAAAGCCCGTTGGTAATACGTCGGCAGTTCATCCGCGGCGGCGATGTTGCGCACATTTTTGTTTTTCAAGATCCAAAGTTGGCGCAAACGCGATGCCAAGCCGTCGTTTGTGCGTTCAAGATAGAGTTGAAACGCTTCGTTCATCGATTTTCCGGAGCTCATGGTCCACCTGAGCTCGCGCAAAGCGCGTAAAAGTGGCGGCGTTAGATGTTCCATCGTCTTTTTCTGGCTAAATGCCGCATCGTGAAGATTCCGAGACCTGAAAGCACGAACGAGGCCAACACAAGATCGGAATTGCGCCGCCAGCCGTGCCGCTGAACGGTGAAAACAGCTAAAGCAATCAGCAGAAGCAGCAAAACAACCGCTTGAATCGTCGTTTGGCGGACGGCTTGTCCGGACTTACGTCGGAAGTCGTCCGACTTTCGCATCCATTCGCGCGCGTTCTCAAGACGCGCGAGCGCGGAGTGTGGTGAATGATTCAATTCGAGCAACTCCGGAAGAACTTTTTCATCCAAAATGAGATGCACGCAATGAGGAATATTTTGGCTGACGAAGAGTGGTTCGAGCAATGATCGCGCGCGCGCGTTCAAATCTTGCAAAGCCGCTGTGCGAGCGGCGGACAAAGCTTTGCCGAGTTTCATATTGAGAATCCAACGATCAAGAAAACCAGGCACTTCTTTTTTAAGAGCGTCAATTTGCCGACGCTCAAAAAACCAGAGCGCGAAAAACATCACGAACAACACGCACATCAGAGCAAAACTCGCGCAAATAAGATCGCGCGCGCAGAAAAAAAGTACGCCGATGATGAGCGCGCATGACCCGGTGCCAATTTTTGTCAGATGCTGTGATGAAATGAGCGCGCGCGATCGAAAATGAATCAACATCCGAAGTGCGGACATGATTCCGAACAACGAAATCGCGAACAAAATGATAGCCACTCGAACCTCCGACATGTTCATCAAGCAAAAAATGTGTTTTTTTTTGAATTTGCTATTGACGAGATTAGTCACCCGGTTAAACTAAAAGAGAACGAAGCGTTCAAAGAAGAGAAACGCTACTCATCCGTGGAGGAGACAAAATGGCTAAGAAGAAAAAAGCAGCTAAAAAAGCTACTAAGAAAAAAGCTACCAAAAAAGTTGGAGCTCGCAAGAAAAAGTAGTTTTCGCGTAAGCGAGAAACTAGAAAACCCACGGCTAACCCCGTGGGTTTTTTTTTGCCATAAACCATTTCTTTTCCGCTGCCACAGCGGCGAAGCGCGCGCATTGAATCCGCACGCATCGTTTAAGATTTCATGTTTAAGTTTGAACGGCGTTGTTAACTGATGAGCTAAAAAAGTTTAGCTTTGATGCCGTCTTGTTGGAGAAATTTTTTGATCACCGGACCGTCGAGCGGTTCGAGTCTTTTGATCAATTTATTGATCAAAGCCATCGTTTCGATGGCTTCCGGGGTCCGCAGCTTCTGGCTGAAGAACGCGCCGTCGGACATAATGATGCTTAAGTTCTTCACAATTTTTGTAACTTCTGGATCCCGCGACGTCTTTTCGAGCTGTTTTAGCGCTTTATCGAAGTTCGTGACCAGTTTGTTCAAAGTTTCGATCGTTTCAACCATCGATCCTTCGTTCTTGTTCACCATATCGAGAATTTTCCCGGCTAGCGCATAGCTTTGCGAGATCATTTGGTCGATGCGGGGAGGATCTTCGCCGCGGATCACCTGTCCGTGGGTTAATTCCGGCTTGTCGGACGACCCGGGGCTGATCTCTAAGAATTTTTCGCCGATAACGCCCGCTAGGTTGATGAAGAACCTGCTGTCGGCCCGCAAACTGGACCACGCACGCTTGTCGACCGTGATCTTGATCAGCAATTTCACTTCTTCGCCGGTGTCGGGCATCTTAAATTCGGGATTGAACTCAATCGAGCGTACCTTGCCGACCTTGATGCCCATCACCCGAACCGGTGAGCCGACTTCGATTCCGCCCGCGAAATTGTACGCCAGGTTGACTTCGTGCGCGTCCGAAAACGGATTAAACTTCCCGAGCGCGAACGCGAAGATGACGACCAAAACCAGCGCACCCACGAACATCAATCCAACCTTAGTCTGTGGCTTCATCACAACTACTCCTCAATAAAAGTGCGAGAACAGGAAAGTGAGCACGAAATCTAAAACTATAATCAAAACGGAAGAGACGACGACGGAATTCGTGGTCGCAAGGCCGACACCCTCGGCGCCGCTCTTACATCGAAAGCCGAAGTAGCAGCTTACCAGCGGGATAACCGCT
Source organism: Pseudobdellovibrionaceae bacterium (assembly GCA_947444305.1). GTDB lineage: Bacteria > Bdellovibrionota > Bdellovibrionia > Bdellovibrionales > UBA1609 > JALHOQ01. The sequence continues at coordinate 12,766 of CANEZP010000003.1, read as the reverse complement.
CCGAAGCACGCACCCTTCAGGCAAGCAAAAACTAAATCCTGGAAGGTCACGAAGGCACGCATGCTCGTGATGAACGCGCCGCTGGAATAACTCAACTTCGCTTCGCTAACCAACATAGCACAGTACAAGCAAACCAAATTTGCGATCAGGCTGAGTAGAAAGCCGCCGATCACGCAGGCGACGAAGCGCGGAACGACGAGGAAGCGGACCGGATCGATACCCAACATCTTGAGGGCTTCGATTTGTTCGGTGATTTTCATCGAACCGACTTCGGCCGCGAGCCCCGCGCCCACTCGTGAGGTTAACAGCAGCGCGCTAACGACGGCGCCAAGCTCTCGTAATATAAGGAGAGCCGCGAAACCCGGCACCAGCGCATCGTTTTGTACGACAAGCTTCATGTGGAAAGACGATTCGATAATAGTGACGACCGCGGCGAAGCAAACGCAGAACAATATGACCGGCAAACTTTGCCAAGTAACGAACTCAAGCTGAACGAAAATGTCTTTCACGCGCCGTGAGTTGGTCAGACGCCCTCCCGGAATAGATTCAACGCGGTTTCGCTAAGCAAGCTGGTGAACCAATCAAAGACGACGATGCCCACCATGGTCATGACCGCCGTGCCGACGACCGCGCGGCCTACGCCTTTCGCGCCGCCGGTGGCGGAGTATCCTTTATATGTACAAACCGACGCGAGGATCAGCGCGAAGACCAAACATTTAAACAAACCATTGCCGATACTGAATTGCGTAACGATGGTCGGGATATGGCGCACGTATTCTTCGGGATTGATGCCGGAGAAAACCGAACCCATCAACATGCCCCCGAAGATCGACATGATCAAACCCGCGGCGAGCAAAAAGAAACTGGAGATGACGATGCCCAGGAAGCGGGGAAGGATGATTTCCTGGATCGGGTTGGCGCCTAGACAGCGGATCGCGTCGATCTGTTCGGTCACGCGCATCGTTCCGAGTTCGGCCGAGGTGTAAGCGCCGACCTTTCCGCTCAGTAGGAACGCGATCAACAAAGGCCCGACTTCGCGAACCGTGGCGCTGGTTGATAGGCCACCGAGGTAGCCAAGCGCGCCGAAAGCTTTAGTTTGCATCGTGAACTGCACGGTCATGATGGCGCCTACGAAGAATCCCGCCAGCGCGGTGGTCGGGGTGCTCTGGACGGACACCTTCCACGTTTGTTCACAAATACTTTCCCACGTGCACGGCGAACGGTAAGCCGTGCGCAAGATCAGGCGGAGGAAAATCAAGCATTCGCCGATGTCGTCGATGACGTTAAGAAGCGGTTTCAGCATCGAGCGCCTCCTTCAAGAAATCACGAACCAGCGGGTGAGGATTTTTCCGGAGTTCCTCCGGCGTGCCGCGCGCGACGATCTCACCCATATCTAAAACGATAATTTGATCGGCAATGTCGAGCGCGCATTGCATATCGTGGCTGACGACCAGCGATGTCGTCTTCAGCTTTCTAGAAAGTTCAAGGATAAGATCATTGATCGCCCGGGTCGTAACCGGATCAAGGCCGGTCGTCGGTTCGTCGAATAATAAAATTCGTGGATTGACCGCTACGGTGCGCGCTAAGCTCACGCGCTTTTGCATACCGTAGGAGATGGCCTGAGGTTTTTTATCCTCGACGCCGGAAAGGTAAACAAGCGACAGGCATTCCCTTACCCGTTCGGCGAGTTGAGCGGCGCTGTATTCGGGATAATGTTTTCTTAAACCGAATGCGACATTTTCAAAAATAGTTAATGAATCGAACAGTGCCGGGTGTTGAAAAACCATTCCGCACTTTCGTCTTACGGGAAACAATTCTTCTTCGGAAAGCCGGGTCACGTCGGTGCCGTCCACGAGAATTTGCCCGGAGGTCGGTTGCATAAGTCCGACGATATTCTTCAGCAAAACACTTTTACCGGTGCCCGATGTTCCGAGGATAAACAAAATTTGTCCTTCGGGGACTTCGAAGGTGATCCCTTTCAAAACTTCGCGCTCACCAAACTGCTTGTGCACGTCTCGGAAGGTGATCACGCGTGCCGCCCGGTCAGTGGACCGTCGAGTTTGCCGCGAATGAATTGGGAAACGCGGGGATCTTTGTTCGCCAAAGTTTGCGCTTTGCCGCCCGTGATGATGAGTTCGCCGTCGGCGACCATCACGATCCGGTCGGCAAGTTGGTATGCGCGCGCCATGTCATTGGTCACCGTGACGATTGTCGAATTCTGTTCTTCGCGGAGTTTCTGAATCAATTCGATGATCCGGCGGCTGGTGATGGGGTCAAGACCCGCGGTCGGATCGTCGTAAAAAACGATTTGCGGCCGGAGCGCTAAGGCACGGGCGATGCCCAAGCGCTTTTGCATGCCGCCCGAAATCTCGTCGGGAAAAAGGGCTGCCGCGTAAGCGATGCCCACGGCTTCGAGAAAAAAGTCGACCTGCCGTTGGATTTCAGTTTCGTCGAGTGAAGTTTTCTCGCGCATCGGGAAAGCGATGTTTTCACCGACACTGAGTGAATCAAACAGCGCATTTTTTTGAAACAGCATTCCCATTCTCAATTGGAGTGCGCTTTGTTCATGCGCGGGTAGGGCGTGCAGATCTTTACCTTCGACCAAAACTTTTCCGGAGGTAGGCTTTAGTAAACCCGCGAAGAGTTTAAGCACCACGGATTTACCGAGACCGCTCGGCCCGATAAGCACGACACTTTCGCCGGGCGCGACAGCGAGATTTACGTTTTTAAGGAGAGGCCCATCACCGAAGTCGATGGTTACGTCCTGAAGAGCTAACTGCTGCTGCATTGCCACGATGCCTCAGATTGTACAAAAATTGGTGTGCAGCGCAAGGAAGTTGTCTAATATCTGGCGAATCTCTACATCGGGGCCGCACGCTTGCTGCCCTTTCATAATTGAAAGGTTTTTTCATGAAACACACTCGGAAGAGAATCACGGTTGTTGGCGCGGGCTTTGTCGGTTCAACGTGCGCGCACTGGGCAGCGGCAAAAGAGCTCGGCGACGTCGTTCTCGTCGATATCAACGACGGCGCGGCTAAAGGTAAAGCACTCGATTTGTTCGAAGCTTCTCCCGTTGAGCAGTTTGATGCGCGCATCACGGGCACCTCGGATTACAAAGACACCGCCGGCTCGGATGTCGTCATCATCACCGCGGGTATTCCACGTAAACCCGGGATGAGCCGCGATGATTTACTCAGTACCAACTCCAAGATCATGAAGGATGTTTGCAAAGGCGTTCGCGAGAATTCACCCGATTCCGTAGTCATCGTCGTCAGCAATCCTTTGGATGCGATGGCTTACGTTGCCTTGAAAGAACTCGACTTCCCGCGCGAGCGCGTCCTAGGCATGGCCGGCGTTCTCGACGGTGCACGTTTTCGCTCTTTTATCGCCGAAGAATTAAAATGCTCGGTTAAAGATGTTCAAGCTTTCGTGCTCGGCGGCCACGGCGACACGATGGTTCCGATGCCGCGCCACTGTTCGGTCGGCGGCGTTCCGCTGCTCGAGATTTTGCCCAAAGAGCGCGTTGACGCTTTAGTTAAACGTACCCGCGAGGGCGGCGCCGAGATCGTCGGTCTTTTGAAGACGGGCTCTGCGTACTACGCACCTTCGGCGAGCGCCGTGCAAATGGCCGAAGCCATTTTGCGCGATCAAGGCCGCATTCTTCCCTGCGCGGCTTTCTTGCAAGGTGAATACGGAATCAAAGATCTCTTCATCGGCGTGCTCTGTAAACTAGGCGGCAAAGGTCTAGAACAAGTTATTGAAGTAAAATTAAATGACGAGGAGCGCGCAGGCCTAACAAACTCAACTAAAGCGGTGCAAGATTTAGTGGAAGCATTAGGTAAGCTCAAAGTTTAGGAGTTTTTGATGAGGGCATTGTTGCTCCTGCTGGCTCTAAATTCCGCGGGCGTTTTCGCGCAAAACGATTCGCCCGCAGCGCCCAGTGAAAGTTCGCGCCCCCGTCAGCCGCCGGCAAAACCGACGGAGTTGCTCAGGTGCAAGCCGGCTTCTTCTAACGAAGAGGCCAAAGCACGCGAAGCCGCCGAAGCCGCCAATTTCTCGGATCACGAGGTGCTTTCGCGCCTCATCTTTTCCGAGGCCTTAGCGACCGGTTACTGGGCGAAAAAGTGCGAAGCGGCCGACGCCGTTTCGTTGATGGACGCGATTGGATGGATGATCATCAATCGCGTCGATCGGTACAGCCCAAAGCGCGACGATCCTAAGCCGGATGCGATTTTTCACGAAGTCTTCGCGAGCAAGCAATTCACGCCGAGCTTTTCCGGCAAGGGCAATAATATCTTTGCCGTCATGTTCCTCTGCCCCTACGAGGCCGAGAAATATTTAACCGACGTGAAATCCAAGATCGAAGCGTATTCGATTTATCTTCAATCCAAAGAAGTCGCCGCGCGCATCCTCGATAAATACACCCGTACCGGCATCGATCCGAAATATTCTAAAATCCGGAATGTCTTTTTTCCTTATTCCGACTTCGGCGGCGCGGTTCGTCCCGAGTGGGCGAAAGATCCGGATCCGACAAAGAACAAAGGTTTTGTTAAAATCATCGAGGGCCAGAAGCCCTGCGCCGAGTTTTACAGACGCTAACGTAACTGCTATCTTCAGCCCTTAACCATCCTGAGAGGATCCATGAATATTCATGAGTATCAAGCCAAAGAGCTTCTAAAGAAATTCAACATTCCCTTGCTGAAGGGCGAAATCGCCTCGACGCCCGACGAAGCCGTTAAAGCGGCGCAGAAAATCGGCGGCAGCGTGTGGGTTGTCAAAGCGCAAGTCCACGCGGGCGGCCGCGGTAAAGGCGGCGGGATCAAAGTCGCTAAGTCACTCGACGAAGTAAAATCATTGTCGGAAAAAATCTTAGGCATGACGCTCGTCACTCCGCAAACCGGTGCCGAAGGGCGTTTGGTCCGCAAAGTGTACATCGAGCAAGGTTGTGACATTAAGAAAGAATATTACGTCGCGATGCTCGTCGATCGTCACTACGGCCGTCCCATCATGATGGGCTCTTCCGAGGGCGGCATGGACATCGAAGAAGTGGCCGAGAAGCATCCCGAAAAGATCTTCAAAGTCGTCATCGATCCCGCGGTCGGCATGCAAGCTTTCCAGGCGCGCCAAATGGCGTACCACTTGGGCTTCAAAGACAAAGCGGCGAGCAACGCCGTTAAAGTTTTGCTCGGGCTTGCCAAAGTTTTTACGACTTACGATTGCGCCATGGCCGAAATCAACCCGCTCGTTGAAACCGGCGACGGCACGGTGATGCCGCTCGATTGCAAATTGAATTTCGACTCCAACTCCTTGTTCCGTCACCCCGACGTCATGGAGATGCGCGATACCGGTGAAGAAGACCCTACGGAAGTAGAAGCTTCGAAATTCGATCTCGCCTTCATCAAGCTTGACGGCAACATCGGCTGCTTGGTCAACGGCGCCGGCTTGGCGATGGCCACCATGGATATCATCAAGCTTAGCGGTGGTAATCCCGCAAACTTCCTCGACGTGGGCGGCGGCGCCAATAAAGAGAAGGTGACTAACGCGTTCAAACTGATCCTTTCCGACAAAAACGTGAAGGGGATCTTGGTGAACATCTTCGGCGGTATCATGAAGTGCGACATCATCGCCGAAGGCGTGATCGCGGCCACCAAAGAATTAGGTTTGAAAGTTCCGCTCGTCGTTCGCTTGCAAGGCACGAACGTTGAATTGGGTAAAAAAATATTGGCCGAGAGCGGTTTGAACATCGTTCCCGCCGACGACCTGGGTAGCGCGGCAAAGGCGATCGTCGCGGCCGTAAAAGGAGCAAAATAATGGCAATCATGATTAACAAAAATACGAAGGTGATCTGCCAAGGTTTCACCGGTTCGCAAGGTACATTTCACTCCGAACAAGCGGTCGCTTACGGCACCAAAATGGTCGGCGGCGTGACTCCCGGTAAAGGCGGCACCAAGCATTTGAACTTGCCCGTTTTCGATACGGTCGACGAAGCCGTTTCCAAAACCGGCGCGAACGCTTCCGTCATTTACGTTCCGCCGCCCTTCGCGGCCGACGCCATCATGGAAGCCGCCGATGCGGGCATCGAACTGATCGTTTGCATCACCGAAGGTATTCCGGTCATGGACATGGTCGCGGTCAAACGCTACCTCGAGGGCACAAAATCCCGTTTGGTCGGTCCGAACTGTCCCGGCGTCATCACGCCCGGCGAATGCAAAATCGGCATCATGCCCGGCCACATTCACAAACCGGGACGCATCGGCGTTCTTTCACGTAGCGGAACGTTAACCTACGAAGCCGTCTTCCAACTCACGTCCTTAGGCCTCGGCCAATCGACGTGCGTCGGTATCGGCGGCGATCCTGTCAACGGCACCAACTTCATCGACGTCCTTGAGTTGTACAACGCCGACAAAGACACCGACGCCGTCATCATGATCGGCGAAATCGGCGGCAGCGCCGAAGAAGAAGCGGCCGAGTACATCAAACGCGAATTCAAAAAACCGGTTACCTGCTTCATCGCCGGCAGCACCGCCCCCAAGGGCAAGCGCATGGGTCACGCGGGCGCCATCATCAGCGGCGGCAAGGGCACGGCCGAAGCCAAATTCGAAGCTCTGCAAAGCGCAGGCTGCAAGATCGCCCGGAGCCCGGCCGATTTGGGCACGACTTTAAAGGCGAGCTTGGCGTAAGAAAATTTTTTTCGAAAGTAGGAGAAGGGGCTCGCGAGAGCCCTTTTTTCGTTGGCTAATCGTTGCCGTTCTCGATCCCGATCCAAGATCGCCAATCTACCAACCCTGACTCAACCGAACCGCCGGCGGCCGCTAGAAACCATTATCTGTGCGCACAGAAAAAATAGACTGTTCGTCTCGAGATTCTCAATCTCGAACTTGTTTTTTCTTGTCTGCTCCTCTCGCCCCTGTTTCCAATTCTCAATTCTCAATTCTCAATTCTCAATTCTCAATTCTCAATTCTCAATTCTCAATTCTCAATTCTCAATTCTGATTCTGGATTCCTTATCCCTAAACCGTATACCTAAGCTCGCTGTCCGTGTTTTCTCTCTTTCTCTCTAAGAAAAAACCCTCCGAAAATCCCCAACTCTTACTGCCGCGGACGGCAGTAAGAAGGCCTTCTCAAGGACGGACAAACCCCGCAAAAACCAAATCAGCCAACTCGAAGCAAAATCGAAGCGCCTACGGAAGCTCAACGATCCGGATAAATTCTGTGCGCACAGAAACCCCAAGAACTTCTTACCAACTCAACAAAAATAATTTGACGCCTTTTCGTGCGTTGTATTTCCCAAGCTGCCGAGTACAAATCATAAATTCCATTCGAAAAACTAAAATTAAAGACAAGCGCCGTAACAAAGCCGTAATGAAGCGAAACAAGCCGCTATTGCAAGGATCAAGGTCGCTCGAAAAATGAATCTAAAAACATCGTGATAGATTGTTTCAACTTTATGAGGAGGAACTATGAACGCTGAACAAAAACAAATTCATGCTAGAGCATTGAAGGCTCGCGATTGCTTTCATAAATTCGAATTGGATTTCATTTCTATTCTTCAGGATGCGGAGCGAACCAAGCTCTACCGGGAATTTGATAAACGCAGTTTGCACGTTTATGCGGTCGAGATTTTGGGATTTGCGAATGCGGTGGCGTACATGTACATCGCCGTAGCCCGGCGAGCGCTGGAAATTCCTGAATTGCTGACATCGAACCTTTCGGTATTTGTGCTCAGCCGGCTGATGTCGACCATCAATCCAGAAAATGCGGCGGAGCTTATCCACATCGCTCAAACGAAAACGAGCCGTGAGCTAGATATAGAATTAGGACGTCGTAATCCCAATCATAAACCCGAGCGCACAAAAATTTTATCTGAAGAGTGCGTTGAGTTGACGGTGAAAGTTTCGGCTGAGTTTTTAGATAAATTAGATCGGGTAAAGGCTTTGCGTGCGCAGAAGAATGCGGAAGCGGGTGTCGGCTTCGCGCTCGAGGCGAGCTTGGATGAATATCTGCGAAGGTTTGATCCGGTTCAGAAGGCGGAGCGTTCGCAAGTGAGGAAAAACAAAGCGGAAAATGATGGGAAAGCGGAGGCGAAAACCAAGGGTGAGCATTTCGATATGGAACCCGAGCAACGTCAAACTAAAAACGAACCGCTCATTGCGGTTGCGGACTTCAATGCGAGAGATATTTCCAAAAAATTCTGTGCGCACAGAAATCGTGTTCCGCTTACGGCGGAGCAGCGGCATGCGGTGTTTTTGCGGGATCAAGGGATGTGTACTCATGTGAATAGTTTGGGTGAACGCTGTGGATCGGACCGGTGGGTGGAGGTTCACCACATAATAGAGGTGGCTCGGGGCGGGGATAATGAGCCCGGAAATTTAACGACGCTTTGTTCGTTTCACCACGATCGGTTGCACGGGAAGTCGGTCGCCGGATAATGGGTCGCCGCGGGATGACCACTCGGTTTAGAATCAACAAGTCGCCTCGAAAATACGGTTGGTTGCCGGGGTGACGAGTTGGTACCCGGAAAAAATAGTCAATCTTGGGAAACGGGTCGAAACCGGGAGAAAACGATTCGCTCGGGAGACAACCGGCCGGACTAGTTCGTCGCTTCCCCGAAGCGGCTTCGTTCCTGAAGGTCCGTCATTTTTTGTACTTCGCGAACGCTCGAGATCGCGTCGTTTAAGCCGGCGGACAGGTTCCAGCATTCCTTCGCGGCAATGCGGAGTTTGACCTTTTCGTCGGGGGATTTGCTGGACGAGCGCTTTTTCAAGATTTTCGCCAGGTAAGCGAAGCTTCCCTGATCGTTACCCGAAGTGCCGTTGCAGCGAACGCCGTCGGCGGATACGGTCACCGAGCCTCTCGGACGGTGGACGATTAAGGCGCCGTTTTCGCCGGTCACGATGATCGAATCGCCGACCACTTCGGCTTGTCCGTCGGAATCCAGCGGAAAGGGGAAGTTCCGCAAGCAGTTCTCGGCCGTGGACGTAGCGAAGACCACCTGACTAAACAACAGCACCAAAATTAACGGCATGTAGTACCCCCAACAAAAACTGTAAGCCCGGCCCGCTTAAAGTCAAACCTCTAGCCGCTATTGACCTACCTCGGGGAGACTGGGTATGTTGCGGCCAATCAAGGAGAATACAAAATGGCGACCGAAACGACGTTTAGCATTATCAAACCCAATGCCGTGAAGAAGAATGCGATCGGCGGAATCATCTCGCTCTTCGAAAAAAATGGCCTGAAGATCTCGGCTATGAAACTCACAAAAATCGAAAAATCCCAGTGCGAAACTTTCTACGCTGAACACAAAGAACGCCCGTTCTTCGGCGAACTCGTAAGCTTCATGACCTCGGGACCCGTGGTTTTGATGGCCCTCACCGGTGAAAACGCAGTCTTGCGCAACCGTGAAATCATGGGCGCGACCGATCCGAAAAAAGCCGCTCCCGGAACCCTACGCGCACTCTACGGCGACAACGTCGGCGAAAACGCCGTTCACGGCAGCGACAGCGCCGCAAGCGCTGAGCGTGAATTGAAGATCTTCTTTGAAACCAAAGAATTCGCGAATAAATAGACATCGCCCGGCTCCGCAAGGGGCCGTTCCTGCTTCTAACGAAATTATTGAACTGACCATCGAATCGCTCTCCTACCACGGCGGGCGCGGGGTCGGTCGTTTCGAAGGCGTCGTCGTATTCATCGGCGGCGTCGTTCCGCAAGATGTCGTGCGCGCACGCGTAACTCTAAAAAAATCCAGATTGTGGGAAGCGGAACTCGTCGAAGTCGTCACGCCTTCTCCATTCCGCCGGCAACCCCCTTGCCCGGTGGCTTTACGTTGCGGCGGTTGTTCTTGGCAGCAAGTTGCCTACGCCCAGCAAATCGTGCAGAAAGAAAAAATCATTCGCGATTCTCTGCGGGGCCTTGTGCAATACGGGGCATGGGAATCGTTGCCGATACTCGAAGCCCGTGAAGAATTCTTTTACCGCAATCGCATCCAAATTCATTTCCGCGGCGGTAAGAAAGGGTTTTTCGCGCCGAGAACGCGCGATCTCATCGCCATCGACAAATGCTGGATCGCCGACGAACGACTCAATGACAAACTCCATGAGGTCAAAGCGACCGACGGCGTGAAGATCGAACTCGCGGTCAACGAGCGGGGCGAAGTGCTGACCATCGCGGGTGAACGCGATCCCGAAGCGGCCCTCTTTGCGCAAGTGAATCAAGCGCAGAACGAAGTTTTAAAGACCCGCATGCTCGATTTTATTTCCGTCAAAGCGGAATGGATCATGGACCTCTACGCCGGTTCGGGAAATTTAACCTTTCCGCTCGCGAAGCATTTCCCGGGCAAAAGTCTAACCGCCATCGAACTGAGCCCCCGGGCTACCGAGCGCGCGCGCGCCCTCAGCGCCGAATATCCTAATTTGCATTGGATGGCGGCCGACGTCGGCGAAGGTCTAAAACAAATCAAAAAGTTGAATGGTCCCGGTTTGATCGTTCTCGATCCGCCAAGAACGGGCGTATCGCAACAGGTTTGCGATGAATTGCTTCGGCTCGCCCCTCAACAAATTGTGTATGTCAGTTGTAACCCGACCACTTTCGCAAGGGATGTGGAAAGGTTGGTGGGTAACAAGCAATACCGGCTCGAAAAAGTTCAGGGTTTGGATATGTTCCCGCAAACGGAACACATTGAGCTGATCGCCAGCTTATGCGCCGCGACTTAAAGGGGCGGGGTTCATCGTAGACTGTGCCCCAAGTTCTGTTACCGTAAATTCATGAAGTTCATTATCGCATTTTTGAGCGTGTCTTTTATCTTCGCCGGTTGCGCTACGACCACGAGCAAAGAGGCCCAGCAGCGCGCAAGTTTACATATGCAAATAGCGAACGGTTATTTATCGAAGGGGCTTTATCCTCAGGCGATGAGCGAACTCCTCCTGGCCGAGAAATTGGATCCGCGTAGTCCGCTTGTACACAATAATTTAGGTATCGCTTATTACGTTCGCTCGCGGCCGAAGCAAGCCGAGGCGGAGTTTCGTGAGGCGATACGCCTTGAACCTAATTTTTCGGATGCAAAGAACAATTTGGCCCGCACATTGATTGATCAACAACGCTACCCCGATGCCATAAAGTTGCTGGCCGAAGTCGAAGGCGATCTTACCTACCAAGCTCCGGAAAAGACATTATCGAACATGGGCATGGCTTACTTCGAGATGGGTAACTTTAAAAAGGCCGGTCAGTATCTAGAGCGATCGATGCAGATTCGCCGCGAGAGCTGCACGACCGCGAATTATTACGGTCGTACTTTGTTCGAGACAAAAAAGGTGAAAGAGTCGGCCGAAATGCTCGATCAAGCGATCGAATATTGCCGGACCTCGAGGTACGAGGATCCCATTTACTTTTCTGCGATGAGTTATTTTACGCTTGGGCAGAAGGAAAAAACCAGGGCCCGGATCGACGAATTACTGAAGGATTATCCGAAAAGTAAATATGTCGCCAAGGCCAAAGGAATGCTAGAGTTGCTCGAACAATGAAGAACACCGGCGCACTTCTCAAATCCAAACGCGAGAGCTCGAATCTTTCATTGAGCGAAGTCGCGCTCGCGACAAAAATTAATCCAAAAGTTTTGGCCGCGATCGAAAACGGCGACGAAGGCCGCCTTCCCGCGAAGACAATCCTTAAAGGTTTTGTTCGATCCTACGCGCTATTTTTAAAAATGGACGTCGACACGGTCATGCGCAGTTTCCAAGAGGAAACCGGCGGGCCGCCGCCGGCCCCGGTCACCGCCGGCGAACCGACTAAACCCGCAAAGAACGAAGCTTCAACCGCGACCACACGCCGCCGCGTTGGCGATGAGAGTTCGAGCGGGATGCGCACGATCGCGGTCGTCGTGATCGTCGTCTTGATTGGTTTGATTATCGGCGTGCGTGAATTAATCGAGAAATACCAACGCGAGCGGGTTGTCGAAGCAAGTGCCGATCTTAACAAGGCGACCCCCGTGACTACGCCGACCGATGTCGCAAAACCGACGGAGGCGACCGTACCGCCCGCCGCGGCGGCGGTAGCGCCCACTTCGGACACCGCTCCCGATACCGGTGACGAAGTTAAAATTGAATCCGCAACGGTCGATCCAAAAGCCGCTACGGTCGACGTCAAACCGGTTGAAGTAAAGCCGACCGAAGTAAAGCCCGCGGAAGTTAAACCTGTCGAGCCTAAGCCCGCCGAAACCAAAGCGGTTGAAGTGAAGCCGGCCGAGCCGGTTGCCGAAACGAAAAGCGAAGTGGGTAAGGTCATCGCGCACGCCCAGACGATTATGTCTTCGCGCATGGATTTAATCCGCATGCCGATCAACAATCTCGTAGAGTTACGCCCGACGGTACTCTCACCCCCGCGACCCGAGCCGATCCAATCCGAAGCGCCGGAAAAATCGGCCGTCGTTGCTTCAACACCACCGCCCGCCGCGGCCGCGGCCGCGGCCCCGGCACCCACACCCGCGCCTCCGGTTCCCGCAAAAGTTGAAGAAGCTAAGGTCGAGCCCGCAAAGGTTGAAGCGGCGAAGCCTACCGAGTCCGGCGCAAAAGCGGCGAAAAACGAGATTATTTTGGAAGCCCTCGACAAAGTGGACGTGAAATTTCAGGTAAAGGGAGAGACGAAGCGAGTCTCCCTCGGACCTGATCAGGTTCACACGCTTCATGTTGAACTGCCCGTAACGCTGGATCTCAGCGACGGCGGTGCGGTCAATATCATCCTTAACGGACGCGAGCGCGGTGTGCCCGGTGATTTG